>JAAUPF010000251.1 GCA_012034575.1 Richelia sp. CSU_2_1 | reverse complement strand
AATACAAATTCATGTCGCCCGTGCAAAATATTTGGTCGGCTGAATAGTTGGCTGGGCGAAAAGTAAAATTCAATAATTGCGCCTGCAAGTCGTGAAATTCATCTGGCAAACCTGGTTCCTCCGGATTCTCGCTAGGTAGATCGTACATCGTCGGCAGCGTTTCTTTTGCAGGTCGCGGCGGTTCGGTTTGCGGTACGGGATATTTGAATGGCAGCATTAGTTTTATAGTTGACAGTTGACAGTTGACAGTTGACAGTTAACAGTTGACAGTTTTCGGGAGTTATGAGTTTGGAGAGTGGATTGGGGCAAGTATGTTTTGAATTAAGAAATGTCAAAACTCAAAACTCAAAATTTAAAACTCAAAACTCTTTACCCATTCCCTTTTAAAGATTCACGGCTGTCTAATAATTTAGCAGTGGCATTAACTACAATTTGAGCAGAACCTGCAAAAAAAGAGCGATCGATATTATCCAGTGTATCGCTAGGTTGGTGATAGTGGGGCGATCGCAAATTTGCTGTATCCGTCACCAATACTGCACCGACTCCTTGATACCAAAAAGGCGCGTGATCGCTGCGCAAAACATCGGGAGTTAGCAGCCCTTTGAGGGGAACCGGCAGCGTTACCACAGGCGGTAAATCGGCTTTTCTCGACGCAGAAAAAGTTTGCAGCAGCAGCGGGTGTTCCATATCTCCGACGGCCGCGATAAATTCACCTTTGTCACCAGATGTAACCCCTGCTGCATTGAGAAAAGGTTCCGGTGTCAATCCTTCGGGATATTTTTGGCAGCCCGGAATATTGCAGGCATAACCTAACATATCGAGGACGATCGCCCCTTGCAAATCTTTTAATCGCGCTGGACTGGAAGTAAATGCTAAACTGCCTAAAAGTCCGATTTCTTCTCTGTCAAAAAATGCCACTTGCAGCGTGCGGGGCGTACTGCGAGAACCCAGCAAGCGCGCTACTTCTAAAACTACTGCAACTCCGGTAGCATTGTCATCGGCACCGGGAGATTTGAGCACGCTATCGTAATGGGCACCAACGAGAATTGTACCGGCTTTTGAGTCTGTACCTTTGTTCTCGGCAACGATGTTTGTACCTCGATCGAACTGCTGCAATTGTGGGGACAAACCTGAGGCTTGCAGTTGTTGGGAAATGTAGTCTCTGGCAAAAGCTCGATCTCTTTCCGAGTCTCTTTCTCCTGCTAAAGTTTCAACGTGTTTCCACAAACGGGACCGATCGATTTGAGGCAATTCGATCGCAGTTTTTCTGCTAGCAGAGGTGGGGAAGACTGGTTTGTATCGACTCGAACTTCGGGTACGGGCGAAAACTTCTGCCAAGAATAAGAACCCCAACCTGCGGCCCCAACAGCAACTAGAATAAATAAGACTATCCAAACCAATTGTTTCATAAAAGAAGGAAGAAGGAAGAAGGAAGAAGGAAGAAGGAAGAGGAAGAAGGAAGAGGGAAGAAGGAAGAAGGAAGAGAGAAGAAGGAAGAAGGAAGAGAGAAGAAGGAAGAAGGAAGAAGGGAAAAAGAAGAGGGATAACTGTCAACTGTCAACTGTCAACTGTCAACTGTCAACTGTCAACCATCAACTATCAACTATCAACTGTCAACTATTCCCGAACCAACAGCCTCAGCAATCGAATTAAATCCATTTTCTGCCAACTTGTCCGTCAACCCTTCAAGAATCCGGCGCACCATCATCGGACCTTCGTAAAACCAACCTGTGTAAACTTGAATTAAACTCGCTCCGGCTGCAATCTTTTCCCAAGCATCGTCTGCCGTAAAAATGCCGCCAACTCCCACGATCGGCAATTTTCCTTGAGTTTCCTTCCAGATGAATCGAATGATTTCTGTCGATCGATCGCGCACTGGTTTGCCACTAATTCCCCCCGATTCTTCGCTAATTAATTTGCCTGTTTCTCGCAGGATTTGCGTTTGCAATCCGTCGCGGCGAATTGTGGTATTTGTGGCGATAATTCCTGCTAGTTGGTAAGTTTTTGCCAGGTCAATTATTGAGCCGATCGCCTCCCATTCCAAATCGGGAGCAATCTTGACTAAAATAGGTTTAATTCCGCAATTTTCCTGTTGCAAAACGTCCAAAATTGTGCCCAGCCGATCGGCATCTTGGAGCGATCGCAATCCCGCTGTATTGGGAGACGAAACATTTACTACAAAATAGTCGCCCCAATCTTTAAGTAGCTTAAAGCTTGCCAAATAGTCTGTTGGTGCTTCCTCTAGGGGTGTTACCTTAGACTTACCGAGGTTGATGCCTAGTGGAAACGGGGCATCGAGATTCACCCCTGGGGTATGCGTAGTTTTTCCTCTCCCCCTCTTGCTTCTTGCTTCAAATCGAGCCGCCATTGCCGCCGCGCCTTGGTTGTTAAACCCCATGCGGTTGAGGGCTGCACTGTCTGCTGGCAATCGAAACAAGCGGGGCTGGGGGTTTCCCGGCTGTGCTTGGCAAGTGACTGTTCCGAGTTCGGCAAAGCCAAAGCCAAAATTTTCCCAAATGCCCGCAGCTACTCCATTTTTATCGAATCCGGCGGCTAAACCGACAGGATTTTTAAAGTTCAATCCCCACAGTGATTGTTCTAGCCGAGAATCTTGCAGTCCCAAAGACTGCTGGATTTGAGATAGTATGCTGTTGGCTGCGGGGTTTGACTGCGAGCGATCGACTGTTTCGAGAACTTGCAGTGTTCTGTTGTGGAGCCATTCGGGATCGGCTTTCAATATTGAAAATAACAGGGGTCGCAATCCAAATTTATATATATCCAAGGTAATTGGTAATTGGTAATTGGTAATTGGTAATTGGTAGTTGCTTGAAAATATACCTTACTTACACCAAAAGCGCTAATGAGTAATACCGAATATATTATAAGTCGATCGCCAGCAAAGTTTAAATTTTAATTTTTAAATTTTAATTTTTTACTCGACAAATTTGCGGGGAAGCTTGGAAATGAGCCAGCAGGAAAGACACAAGGATTGGGACAAACAAATCGCGGCCCTAGAGCGGGTACTTCAGATTCTCCGAGAAGAGGAGAATGTAGACGTGCTGCTGGAAACAACGCTCGGTTACTTGCAAGCAGAGTTTGACTGGCAAGTAATTTGGATCGGGCTGTACGATCGCACGACTCACCGACTGTTCGGCAAAGGCGGAATGACGCCCAACGGCGATTTGTCTTTTCTCAAACAGCGGTTTACCCTAACTCCGGGAGACTTGCTCGAACAAGTCGCGATCCAACTCCGGCCGATAGCGGTAGCGGATTTGCGATCGGAAACCCGAGCCGGAGAATGGCGCAAAGCCGCTCAAACTTTCAACATTCAAGGCACAACTTTGTTTCCCCTGCGGTACAAAGATCGCTGCTACGGGGTAGTTTTGCTCGGCTCCCAAGAGTGGGGAGGAGCACCAAAAACCGGAGAAAAAACCCAATTAACAATGATATTTGGAGCGCTGGCAACAGCTCTTTACCAAATAGAAAAAGACTGGCAGCGAACTCTTGCCAAACATCCGGAAGAGTCGCTGTTAGGATTAATTGGGCAGTTGCGCGAAGTGCGATCGCTCGATGGATACTTGCAAGTGGCGGTAGAACAAACCCACGAATTTATCGAGCCATCGCGCACCAATGTTTACTGGTTCGAGCGGGAGCGGCGCTATTTTTGGCGTCGAGTCAGCAACCGCCAAGTTGCTCCGGGTTTGAGCAGCATGAACCGTCCTGCTTCGGGCATTACCGTGCAGGATTTGGGCGGCTTTTATCAAGCTTTAGCGGCGGAACAAATGGTGTGGATTGGAGAATCTCACAGTTCTCTCAAAAGCGAACTCACGGGGCGGCTGATGCAGCAAATCCGCGCCCGCTCTTTGCTGGCGGCACCGATTGTTCTGGAAAACGAACTTTTGGGTTTTTTGGCAGTCGAGGCGGCGGAACCCCGAATTTGGCAAGAGGAAGAAAAAAATTACCTGCGCGGGGTGGCGCAGTTGGTGGCTCTAACGGCTCCCCTGGCGGAGATGGAAGAAAGGATTAAGAAAACTCAGGTCGATCGCGATTTAACTGCTGGCATCGCTCGCGCCATCTACAGCGATGCCGACTGGGAAGCGACGTTGAAAAGTACGGCCGAACTGCTGTGCGGGCGTCTCAACTGCGAATACTTTCTGCTGTTGCTGTACGCCGACGAACAGGATCGGTTTGAAATTGTCTGCCAAAATCAGCCGCGCAACCGCAGGGCCGTGCCTTCGCCGCTCAAAGCTCTGGATTTGGCAGACGCGCGACTGTTGAGAGACAGTTTGGAAGCCGTGGCGATCGAAAATTGGGAAGAAGACGGGCGGTTGGGGGCTTGGCGGGAGGTGTTGGGGGAAGTAGGGATGCGCTCGCTGTTAGTCTCGAACACTCGGGGGATGGAGCAAGAAGGAGAAAACCCCAATCTAAAATCTCAAATTGCCAATCTAAAATCGATCGAGGGTTTGCTGGTTGTCGGACACAGCACTACTCGTACATGGACTCGATCGGAGCGAGAATTAGTGCGGGTAGTCAGCCAGCAGCTAGGACTGATTTTGCATTCCTGGCAGCAGTTTTCGGAAATTGAAAAATACCAGCAATTCTACCGATCCCTGCAGTCGGGTTTGGCTGCTTTGCCAGAAATCGCGCCGGCGCAGCTCGATCGCAATTTTGCCCGACAAGTTGCCCAAACGGTTTCTTGCCCTTTAGTGGCCCTAATTACTTGGAATCCTGGCGAGCAGTTCGCTTCAATTGCTGCTGTGGCTGCTGCCAATCCGATCTTTGCCCTCAATCCCGATGCCGAGATTCCAGTTCAAACAGATGTTTTGATCCGGCAGGTGCTGGCTGCTGGGTCTGCCCTGCAGCAGAGTACCAGCGAACTGCCACTAGCCACCAAGCGGTGGCTGCGCAGTCCGGGAATTGGGGAAGTGCTGGCGGTGGCGCTGCGCACGTCTCCACAACACGAGCCGATCGGTATTGTAATAGCTGCGGACGCTGCCGGGCGGCGCTGGTCGGAATTGTCAGTAAATTTGCTTGAAGGGATGGCCGTTCAGTTGGCTTGGTGGCGCAGGTATTTGGCGGTGCAATCGGTGTTGGAGTCGCAGCGATCGGACTTGGAGTTGCTCAACTGGTACAAACAGCGCCGTTTTGAAGAATTTTACCGCATTGTGGGAGGGGGCGTGAAGGAGTTGGGGGAGTTGAGTCAATCTATTTTGCAGCCGGTGAAGGAACAAAAAGATACTCTGAAAACTTTGCGCTACCAGCAGATTTTGCGGCAAATTGGCAATGCTTTGAGTTCGATTCATTTGCTGCTGAAACAGGAACAATGGCGGTTGCAAATCGGGTTGGAGGCGGTGTCTGTAAATGCTTGGCTGAGACGATCGCTCGATCGAGTGGCTCCTTTAATCAAGCAGTCGGAAATCTTGCTGGAAGTGAATCGCGAAACTGCTGTTTCACTGCCGGCCGGTCAGGTTTTGAGCGTGCGCGGGGACAGCGGCAAGCTGGATTTGGTATTGTATGAATTGCTGGCTGCTGCTTGCCGCCGTTCTGATGTTGGGAGCAAGATTGAGGTTTGCTATCAACTTTTGGGAAAAGATTTGTTGGAATTGTCTGTTACTGACAGGGGCGTGTTCGATCGGCGGTTAATTGCAGAATTCAACAGTCGATCGCACCCAGATATATTAGTTCCTTCTACTCACAACCAGCCGTTGGTGCAAAATTTATTGAATTGCCAGCGATCGCTGCGTTTGATGGGGGGAAGTTTATATGTGGAAATCTCAGAAAATGATTCGATCGTGGCTCGTTTGGTGTTGCCTGTTGCGTAGTTGACAGTTGACAGTTGACAGTTGACAGTTGATAGTTGATATTTATTGTTTTTCCTCCTTCTTCCTCTTGACTCCTGACTCCTTTTTCCTTCTGCCTTCTGCCTTCTGCCTTCTGCCTTCTGCCTTCTGCCTTCTGCCTTCTGCCTTCTGCCTTCTGCCTAATAAAGTTTTTAACTCGATGTAGTTTCAGTTGCTACCGTTACCTCAGAAGTGGGGAAAAATTTCTGAGTTACCCAATAAGTAAGAATGTGAGATAGCAATCCCATCGGACCTGCGAACAAACATAAAGCCAGAGAATGAACAGTCCAAACTCCGGTTTTTTGTCCTTCTAAATAAATCCAGCGACCGACAAACAAATCCATTACTAAAAAATGAATCCATCCCGTAGCTGCTGCCGTTTCTTCCCCGAGAAACTTAGCAATATCTGCTAATTTCGGGTTTGATAAAGCTGCCGCATTTTCCGGGGTAAGGCTGGCGACAAATAAATATATGTAGAGGGCAGCCAGCACTGCAAAGGGAATGAAAGAATTCATTACTTTGCGAGTAATTACCCAATTCGGCAATAAAATCATTATCGCCCAAAATGGCAAGACAAATAGATTCCCTGCTGTGAAAATTAGTTCTGGTGTATTCATGTGCTGAGGTTTGTGCGAAATATAGTGCCAGCGATCGAGCTATTTTGAATATTTTAGCATCCCAAGCACGAAAAAACTTGGTAATTGGTAATTGGTAATTGGTAATTGGTAATTGGTAATTGGTAATTGATAGATAATCTGTCAACTGTCAACTGTCAACTGTCAACTGTCAACTGTCAACTATCAAACTCCGCAGGCGATTAATTGCTGCAGCTAATTCAAAGCGCCGAAACATGGCAAAATCTCCCTCAGGAAAAGGCGATAAAATATCCATTCCCCGATCGTTAATATCTGCCATTACTAGATCGGTTATCTCCGATAAAGTGCGTTTGCCGTCCATATATTGCTGTTTGGCATAAACCATTGCTGCGGCGATCGACCTCAATTGCCCCCGATCGGCAATTTGTTCGACAGCAGCTAAATCTATCTCCTCTGTACCAAAAGCCATTTCATCAACATCGCGCACTTTTACCCGCACGTCTCGCCGCCCGCGACTCGGATCTAAACTATCAGGAATTGGCACTCTTTGAGAGATGTTGCCAAAATGTTTGCCACCTTCAGCATTGCGGTCGATCGCATATTTTTTAGCAATTTCTTTAGCTTGTTCTGTTACATCATATGCTTGAAAATTATCCATAGCAATAACTGTATACGCGACATCAAAATAATCGCCACTTCCTCCCATAACTAAAATTGTCGATACTCTCAAATCATCATATAATTGTTTGACTTTATCGATGAAAGGCGTAATCGGTTCTTTTTCCTTAGCAATCAGTTCCTGCATCCGGCGATCGCGAATCATAAAATTTGTCGCCGCCGTATCTTCATCGATTAATAAAACAGGCACTGAATCTTTTTCAGAATTAGAGAATAATTGCTGATTTTTCACAAAGTATTCAGATGCTTCCTTCTTCCTTCTTCCTTCTTCTTTCTTCCCGAGTCCAACTTCCAAAGCCTCGATAATATTAGCAGCTTGCGACGTGCTACCGCTGGCATTTTCCGTAGAGAATTGAGCTGTATCTCTCCCCTGGGGCAAATTGTTGATAAAAGGTGAAATATCTACTCCTGCAACGCTTCTACCGTCTTCAGCCCTAATTTTAACTGCCGCCGGATTAGTTACGACAAATTCGCGTCCGTCTTCGGGAATTCGGTTGTAAACTCCCAATTCGATCGCCCTCAATAAAGTCGATTTGCCGTGATACCCGCCGCCAACAATTAAAGTAATGCCACTGGGAATTCCCATGCCTGCAATTAAACCGCGATTCGGACAGTCAAACTCAACTTTTAATGACGGTGGCGATTGAAAAGGTACAGCATTTTTTAGCAAAGGGCGATCGTCCGCACCGGTGCGACGCGGTAAAATAGAACCGTCAGCCACAAAAGCAACTAATCCCCTTTCAGCTAACTGCTGTCGCAGCCAGTCTGCATCTTCCACTGTTTCGACGTGATGGCGGCATTCCGCAGCATTCATGTTAGCATATTGGAGGGATTTGCCAACAATTTCCGGGATATCTTCGCATAGCATTGCCGCAGCTTGCCGCCCTAAAATACTGCGCCCGCCCGCTGGAAGCCCGACAGTAAATCGCAGTTCAACTCCTCCTAAATCTTCGATATCCGATCTAGCAGAGGAAATGATAAATGCGGAAGTTCTTGCTAAAACTTCTTGCCCGCAGCGAGTCACGCAAATCAAACCGCTTTTACCGCTACCGCGCTTGCTGCTAATGCTACCGGCTGCTTTATCAAACTGGCGGGTGAGGTAATCGCACAGGGCGATTTCTCGACTGCAGGAACTGAAAAGTTCCCTGGGAAATCGAGCAATATTTGGCGGAACTTTGACTCTAAATTTGCTGGGGGAAGCAAACGGATCTCCTTGAATATAATCAATTATTAGGGTAAATTCGGAAAAATCGTAGCTGCCTTGAATATCTTTATAGGCTTTGTAGTTACGGTTATCTAGATGCAGTAAATGCCGCCTCAGGTTTTCTTTATCAGTCATCTGTATTAAGAAGAAAAAAGGAATTTAACTGTAGGGTGTGCACTGCGCACCTTACGCAATTACTAATGGTGCGGAACTTCTTAAGTTTCCAACTAATCGTTCAAAAATCGATCGGGATCGATACCGGAATCCTGCAGTCTTTGTATTAAAGCTGCTAGTTGAGATTCTGCTATTTCGGCGCGTTCCCGTTCTTGTTCGGCGCGTTCCCGTTCTTGTTCCTCAGGAGTGGGAACCCAATTACCTTCAGCATCGTACCAGCGCAGCCACAATCTCGTGACTCCAAAATACTCTCCCAACAGCAATCCCAATCCTAAATTTATCTCCGACATCCAAACGCGATTATCGGGAATTTCTAGTTCTTGATAGTGACCTCCTTCCAATTTAAATGCTCTCATTCTATTGGTATAGCGACTGAAAACTACATAGTAAGGAATTCGCAAAATCTGTTCGTAAACTTCCCACTTGCGCGGTGGTTTTTCCGGTTGCGGTTCCTGAGTTAATTCGGCGTTGTTTATTGCTGTTTCGGAATTCGCTTCTCGATTTGTTTGACCGTTGTTCGCTACTGCTTCGGTAGCAGCCGGTACAGTTTCTGAAACCTCGTTTAAATCTTCTTTTTCGGTTCCCGGAGATAGCAATTCAACGATAACAAACGGGTTGATACCTTCTTGCCAAGTTACATAACTCAGCCGCATATCAACTGATTCGTACAATCGAGAAACTCCGACAACTCCAAACCAATCAGGTCGTTTGTACCACAAAGGATGGCGCACGTCGTAATACAAATTCATGTCGCCCGTGCAAAATATTTGGTCGGCTGAATAGTTGGCTGGGC
>JAAUPF010000250.1 GCA_012034575.1 Richelia sp. CSU_2_1 | reverse complement strand
GCGCGAGAACTTATAAAGGATTATCTGAAGCCATCAAGCTCGCCTACGAGCAAGTTGAAGAGCAAGACTTCTGGAATTGGTTTACCCACTGCTGTTATTGTACCTCATCTACCTGAGAAATGCTATAAACCCCTGGCGGACTCTCCGACTCACCGAAAATCTTTCGCACTCAAAATTTTTTGCACTTACCCACAAATCCTAGGAGTGAATCAATTCCCCGTCTCATAGCGAAAGTCGGTTGAAACCGACTGCCAAATCCAATTAAATTATCATCAATCTTAGTCCTCTTTCAGAGGACTTTCGCTATGAGACAGGGGTTTAAACCCCTGGCGGACTCTCCGACTCACCGAAAATCTTTCGCACTCAAAATTTTTTGCACTTACCCACAAATCCTAGGAGTGAATCAATTCCCCGTCTCATAGCGCAAGTCGGTTAAAAACCGACTGACAAATCTCGATTAAATTATCAAACGGGCTACCGATATGGTAAAATAACCGGGCTAAGTAAGTAGGCGAGATTAAACCGAAATATGTAACAGTATGTAAACATGACTGACGAGTGCTGTTTTCTTGGGTATTTGGATACTTTACGATTGTTTACATAGTTGTGTTTTATAGCGCCTACCTACTTAGCAGATGGCAAAATAATAAAAAATTTACGTAAAAATCGGGAAACATATTTATGGCAATGTGGAGGCTGTACTATCATTTAGTTTGGGCAACAAAAGAGCGACAACCTCTGATATATGCACAAAGAGAAACAGAACTTTACAATTATATCATCGGCAAAGCTGATACCCTCAATTGCATCGTCCACGCTATCGGTGGCACAGAAAATCACATCCATTTAATAGTTTCCATCCCTCCGACACAATCGATCGCTGAATTTGTGAAAAATATTAAAGGTAGCAGCAGCCATTATTTCAATCAAACTTTGCAAAATCCCAATAGATTTGGCTGGCAAGAAGGATATGGAGTATTTTCTTTAGGACAAAGACAACTAGAAGAAGCTGTCGCTTATGTTATCAATCAAAAGCAGCATCATTTGCAAAATACTGTAAATTCGCATTTAGAACAAATGACCGATCGAGACGATTGCCCAACTCGCTGGTATCCGAAGGTGCCAAAGAATTAACAGATCGAACTCTCGCATTCACCCGCAAATGCGCCGGGGCATCAATTCCCCGTCTCATAGCGAAAGTCGGTTGAAACCGACTGACAAATCTCGATTAAATTATCATCAATCCCAGTCCTCTTGAGCGAGGACTTTCGCTATGAGACAGGGGTTTAAACCCCTGGCGGACTCTCCGACTCACCGAAAATCTTTCGCACTCAAAATTTTTCCCATTCACCCACAAGTCCGCCGGGGAATTAATTCCCCGTCTCATAGCGAAAGTCAGTTGAAACCGACTGACAAATCCAATTAAATTATCATCAATCCCAGTCCTCTTGAGCGAGGACTTTCGCTATGAGACAGGGGTTTTTAACCCCTGGCGGACTATGAGACAGGCGTTTTAACCCCTGGCGGATGATCGAACTGTCACACTTACCGATCGCACCTACAAGCATTGTTACAATTATTCATAATAATCCAAGAAATTGCGCAAGAAAATTGTATTTTTCGCCGGTTTTTCGCAAGAATTTACAATACAGCAGAGTCGGTATTTCCGTAAACTTACTGACATAACATCAACCGGGGTACTAGCTATGAGTTCTCAAAATCAACAAACATCTTACGGTCAAATTCCCTTAAGTTTTATTGCAAACTCTGGACAAAGCGATCCATCTGTGAAATTCCAGGTGAAAGGTGTCGGTCACAGTATCTTTTTCACTCCAAACGAAATCACTTTTACCGCTTTCAGTAAATCAACTGAACTGGGAAATGCTGCTGCAACTTCTTCGATTGTCCGCAGCAGCTTAGCAAACAGCAACCCGAATCCGACAATTTCCGGGTTGGAACAATTGCCGGGAGTTGCTAACTTTATTTTAGGCGAAGATTCCAGTCAATGGCACACGAATGTTCCCACTTTTAACGGCGTCGTTTATCAAAACGTCTATCAAGGAATCGATCGCGTTTTCAAAGGCACAGAAGGACAACTAAAAAGCGAGTTTTTGGTTGCTCCTTTTGCCGATCCGAGTCAAATTAAGATGAATTATAGCGGTGTTAATAATATCCGGTTGCGTGACGACGGAGCGCTGATCTTAGAAACACCGCTGGGCGAATTAATTGATAATGCACCGATCGTTTATCAAGAAATCAACGGACAGCGGGTGAATGTTCCCGCAGCTTACAATTTATTAGGAAACGGTCAAGTTGGTTTTAGTTTGGGAGATTTTGACCGCACTCAACCCCTGGTTATCGACCCAGTTTTAGCTTACTCGACTTACCTGGGTGGCAGCGCCTCTGACACAGCCAACCGCATCACCGTAGATAGTACAGGTGCGGCTTACATTATTGGCACTACTTTTAACAATTTTACGACTACTCCTGGTGCATTCCAAACTACGCCAGCAGGTAACGCTGATTTCTTAGTTACCAAAATTAACCCTGAAGGAACTGCCTTAGTTTACTCTACTTATATCGGCGGTATTGGCAATGAATACGGTTTTGGGATTGCGGTAGACAGTCAAGGCAATGCTTATTTAACCGGACAAGTCGATCCGGGTTATCCAACTACACCTGGTTCTTTTCAACCTACAGCACCTAATTACACTGCTGCGGTAACAAAACTCAATGCAGCCGGTAATGCGTTAGTTTATTCTACCTTTTTAGGCACGAGCAGCAGCGGCGCCCTAGGCAACGGCATTGCTGTAGACAGTAACGGTAATGCTTATGTTACCGGGCTCACAGGCGACGGTTTCCCCACTGCCAATGCCTCCCAACCTGCATACGGAGGCGGAATTGATGCGTTTATTTCTAAAGTTAATCCAACTGGCAGTGGTTTAGTTTATTCTACCTACTTAGGTGGTAGCGATCGCGAAGACGCTCAAGCCATTGCACTAGACCAGTATGGTAATGCTTACATTACCGGCCTTACCTATTCGACTAACTTCCCTACTTATGCGATTAGTTTCCCGCCGATTAATACTTTTCAAACAACAATGGGAGGCGGTCAATATGATGCTTTTATCAGTGAATTTAACATAATTGGTGAAGGTAAGTATTCCACTTATTTAGGTGGTAGTGGCGATGAAAAAGGTGCTGATATCGCTGTAGATAGTGCTGGAAATGCGTATGTTGTGGGAATTACCAATTCAACTAATTTTCCGACAGCTAGTCCAATTCAAGCGCTTAAAGCAGGTGCTGGCAATGATACTTCGTCCGACGCTTTTGTCAGCAAGCTGAGTCCTGGCGGTGATGCTTTGATTTATTCAACTTATTTGGGCGGCAGCGGAGATGACAATGGCCATCGCATTACTGCAGACAGTGCGAATAATGTTTATGTGACGGGGGATACGACTTCGACTAATTTTCCGACTAAAAATGTTATTCAAAGTGTCAGCGGTGGCGGCAAAGATGCTTTTGTCACCAAAATCAATTCATCTGGTTCTGCGTTAGTTGATTCTACTTATCTCGGCGGCAGCGGCGACGACAACGGTAGTGGTATTGCGGTGGATGCTTCTGGTGGAGTTTATGTGGCGGGATCTACTACGTCTAGTAATTTCCCAACAGCAAACCCTTTGCAAGCGGCGAATGGGGGAGGTGCTTCTGATGCTTTTATTACTAAAATAATTCCTGGGGGGCCGCAGGTAAAGATTATTGAGTCGGGCGGCAGCACTAATGTAGCTGAAAGCGGGACGGCGGATACTTATACAGTTGTGCTCACCAATCAGCCTACTGCAAATGTGGCGATCGCCCTCAACACCGCCACTCAAATTCAACCAATTGCTGGCATTAGTTTCACTCCAACTAACTGGTTTTTACCGCAAACAGTGACAGTCAGTGCAGTTGATGATACTGTCGCCGAAACTTCGCCGCACGCGGGTCCGATCGCCCATACTGCTACCAGTACCGATGCTAATTATAACGGCGCGACTGCAAGTTTTACGGTTAACGGTACTGCGGGCAACACTGTCAATGCGAACATCACTGATAACGACAGCGCAGGCGTTACTATTACTCCTGCTACTGCGACTGCGGCGGAAGGCGGTGCAACTGGCAGTTATACCGTTAAATTAAATACTCCACCAACTGCACCCGTCACAATTAACGTGGCTGCGGGCACTCAAATTCAACCGATTGCTGCACTTACTTTTACGCCTAATAATTGGAATGTCGCTCAAACTGTTACGGTTGCTGCTGTTGACGATGGTTTAGTTGAAGGAAATCATACAGGCGCGATCGCCCATACTTCTACCAGTACCGACGCTAAATATAATGGCATCACAATTGGGGGTGTCGATGTCGCCATTACCGATAACGATACTGCCGGCTTTAGCATTGCACCTACGAACATCACTGCGACAGAAGGCGGTGCAACCGGCAGTTACAAAATCAAACTCACTTCGCAACCTTCTGCACCAGTTAATATTAGCTTTAATACTGGGAATCAACTCAATCCGATCGCCACACCGATTACTTTTGACGGCACTAATTGGAATGTCGAGCAAACTGTCACTGTCACTGCGATCGATGACAATTTAGCACAAGGAACTCACAGCGGGACGATCGCTCACACAGCTACCAGTACCGATGCAAATTATAACGCCAAAGCGATTCCCGATGTTACAGCATCGATTACTGATAACGATAGCCCCGGTGTTTCGATCGTGCAATCTGCCGGCAGTACAAATATTGCTGAAGGCGGTGCAACGGCTACCTACGGCGTGGTTTTGACTAGCGCACCTGCCGCAAACGTCACGATTAACTTTGAAACAAGCAGTCAAATTGATGCGATCGCCCCTCTAACTTTCACCCCAACTAATTGGAATGTTGCTCAAAATGTCACTGTTAAGGCGATCGATGATAGCACAGCCGAAGGAACCCACAGCGGGACGATCGCTCACAAATCTGTCAGTACCGATACTAATTATAACAACCTGACAATTTCTCCCGTGACTGCTACGATTGCTGACAACGATACGGCTGGTGTGACTGTTTCACAACAGAATATAACAGCTACAGAAGGCGGTGCGACGGGCAGTTATACACTCCAGCTAAATTCGCAGCCGACAGCACCAGTTACTGTTAGTTTTGATGCGGGAAATCAAATAAGTGCGATCGCCCCCATCACCTTCGACGCTACTAACTGGAATGTTGCGCGATCGATCGCAGTAACTGCCACAAACGATACAGTTGTGGAAGGAAATCATTCGGGGGCGATCGCCCATTCTTCTACCAGTACCGATGCTAAATATAACAACATCACAATTGCGCCTGTTAATGTCGCCATTACCGATAACGACACTGCGCCAACACCAACACCAACTCCGACACCTCCAATTCCTACACCAACACCAACTCCGACACCTCCAATTCCCACACCAACACCAACTCCAACACCAACACCAACCCCAACTCCAACGCCGACACCAACACCGACACCTGTGGGAATTACTGTTAGTCCTACAAGTGGATTAATCACCTCAGAATCAGGCCAAACAGCAACATTTAACGTTCAACTCAACACCTTAAACATCCCACCTACTGCGGATGTCAAAATAGATTTAGCAAGTTCCAATACAGCAGAAGGAACCGTTTCCCCGGCATCGCTTACCTTCAACTCTACTAATTGGAATCAGCCGCAAACTGTGACGGTAACAGGTGTTAATGACAACGATATTGATGGGGATAAAGCTTACACCATTGTCACCAGCCCTGCTGTCAGTTCCGATAACAGATTTAACGGATTAAATGCAGCCGATGTTGCTGTCACCAATAACGATAATGACAGCAGCATACCAGCAGAAGATTTAGCGAAAAATACTGCAAGTACAGCCCGTAGAATCACTGCAACTTCCGCTCTCAAAAACTACACTGATTCAACGAGCAGTAGCGATCCAGATTACTACAAATTCACGATCGGTGCTGACAATGACTTAAACTTGTCAGTCAGCGGATTCACGGGAGATATTAATCTTGAATTGCTTGACAGCGCTGAAAATGTCATTTCAACTGCAACAAGTTCTGGCGCTGGCTCAAAATCAATTAACCGCCTTTTGGAACACGGCACTTACGGCATTCGAGTTTCTTCAGTTAATAGCGCCCAGACTTTATACAATTTGAATTTGTCTGCTGTACCTCGTCTTGCAGGTGTCACAACCACAGGATATTATCAAGACCCCAAGACAAATCCGCACCCAAATTCACCTGTCAGCCAAGTTACGCGAGACATCAACAATGCTCTAGCCAATAACAATCTATCTAATGTTCGACTGGATAGCAATTTCCTCAACTCAGTGCTGTTTGATGCTTTTGGCGGCAATAGTAATGACTCTAATTTGTCGATCGGCAACAACTTATTCGGTCGATCGACTTTAAATGATTTTGACGCCAGAGACGATCGCAACCCCAATAATATCAAGCCTGCCAGTGTAGCCAATTCCCTGATAAATCTGGACAAATTCCGCGCCACACCGCGTTTTTCTGGGATTGACGGCAGCGGTTTCTCTGTAGCGGTTTTAGATATTGGTGTCAACTTAAAGCATCCATTTTTTGGTCCAGACAGCGACTCAAATGGCATTAGCGATCGCATTGTTTATAACTACGATTTTGCTGACGGTGACGCCGATGCTAGCGACAAAGACGGACACGGAACTAGCATTGCTAGCGTTATTGGTTCCGAAGACCCAACCTATACGGGAATGGCACCCGGTGCGAAGATTATCGACCTGAAAATCAGGCGAGACGAGCAACTTAATGGAGACGAAGATAATAAGTTTGCCTTTGTCGAACAAGCCTTGCAGTGGGTATTGCAAAATGCAGAGACTTACAACATTGCTAGTGTCAATATGTCCTTCGGCAATGCTCGAAATTACAGCGATTATATTTCACTCTACGGTATTGAAGATGAACTGGCTGCTTTGGCTGCGAAGAATATCATTGTTGTCTCTTCATCGGGCAACCGTTACTACCAGTACCAGAATCCTACAGGTGTCAACTACCCTTCAGCCGATCCGAATTCGCTGTCGGTGGGCGGGATATATACCACTGACTTTGGTTCGTACCAGTATGATAATTATTTTGGCCCTGCGAAGGCTAATACAACTGGTGCCGATCGCATTGCTCCGATTTCTCAGCGTAACGGCAAATTAACCACAGTTTTTGCTCCCGGAGCACCCATCACCGGGGCTGGCAAAGATCCCAACGAAGGCACCCCCGACCCTGATGTCTCTGGCCCTCCTCTGGCAACCGACTCTGGCGTTCCTCTAAGCATCTATCACGGTGCCAGTCATGCTACGGCCCACATTAGCGGCATTGCAGCATTAGCCCAACAGTTAGCACAGAAAGAATTAGGCCGCCGACTAACGCCAACCGAGTTTGCCAATCTTTTAAAACAAACCGGTGTCACTATCAACGACGGCGACGATGAAGACGGTAACGTTACTAATACCAGTCTTGATTTCAAGCGCGTCGATGTGCTGGCTTTGGCTGGAGGTATTGTTGGGAACCGTCCGCCAGAAAAGAAGATTTCTTTAGCGTCTTCCATTAATGAGTTTAATAAAGACATTAAAGATGTCTACACCGATCCGGATGGAGACTTAATCTCTTACCGATTAACTCTAGAGGATGGCAGTCCTTTAAACAGCAATTCCAACAGTAGCTGGTTGGGATTCTCTTTCGACTCTAACAATAACACCATCAAATTTACTGGCACTCCCCCAAGTAACGGACAATCCTTTAAGCTGAAGTTAATCGCCACTGACTCGGCAGGTGCTAGCAGTTCTCAGATATTCACGATCCTGAAACTTAACGGTGGTGGCTGGGTTATTGATGGTTACATTGCAGGTGCTAAGGTATTTTTTGACGCCAATAAAAATGGTGTCCTCGATGCTAATGAACCATCAACCAATACTGACAATGGCGGTCTATTTAATCTCGATATTCCCTTCGAGACTTTCGACACCAACAAAAACGGAGAAATCGACCCATCAGAAGGTAATTTAGTTGCTACTGATGGCACTGATACCGCTACCGGCTTACCCCTAGAAACACCTGTCACCGCACCGCCAGATTCTACTGTTGTCACGCTGTTAACCAGCTTAGTCGCCGACTTAATCGACAAAGGAGTTGCACCAGAAACAGCCCAATCTCTGGTCAAATCTTCTCTGGCGATTCCCGCTGAAGTTGACATCACTGATTTTGACCCGATCTTCGGTACGAACAACAATTTACCGGGCGGCGTGGCAACTTTTGCAGCAATGGTAAAAGTCCAAAACGTCATCACTCAAACTGCTGCTTTAATTGACGGTTCTTCTAGTGCAGCTACTAACGAAATTGTCAAGGCTGTTGTCAGTGCGATCGCGAATCCCATTCAATCCGGCACTGTTTTAAACCTCAGCAATGCAGCAACTTTAGAACCAATAATTCAACAAGCTGCCGCGAAAATCCAGCAAATTGATTCTGGTTTCAACATTCAAAAACTCACCTCGATCGCCTCGCAATCTGCAACAGTAATGGCAACAGCCAATCAACGCATTGATGCTGCTGTCTCTAACCCAGCAGTCACATCAATTCCTCAAGCAGTTGCCCGCGTTCAACAAGTAGCTTTGGGTGCAACTACTCAAGATTTCAAAGCAGTTACTGCGGGAACTAAGACAATTTCTCAGGTAGTTACTGAAAATACAGGTACTGCTTTAGATAGCAAAATTCAAGCTGTCACATTACCTGTTGGGATTGCGACTCCTGTTGTCACCGGCGGTGTCGAACCCATTAACAATTCTGCCAATTCAATTATCGGCACGAATAGCAATGACACTCTGACAGGCGGCAGCGATCGCGATTTTATGAGCGCCCGACGCGGCAGCGATTCGATCGACGGCACTTTGGGGAATGACACTATTTACGGCGGCAAAGATAATGATACTTTGCTGGGCAATAACGGTGACGATATCCTGTTTGGAAATCTGGGCAACGATTTGCTCAATGGCGGTGAGGGCAATGATTTCCTCAGTGGCGGCTTCGGAGATGACAGTTTGATTGGTGGAAATGGGGGCGATCGCTTCTTATTATCTACCAATTCAGGCAGCGATACTATCTTAGACTTTGCCGACAGTATCGACTTTCTTTCACTTGGCAGCGGTTTAACTTTTTCGCAACTTTCAATTACTCAAAACAACAGTTCAACTTTAATCCGCTTGACTGCAACTGGCGAAATTTTAGCCACTCTCAATGGGATAACAGCCAACCAAATTAGCATGGCC
>JAAUPF010000249.1 GCA_012034575.1 Richelia sp. CSU_2_1 | reverse complement strand
TTTCAGGGGAATCGAAGCAGTCAAAGTCTCCCTTTTCCAGGGGAATCGAAGCAGTCAAAGTCTCCCTTTTCAGGGGAATCGAAGCAGTCAAAGTCCCCCTTCTTAAGGGGGATTTAGGGGGATCGAGACTCCGAGAAAAACGAGGTTTATCAAAGATTGCTTAACTTCGACATCAATGTCTAAAAACTACAACCGGACTTACGCAAAAAGTAGTTTGATACATTATTAGTAGCGCTACAACCGGACTTACGCAAAAAGTAGTTTGATACATTATTAGTAGTGCTAAGGTGCGCAGTGCGCACCCTACTACTACTACATACAATCCCACAATCCCACAATCTCACAATCCACAAATCTAAAATCTAAAATCTAAAATCTAAAATCGAATGCTTTTTGCTCCCATTGAATTAATCTGGGCTTTTATTGGTTTGCTCCTAACAATAGGAGGAACATTTTTGCCTGCATTTGTCACCAGCCCTATTTGGTTTTGGGATTCTGGAGGACTTCAGCCGCATTCTTTAGGCGTTACCTATCAGATTGGAGCCGGATTGTTGGTAGGCTGCATGGGAGGAAAAAATGCTGCTGCTCTTTCACAAATTGCTTATTTAGCATTAGGATTAACTTTGTGGCCGGTGTTTGCTCAAGGAGGTGGTATCGGCTATCTGAAAGAAGCGAGTTTTGGGTATTTGCTGGGTTTTATTCCCGGTGCTTGGGTGTGCGGCTGGGTGGCTTTTAAAGTAGCTTCGCGATTGGAATCGATGGCTTTTAGTTGTTTGTGCGGTTTGTTCACAATTCACGCGATCGGACTGATTTATCTAATAGTTACTCGCTTATTGCTGCCGATAAAAACATCTCCTTTATTTAAGGAAATTTTGAAATATTCTGTTTATCCTTTGCCGGGACAATTGGCGGTGGTGTGCGCGATCGCGGTACTAGCATTTGTGATGCGCAAGTTGATGTTTTATTAATTAGTTATTAGTCATCGGTAATTAGTCATTAGTCATTAGTTAGGATATTAGGCTATACTGTCTTTGCGCGGCGGGAGAGTAATCTCGGTGCGGCCCGGAAATCTCCGGTGCACAGCGTTAAACTGGCAATGACACGCGAAATTTGCGTAAATTGTCCCTTGCCCGATGCCCCATCTTCTATTGGCTAATTCATGCGTTTTAAAAGAAATCCTTGGTTCTGGGTGGCTGCTGTTCTCAGTTTATTTTTCGATCACTTGACTAAGTTTTGGGTGGTGCAAAATTTTGAATTGACGGTGCCTCCAGAGACTCAGCCGCTGTGGCCGGGAGTGTTTCACTTCACTTATGTTGTGAATACCGGTGCAGCTTTCAGTCTGTTCAGCAACGGGGGGGCAATTTGGCTGCGGTGGCTGTCTTTGGGGGTAAGCGCGGGATTGATAGTGTTGGCTTGGTTCGGGCCGCGAATTAACCGCTGGGAACAGGCCGGTTACGGTTTGATATTGGGGGGTGCGCTGGGAAACGGCATAGATAGATTTGTCTCCGGTCATGTGGTGGATTTTTTGGATTTTCGGTTGATTCGGTTCCCGGTGTTTAATCTAGCTGATGTGTTTATTAATGCCGGGATTATTTGTTTGCTGATAGCAACTTTCTGGAGTCCGCCAGGGTCTAAAAGCCAGGACGATCGTGATTCTGTTTCGGAGGAAGTTTAAATGCTGAGATTATAAGTTTTATAATAGCGAGTAGAATGGTGCAAGCACCGATCGATCGACTGTCGCCAGCAGCCAAATGGGGAATGGGCGAAGCGAAGCGGAGGGAATTGGTAATTGGTAATTGGTAATTGGTAATTGGTAATTTCCGTACCTTGCCTTACTGAAAAAGGCTATAATCGCAATTTAAAATCCCCCAAGCTCAAATTCTCAATCTTTAATCTCCCATCTCCAATCGAAAATCTAAAATCGATTCAATCCCCAATCCAAAATCTAAAATCTAAAATCTAAAATCGGATGACTCCTCCCCAGCCGCCACGCAAACCTCAAACCGTCTTGGGTGCGATTTCCCAAGCCGTCCAGACTATTGCCAAGGTTAATTTCAACCAGCTAGTGTTGAAGCCGAATGCAAAAGTACCCGAACTGTGGGTGCAGGATGCCGGCGCTGCAAAAGCTGAGATTTATCCGCTGTTGGGCGAACGTTATTTGTTGGGTCGATCGTCCAAAGCTTCTGATATTGTAGTTCGCAATCCGGTTGTCAGCCACGTACATTTATCTCTGTCGCGAGATGCTAGACGCCGCACTCCTTTTGTACTCAGAGATGAAGATTCCACTAACGGCATTTACAGTGGCAAAAGGCGAGTTAAAAGTATCGCTTTGCGTCACGGCGATATATTTACTTTGGGGCCGCCGGAATTAGCCTCTGCTGTCAGAATTCAGTACGTAGATCCGCCACCTTTCTACTTGCAATTTTTGCGCTACGGTTTTTACAGTGCTAGCGGACTTACAGCTTTAATCGCTCTATTTGTAGGTCTTGAATCGACCAAGTTTCAAGTGCGTCCCCTACCGAGAAGCATTAACGGGCCGGTGATTGTTTATGCCCGCGACGGGCAAACTCCGCTGCGTCCCCCTCAAAATAACGCTCACGTAGAATTAAGGGCATTAGGGGATTTTTCTCCTTATTTGGCGAAGGCGGTTATCGCTTCAGAAGACAGCCGTTACAACTGGCATTTGGGAGTAGATCCGATCGGGGTTTTGCGCGCCCTTTTAACTAACGTTCGCGGTGGCGGAATTCGCGAAGGTGGTAGCACGATTACGCAACAGTTGGCTAGGAGTTTGTTTCGGGATTATGTGGGAACTCAAGATTCTGCCGGACGCAAGTTGCGGGAAGCTGTTGTAGCTTTGAAATTGGAGAATTATTACAGTAAAGATGAACTGCTATTGACTTATTTGAATCGGGTGTTTTTGGGCATCGATCTTTACGGTTTTGAAGATGCGGCGCGGTTTTATTTTGGCAAGTCGGCGAAGGCTTTAAACTTGTCGGAGGCGGCAACTTTGGTGGGGATTTTGCCCGCGCCGAATAGCTTCAATCCGATTCAAAACTATCAGTTGGCAGTGGAATACCGCGATCGCGTGATCGAACGGATGCGGGCGATGGGAACGATTTCTCAAGAAGAGGCCGATCGGGCGAGACGATCGCGCATTGAAATCAATCCGAAAGCGCGGGAATTTTTGCAAAGTACGATCGCGCCTTATTTCTACAGTTATGTATTTGATGAATTGGAGTTTTTGCTCGGGGAACAGTTGGCGAGAGAAGGCAATTTTATCGTAGAAACTGGTTTGAATCCCGGCTTGCAAAGAATAGCTGAAAATTCCCTCAGAACAGCGGTGGAAAATGCAGGAAGTAGCGCCGATTTTTCTCAAGGAGCAATGGTAACTATCAATACCAGAACTGGAGAAGTTTTAGCTTTAGTCGGCGGTGTAGATTATTTGCAAAGTCAATTCAATCGCGCCACGCAAGCTTTGAGACAGCCGGGATCGACATTTAAAATTTTTGCCTATGCAGCAGCCCTAGAACAGGGAATATTGCCGGATAAAACTTATTCTTGCGCGCCTCTTAATTGGGGCGGACAAAGTTACAGCGGCTGCGAAAGAAGCAGTGGCAGTATCGATATGTATCGGGGTTTAGCGCAGTCGGAAAATTCAGTTGCTTTGAGAGTAGCGCAGGATGTTGGTTTAGATAAAGTAGCGGGAATGGCAAAGCGTTTGGGAATTACTTCACCGCTGCGATCGACTCCCGGTTTAGTATTGGGTGAAAGTGAAGTTAACGTGCTCGAACTAACAGGTGCGTTTGGAGTTTTGGCGAATCGGGGTTTGGGGAATCGCGCCCATGCAATCAAGCGAATTATTGATAGCAGCGATTGCAAAGATCGCAATGATTTTAACAGTTGTCGGGTAATTTATGATTACCAAAAAGATCCGATCGCCAACAGACAGTTAGTTTCGGAAAATGTAGCGGATACGATGACAGATATGCTGCAAGGTGTAGTGCGGGGAGGTACGGGTAGTCGTGCTGCTTTGGGATTGGGAGAAGCGGGAAAAACAGGCACTACTAATGATAATAAAGATTTGTGGTTTGTCGGTTACATTCCCAGCCAGCAACTTGCCACAGGAGTGTGGTTGGGAAATGATGATAATTCTGCAACGAGTGGAGGAAGCGCTAATGCGGCTCAATTGTGGGGAGATTATATGCGGGAAGTCGCACGGTGAGGCGATTTTAGATTTGGGATTTTGGATTTGAGATTTGTGAGATTTGAGATTGTTTTGAGAGTGGAAATTTGAGATTGATGAGATTTGATATCATGCTATGTGAATCGATCGCAATTTCTGTAATCACCTCGATATTCTCTCCCTTTCTCTGTAATCTCTGCGCCCTCTGTGGTTAATTATAAATGGTTAATTATAAATCAGGTAATTCACGCGAATTTAGTATAAAATATAAAGGGTGTCCGCAACCCAGATTTAGGATAGTATAACAATATAGTTAGTTTTCTTGTTCAATTCTCGGTTTGTCTTTTGCCTCTTCTACAACAGGCATTCCGGGTTTTAAAGGAGGTTCTGGAGGCGCGATCGCCACTTTATCCCCCGCCCGCAAACCCGATATAATTTCAACTTGAGTCAGTCCTTCCAAACCGATAGTAACTGGCCGTTTTTGAGCTTTTCCCTGACTGTCTCGCACCCAAACAAACGGCTTTGCTTCCGATCGCGCGACGGCTTCCGTATCCAAAATTACCACATTTTGCCGCTGCTTTAAAACTATTTCTATATTGACTTGACTTCCGGGAATTAATGTGTTGCTGGGAGTGTCAAGTTTTACAGTTGCCGGCACTGCTGCGGAACTAGATTGTCCCCGATTATTTCCTTGCCCGTCGGAGGGAACTGCTTGCAGGGACAAATTTTCTACTCTTCCTAAAAACTGTTTGGGATTGGGGCCGATGACGCTAATTCTAGCTAATTGATTGGGTTTTACTCGGCTGGCATTTAGAGTAGAAAGTTGGAGTTTGACCAATTCTTCCTCGGGATTTCCTGCTGTTAGCAAGTTGTCTCCCAACTTTACTCCGTCACCATTTTTGACGCTAATATTGAGAATTTTTCCAGTAATCGGTGCGGGAACAATATTACGTTTAAGCCCTTGTTCTTTCTCTTTGTATTCGAGTTCCACACGCTGAAGTTCGCGATTATTTCTACTGAGTTCTATTTCAGCTTGGCGGAGTTCGGATGCAGCGGGATTTAGCTGTGCTTCGAGTTCCTGTTTTTTTTGTTGCCGTTGAAGTTGCAGACTTTGGATGTCAACAATATCGCTGCTAACTGTAAATTTTGCCTCGCGCAAAGTTGCTTGGGCATTGCGCACTAAATCTTCTTGCGATCGCACTTCGTTTCCCGCAATAAATCCCCTTTGCAGTAAAGCTTGAAGTTCTCTTAGTTTCCGTTCGGCGGCGGCGAGATTTTCGGCGGCTTCAACGGCTTTTTTGCGGTTGTTCGCTAGGGTTAGTTCCCGTTTTTCGAGTTCTAGCAGTTGCGGGTTTTGTTGGCTGACAAACTCATTGAAGGCTTGTTGGGCTATTTTGAGTTTTTCTGAAGCTTCTGCTATTTTCTGAACGTTGTTTTCAATCGTCAGTTTCTGTTTTTGAATTTCTAGTTTTTGCTTGGCGAGAATGGTTTCTCCTTCGGGATTGCGCAGAATAATTAATGGTTGGCCTAATTCAATGCGATCGCCCGGTTCTACTAATATTTTATCTACGGCACCGTCGGAGGGAGATTTGAGGGTTTGTTGGTTGCCCAGTTCTACTGTTCCACTTTCATTGATTGTATCTTCGATCGTGCCTGTTTCTACTGTCATGATGCGCACCGATACAGGTTCGGGCGGTCGGTTTTGATACCAGGTGTAAGCGAAGATGCCACCGCCTCCGGCTAAAGTTATAACTGCCGACCAAATCAGCCATTTAACTCCTGTTTTAAACCTTTTTGCCATCAGTCAGTTGATAGTTGATAGTTGAGAGTTGATATAGCGATCCTAAATGATTCGCAAAATTTGTAGGGGCGAAGCGTAGCGGAGGGAGTGCCCCCGTGCCTACCCCTTATCTATCGGGCAACCACGGGGGGTTTGCCCCTACAAGAATTACACAAATGATTTAGGATTGCTATAGTCATTAGTCATTAGTCATTAGTTATCATTCATTAGTCATTAGTCATTAGTCATTAGTCATTAGTCATTAGTTAAATCGTGTTATATTGATTCTCTTTGCAAGACTTTGCCAATAATAAAAGCGGTTTAGATGTAGGGTGCGCACTGCGCACCTTACCGCTATTGATGGCGACGTATCTTACATAACAACGGGCCGGCATCCCGATAATATCGAGTGCAAATTGACAACATTACCGATAACTGCGATCGCGGGTGCAGCAAATCCTGTTGCCTCAACTTGTTCTACAATAGCAGACAAATTTCCGATCAATTCTTCCTGTTCGGCACGAGTTCCCCAACGCACCAAAGCTACAGGAGTTGCACCACTCAATCCCGCAGCCATTAACTGACCGACAATGTAAGGCAAATTGTGAATTCCCATGTATATTACAATAGTTTCCGAACCGCGCGCGATCGCCTGCCAATTTACCTCGGGACGGTATTTTCCAGCAGCTTCGTGACCGGTGACAAAAGTGACCGATGAACTGTACGATCGATGGGTTAAAGGAATTCCCGCATAAGCCGGCGCTGCAATTCCAGAAGTTACACCGGGAACCACTTCTACTGATACTCCAGCTTTGACTAAATCTTCCATTTCTTCGCCCCCGCGCCCGAAGATAAACGGATCTCCACCTTTGAGGCGAACAACTATCGCATTATCTTGCGCTTTTTCTATCAGTAACTGAGTTGTTTCATCTTGCAGCAACGAGTGGCGTCCTTTGCGTTTTCCCGCATCAATTCGTTCTGCTTGCGGGTTGATTGCAGCTAAAATTTGAGGGCTGACTAAAGCGTCGTAAATCACGACATCCGCACACTCTAAAAGACTTTTTCCCTTCAGTGTCATCAAACCCGGATCTCCCGGTCCTGCACCTACCAAATATACTTTACCTACAGACATTTTGCATTCTCCCTTAGTGTTCTCTGTATCTTTTCGATCGATCTATATCGGGTCTGTTTGATTCCTAACAATCAAAAATGTTTGTAGTGCGGACTTCATTCCGCAAAATAGAATGGGTTTCAGTCCAAACTAGAAACTTTTAACAACAGTCAAATATTTGCTGTTTGCTATCAACGATCGACGATCGACTGTCAACTGTTAACGAAGAGGGCGGGCACGGGGGCACCGCCCCTACCTGTCAACGATCGACTGTCAACTGTCAACTGTCAACTGTCAAGGATAGATTAAATCGCTGATTAATTCTGCTAGTTGTATGCTGGCACCTAGAGGATTTGCCAGATGAATTTCCGTTTGGGGAAATTGGTGTTTTAATTGTTCGACACCGCGAGCGATCGCATCTGTAATTCCTCCATTAAACAAGAAGTATGGCACAATTCCGATTTGCTGATGTCCGCCGCGAACCAAACCATCAATTTTTTCTTCCAAACTCGGCTTTATCGACCAGTAAGCTGTCTGCGCGCCGACTTGACTGGCTATTTTTTCAACTGTCAAATTGCCTCCGGGCTGGCGGCTGCCGTGAGATAGCAAAATCCAGCTTGGCGGTTGCAAATTGGGCAAAAAAGCAATCTCTTGCATCTGAGTTTTTACCAATTTTGTTAAGCCTGTTTCTTGGGAACCCAAATGCGGGCGCAGGTTGATTTTTAGATTTGAAGCAAAGGCTTGTTGCGCTATTTCTACCTGTGCGGGGATGTCAGCAGTAACGTGAACTCCAGCTAATAAAAATACTGGCAGAATTTGAATTTCTGTCAGTCCGAGGGAAAGAGTATGTTCGCCAAAACGGCAAATTTGTTCGTGCAGGGGAGCCGGACCCAATTCTAAAGTAGCAGTTCCCACTGCGGGGAAAGAGGGAACACCCTCACAGCTCGAATCGGCTAAATTGCGAGCAAGCAACTTGGCTAAGTGTTCCAGGGCTATTTGAGGTCGGGGGTCGCGACTGCCGTGCGAGACTAATAAGTAGGTCGATCGCAATTTCAATAAGGTGTAAAGTTAAGGGTCGATCGGAAATTTAAATAATTATAACATTGCAGAGAGTTCAAATAGCAAACAGTTGACAGCAAGCTTGAGAAGCCGGGGATGCAGACATCTACCCTAGAAGTTGTCTGTTAGCTGCGTGCGATCGACGAGCGACTATCCCCGCTCAAGCGCTATCAACGATCGACTGTCAACGATCGACTATCAACTATCGACTATCAACTATCGACTGTCAACTGTCAACTGTCAACTATCAACTGTCAACTATCAACTATCCGATTAACCTTGCGGGCTGGGATCGGCGATGTATTTGAAAGTAGGTTCAGAATTCCACGGCCCCCGATCGTCCTTGCCATTTGCCGACAAGTTAAAGTAAAGATCCACGGTCGAATCTGGCGGAATATTCCCGAACAGCGGATCGGTAAGTTTTCCTAAAGATTCAAGAGCTTTCATGAACATTTGAGTGTGGGAAATCTCGCGCGTCAGCAGAAAATGCAGCGTCTTTTTAGTTCCCGCATCCGGTGCCAGCTTAATCAATTCTTCGTAAGTTTGACGAGCTCCAGCTTCAGCGCCGATATTAGCGCGCAAATCGCGGACGACATCGCCACCTTCATTGACATAAGCCCCCGTCCAAGCTTGACCTTGGCTGTCTAGCAAGTGCGGGCCGACACCGCGAATCCCAAACAAAGTGCTCTTATAAGCTTCTGTTTGGTCAACGTTTTTGGTGTGCATTTCTATCAGCTTGCCCACCATTTCTAAGTGGCTGAATTCCTCGATCGCAATATCTTGAAGCATATCCTTAATCCCCGGATCTTCACAGTGAAAGGATTGCACCCAGTATTGCAAAGCTGCTGTAAGTTCTCCTGTTGCTCCCCCAAACTGTTCGAGCAGCAATTGAGCAAAGCGGGGGTTGGCTTCGTCTACCGTTACCCGAGACATGAGCTCTTTTTTGTGAAAAAACACGGCTGTCACCTCAATTTATTTCTATTGTTAAAGCCTGAAGCTTGCAAGCTTTAATCTGTGTTCGCCTCCAGGATTCATTGTCGGATATGCGATCGACCTTTACCTCGGTCGCCAGATACATCTAACGGCATAAATTTCTCTGCTTTAAGGTATAGGTAATTTTAAAATACTGTAGGGACACGGCATTCCCTCCGCTTCGCTTCCCCTCCGCTACGCTACGCCCATAGGTGTCAACTTAAGACTAAAACCCTTGATAAATATCGTTTTTACCCAAGTCTAGATCCCCCTAAATCCGCGCCACTTGCTCGACTTGGGGGGACCCGGCAGT
>JAAUPF010000248.1 GCA_012034575.1 Richelia sp. CSU_2_1 | reverse complement strand
TGAGGGAGACTTTGAGTACCTCCAGTCCCTTCCCCCACGAAGGAGAGACTTTGAGTACCTCCGGTCCCCCCCGTTCTTAAGGGGGGCTAGGGGGGATCGAGACTCGGGTATTGACGAACTAACTCTCCCAACAACTTCTGACAAACTCCCTCAAATTCCTGCAACACTTCAACATTTGTAAACCTGACAACTTTCAATCCGTAACCCTCTAAAATCGCTGTTCTTTCTGCATCCGATTGTTTCCCCTGTTCCGTAAAATGAGTCTCCCCATCAACCTCGATTACCAACCTCAAAGCAGCGCAATAAAAATCTACAATAAAGTTATCGATCGGTCGCTGTCTCAAAACTCGAAAAGGGAAATTTCTTAGAAATTTCTGCCACAGTTTCTTTTCTGCTGGAGTTGGATTTTTCCGAAGTTCTTTGGCGATCGCGATGAGTTTTGGGTTGTAAGGTAGGTGGAAGTTGGATTCGTTTAATTTTGACACAATTGTTTTTATTAATGTCAACTTAAGCTGAAATTTAGTACCAGTTTACATTCGATCGGGCTTTATCTGAAGTTCGATCCCCCCTAGCCCCCCTTAGGAAAGGGGGGACAAGAGTGTATTTTAATTGTCGGTTCGCAGTGATAAGACAAAAATACCTCCGGTCCCCCCCTTAAGAAGGGGGGTTAGGGGGGATCGAGTTGCACAAAAACAGCACAATCTGCAACAATATAATAGAGAGTTACTTAATAAAATTTACTAATGATAGCCATAGAAACAGAACGCAATTGGAAACCGATTATCAAAGAATTTGAAGCAGCAGTCGGCAAAAACGGGGTAGTACAGCGCCGCGAAGAATTGATAGTATACGAGTGCGACGGGCTCGCCAGCTACCGCCAGCGCCCCGCACTGGTAGTATTGCCGCGAACAACCGAAGAAGTATCAAAAGCGGTCAAAATATGCGATCGCACTCAATTCCCTGGGTAGCTAGAGGGGCGGGAACCGGGCTTTCCGGCGGCGCTTTACCTATCGAAAACTGCGTGCTGATTGTCACCGCCCTGATGCGAAAAATCCTAAAGGTAGACTTAGAAAACCAGCAAGTAGTCGTGCAGCCGGGAGTAATTAATAACTGGGTAACGCAGGCAGTTAGCGGTGCCGGTTTTTACTACGCCCCCGATCCTTCCAGTCAAATTATTTGTTCGATAGGCGGTAATGTTGCTGAAAATTCTGGTGGCGTTCACTGCCTCAAATACGGCGTGACAACCAATCACGTATTAGGATTAAAATTGGTACTTCCCGACGGTTCGATCGTCGATATCGGCGGCGAAATTCCCGAAATGCCCGGTTACGATTTAACTGGTATATTTGTCGGTTCAGAAGGCACTTTGGGCATAGCTACAGAAGTTACTTTACGCATTCTGAAAGCGCCGGAATCTATTTGCGTTTTGTTAGCTGATTTTACCAGTATCGAAGCGGCGGGGGAATCGGTTTCAGATATTATCAGTGCCGGCATTATTCCGGGCGGCATGGAAATCATGGACAACATCAGCATCAATGCTGTAGAAGATGTTGTCGCGACTGGCTGTTATCCCCGCGATGCGGCGGCAATTCTGTTAGTCGAAATCGACGGTTTAGAAGTTGAAGTTGCCACAAACAAACAGCGAATTGCCGATATTTGCAAGCAAAATGGAGCGCGCAATATCGCGACGGCAACCGATCCGGAAACGCGCCTGAAAATTTGGAAGGGGCGGAAAGCTGCTTTCGCGGCGGCGGGACATTTGAGTCCGGATTATTACGTGCAAGACGGGGTAATTCCGCGCACGCAAATGGCTTATGTTTTAAAAGAGATTGAGGGATTGAGCGAGAAATACGGCTACCGAATTGCGAATGTTTTTCACGCGGGAGATGGGAATTTGCACCCGCTGATTTTGTACGATAACGCGGTAGAAGGTGCGCTGGAAAGGGTGGAAGAAGTGGGGGGAGAAATCCTCAAACTTTGCGTGAAAGTTGGAGGAAGTCTTTCAGGCGAACACGGCATCGGTGCTGATAAGAAGTGTTTTATGCCGGATATGTTTTCGGAGGTGGATTTAGAGACGATGCAGTGGGTGCGGGAGGTGTTTAATCCGAGGGGTTTGGCGAATCCTGGCAAGATGTTTCCGACGCCGAAAACTTGCGGGGAAGCGGCAAGGGCGAAGGCTGAAGCTGTTAAGAATTTGTCGGGTGCCGAGGTGTTTTAAATAGTTGACAGTTGACAGTCGATCGTTGACAGTTGGTAAGGGGGAATTGGTAATTGGTAATTGGTGATTGGTAATTGGTAATTGGCCATTCTCCCCATGTCATCCTTCTTCCTTCTTCCTTCTTCCTTCTTCCTTCCACATATCTGCGTTTATCTGCGTTTATCCGCCTTTATCTGCGGTTGCAATTTGACAGTAACTAATGACTAACGATCGAGATACAGAAGCCAGACTTGCGAGTATGATGCTAGCGGGCATGATGTTAAGATTCGATCGGCAGTTTGATAATAAATTCCGTACCTTTGCCGATTTCGGAATTACACAGCAATTCGCCTTTATGTTTTTCTACAATAATCTGGTAGCTGATTGATAGCCCCATTCCCGTGCCTTTTCCTGCTGGTTTGGTAGTAAAAAACGTGTCGAATATGTGCTCCTGGACTTCTGCACTTATTCCCGGCCCGGTGTCGCTAATTTTGATTTCTACAAAATTGGGTTCGATCGCCCTCGTGCTAATCTTAATCTGACTGGGATTGTCTCGCATTTCTTGGAACGATCGCCCGCTATTCCACTCATCCAAAGCGTCGATCGCGTTGCTAATAATATTCATAAATACTTGGTTTATCTGCCCCGAAAAACAATTGACAAGGGGCAATTCTCCGTATTCTTTGATAACTTGAATTGGTTGCTTTTCTCCATTGCCTTTCAAGCGGTGGTTGAGAATTAATAGAGTGCTGTCAATACCTTCGTGAAGGTTAACGGGTTTCATCTGCGAATTGTTGTGGCGCGAGAAGTTCCGCAGCGATTGAACTATTTGGGAAATTCGCTCGATGCCTACGTTCATTGAAGACATGATTTGCGGTAAATCTTCTACTAAAAAATCGATTTCATTCTCGGTTATTTGTTGTTTGATTTCTGCGACTGGATCGGGATAATGCTGTTGGTAAAGTTTCAGCAAATCCAGTAAATCTTGACTGTAGTTTTTGAGATGAGCGAGGTTGCCGTAGATGAAGCTGACAGGGTTGTTTATTTCGTGGGCGACTCCTGCAATTAGCAATCCCAAACTGGACATTTTTTCGCTTTGGACCAGTTGGGAATGGGTGTTTTTTAATTCGTTGAGTGCTGATTCTAATTTCACCGCTTGTTCTCTGCTTTGCGTTTCCGACTGCTGCAAGGCTTCCTCGGCTTGTTTGCTGTCTGTAATGTCTCTTTGCACGCCGATGAAATGAGTTAATTTGCCAGTTCGATCGCGCACTGGCGATATTGACAAAGCATTCCAAAAAGCTGTGCCATCTTTGCGGTAATTTTTTAAAGTTACTTGGCATTCGCTTTCTGTTTTTAAGGCTTGACGGATGATGTTTAGGGCCGCCGGATCGGTATCGTTGCCTTGCAAAAATCGGCAGTTTTTGCCGATTATTTCTCGCCGTTTGTAGCCGGTCATTTTTTCAAAAGCGGGATTGCAGTAAATAATTGGATGTTCCGGGTTGGTAGCATCAGAAATTACGATGCCGGTGCTGGTAGCTGCCATTGCCCGATCGTACAACCACAGAATTTCTTGGGCTCGCTTGCGATCGGTAACGTCCCGCAGGGTTGCTAAATAGGCCATTTCCCCTTCCCATTCCGTTTCCACTAATCGCATTTCTACTGCTGCATTTTCTTTGTGCTTGCGCACGGCTTCAACTTCTGTTTTGACAACGCGAATTCCTGCGACATCTGTTTGTCCCACTTGCGGAATAATATCCGCATCCATTTCAATCTCGCAGGCAGAACCTTCTACTACTAAATTGCCAAAAAATTCTTGACCTAATAGCTCTTTTTCCGTACAATTAAACAGTGCTTCTGCCGAGCGGTTGACAAAACAAACCAGTCCTTGTTTGTTGACAATTGCGATGCCGTCTGCATTTTTTTCGATCGTACTCCGAAACCGAGATTCGCTGGCTTTCAAATCCCGCTTTAGTTGTTGCATTGCTACTTGCATCTGTTGCAATTCGCACAGATTAACAATATAGGCTTCTGAAATGTGGCTGTTGGCGGTATCCTGCTGTAAAACTTTAGACTGGTCTTGAGTACGTACTCGATCGCCAATATTTTTCCCCGTTCTTTTTAAATTGTTGAGATTGGTTGTATTCCCTTCTGAATCTGCTTCTTGAGAAAACATAATTTTCACCCTTCTTAAAAAAAATTATTAAATTTTAAATTAAAGTGTTTTAGTGGATTATTTTACCGGGCTATTTTACTGGTCTATTGTTTAGCTATTTTCAGCACTTATTGGTTTGAGGTTCATCCTAGCACACCGCTACCTCCTACAATCATAAGATTTTATTAAAAAGTTACAGTTCGATCGCCATCAAGTTATCTGGTACATTTTCCAAGCGCTCTCAACTCTATTTGCCACAAATGCTCGAGAAAAATTAGCAATATTTTTGTAAATATAAATATAGTTAAGTAAACTCACCGTCGCGCTCATAAAAGTAATATCCATTAACAATTACCAATTACTTACTAGCAGAGCGCGCCAGGGGAGACCGACTCGATCTAAAATATAACCTGTCTATTTTTGCGATCGCAACATCAAACCAATGGCACGTCTAGCACTTCTGAGCGTATCTAATAAAACCGGGTTAATTGACTTAGCACGGACTTTAGTAGCGGAATTTGAATTTGAAATCATTAGCAGTGGCGGGACAGCAACCGCCCTGAAAGAAGCTGGCATACCCGTTACCAAAGTTGCAGAATATACCGGTTCTCCCGAAATTTTGGGAGGGCGAGTCAAAACACTTCACCCGCGAATCCACGGTGGCATTTTAGCAAGGCGGGATGTCCCCCAAGATTTAACAGATTTAACTGACAATCAAATTCGGGCGATCGATCTAGTTGCCGTCAATTTGTATCCGTTTGAACAGACAATTTCCAAGCCGGATGTATCGCTAGCAGACGCAATCGAACAGATAGATATCGGCGGGCCTGCGATGTTGAGAGCATCGGCAAAAAACCACGATCACCTGACAGTTTTGTGCGATCCAGAACAGTACAATACTTATTTAGAAGAACTGCGAAAAAACAGTGGCGAAACCTCCTTAGAATTTCGGCAAAAATGCGCCTTAGCAACATTCCAGCATACAGCAAACTACGATCGGGCGATCGCGGACTATCTCAGCGGTAAGTTTACTCCTGAATCAACTGCAGGCGCGCAATTTAACCTATCAGGAAAAGAGCAGCAAACTCTCCGTTACGGCGAAAATCCCCACCAAAATGCCACATGGTATCAAACCGGAACCACCCCCACAGGTTGGACAACTAGCAGCATCCTTCAAGGTAAAGAATTAAGCTACAACAACCTAGTAGATTTAGAAGCAGCAAGGAGACTGATTGCGGAATTTCCCGACACTCCCGCCGCCGCGATTCTCAAACACACAAATCCCTGCGGTACAGCCTTAGGAACTACCCTAGCAGAAGCTTATCAAAAAGCTTTTGACACCGATTCAGTATCAGCTTTCGGCGGAATTGTCGCCCTCAACCGCCCGATCGATCCAGCTACCGCCACGGCGTTAACTCAAACATTTTTAGAATGTATAGTCGCCCCTGGGTGCGAATCGGAAGCCGAAGCAATTATCAAGAAAAAACCGAAAGTGCGGGTGTTAATTTTGCCGGATTTGACTCAAAGACCAGCGCAAACTGTTAAAATAATTGCAGGAGGTTTCCTCGCCCAAGACTCCGACAACATAATAGAAACAACTAGCACCTGGCGTGCCGTTACTGAAAAACAGCCGACAGCAGAAGAATTAGCAGAATTGCTGTTTGCGTGGAAAGTAGCAAAACACGTCAAATCCAATGCTATAGTTGTAACGCGCGATCGCACTACCATCGGTATCGGTGCCGGACAAATGAACCGCGTCGGTTCAGTTAAAATAGCCCTAGAACAAGCAGCAGAAAAAAGCCAGGGAGCGATTTTAGCCAGTGACGGATTTTTCCCCTTCGATGACTGTGTAAAAACAGCAGCCGCTGCGGGAATAACTGCAATAGTGCAACCAGGTGGAAGTATGCGCGATCGAGATTCGATCGAAGCCGCCAACCAACTCGGAATTACTATGATGTTTACCGATATCCGCCACTTCTTGCATTAGGAATTATACCACCAGCCCCCCTAGAGCGTTTTTGAAAACTTGTTAAGGGGGGTTTAGGGGAAGCGAAACAAAGCTAAAAGTATTCTTGTCAATTTTTGAGTTGCTTACTTAGAAAAATATGACCGTTCAACAGCAAATTCAACCCCAAGATGTAAGAGTTAAAATTCTGCTCACCGGCGGACATCAGTGTACCGTCACTCTCAAATCTGACACGCCCCTATTGCACAGTCTTGTCAAAACATTAGTCGATCGCACCCAACAAACACCCGGTTTTTCTAGTTTATTTCAAATTCCCATAGACGAAGGACGATCGGCCCTTTGCTTTCCCGGCGAACACCTAGTTGGTTTAGTAACCGAACCGCCGATTTACTTGCAGCCGCAGCAGCCAATACAGCCAGCAATTGCCTTAGAAATTCCCGCAGAAATTCCCCCAGAAGTTCCCGCAGAAATTGCCACAGAAATTCCCGCAACCGCACCTGCAAGAGATGATTTAATATCTCGTTACGCTCAAATAGATAACTTTTTAACTGCTGCGGAAAAGAACAAATTAATTAAATACGTTTTAGCAAAAGAATCAGCCTTTGTCCCCACCAGTACCTCAACAAATGCCGACGATTACCGCCGATCGATGGTACTTCATTCCTTTCCCGAATTTTCCGAATTGATGGTGAATCGCATTAAAGCAATTCTCCCCGACGTACTCCGCAAATTAAATATTCCCGCATTTCCGATCGGGGAAATAGAATCGCAATTAACCATGCACAATCACAACAACTTTTACAAACTGCACAACGACAGCGGATCGCCAGATACAGCCAGCAGATTTTTCACCTACGTTTACTATTTCAATCGAGAACCCAAAGCTTTTACAGGCGGCGAATTGCAAATTTATGACAGCAAAATCGAGAACAATTTCTACGTTGCAGCCGATACATTTAGAACAGTCGAACCGCGCAATAACAGCATCGTATTTTTTCTCAGCCGCTATATGCACGAAGTTTTGCCAGTTAGCTGTCCTTCCAAAGTTTTTGCCGACAGTCGCTTTACAATAAACGGGTGGGTGCGCCGATCGGGATGATAGTTGATAGTTTGTATTTTGGACGGAAGTCAGCAGCAGATTGCGGACTGAGAGTCCGCACTACAAACTATTTTTTTATGGTAATCGATCGGACGCGATCGGATTTGGAATTATTGTCGCGCACCAGAATTTTTCAGCAGTTTGATCACCTCATGAGAGCGACTAAACTCAGCTAGCATTACAGCAGTATAATTTCCCTGATTTTTATGATTTATATCGGCCCCCGCAGCAATTAAAATTTTCACTGCATCAACATAACCTCGGTGTGCGGCCCACATCAAAGCAGTTGCACCAGACTCGTCTTGCAAATTGACATCAGCACCTCGATCGACCAATAATTGAACGATCGCGCTATGACCCCGATCGCACGCTTTCATTAAAGCAGTTTTTGCGCGATCGGCACTTAAATTGACATCAACTCCGCCATCAAGCAAAACCTTTACAGTATCGGTATGTCCCTGAAACGCAGCCAGGGTTAAAGCCGTTTCGCCAAAGTTTTTAGAATTGATAAAATCCGCCCGATTCCAATCGACTTTTTGCAGCAAAGCTGATACAATAGAAGTGTGGCCGTGCACCGATGCTACCAGTAAAGGTGTATCCCCCAACCGATTTCTCGCGATCGCCCTAGCACCTCGGTTTAATAGCAATTCCACCATCTCTTTGCAGCCTTCAACAACAGCCAAATTCAAAGCAGTTTCATCATCCCGATCCTTAGCATGAATATCCGCACCGGCATCGAGCAAAATATTAGCTATCTCAGTATTTCCCCCAGCAGCAGCCGCCATCAAAGCCGTACCGCCGTCGCCATTTTTCACGTTAGGATCTGCCCCCGCAGCTAGCAAAGCCCGCACTGCATTAACACAGCCCAAATCCGCAGCTAAAGTTAAAGCAGTTTCCCCATCTTTATCGCGAATGCTAACATCGGCACCTGCCGCCAAAAGCGCTCCGATCGCATCAGAATTGTCCGCCGTTGCCGCCAACATCAAAGCAGTTTTGCTATCGAGATTTTTAGCATTAACATTAGCACCGCGATCGAGCAAAATTCGGACTATTTCACCGCTACCTTGACTGACAGCTAAAAACAGCAGAGCATCATCAGCCACAGCCCCCGCATCTGCCAAAGCTTTCACAACAGATTCGTTGCCGGAAATAACAGCTATTTTCAAAGCCGAATCTCCATCTTTATCGCGCACGTTGACATCAGCATTCGCAGCCAGTAACATCCGCACAATATTAATATCGCCCTTGAGAGAAGCCGCCATCAAAGCCGTACTGCCATCATCATTTTTAGCATTCACATCCGCACCAGCCTCCAACAACAGCTTTGCCGAATCAGCTTGTTTGTAAGCTGCCGCCAGCATCAAAGCTGTCAGCCCGAAACGCCTGCGCGCTTGATTGACATTAGCGCCATTGTTTAGTAAAATACGCACGATTTCCGCATAACCCTTTTGGGTGGCAAACATCAAAGCCGTCGTCCCTTCAGAGTCTTTAGCATTAGGATTAACACCCTTAGCGAGTAAAGCTTGCGAGTGAATAATGTTGCCAGTCTTGGCGGCTTGGATCAATAAACTGTCTTGTTTAGCAGCAGGCATAAATCGTGTCTCATCTCATATATTTGTACCGTCGCACGAGACGGACTTACTGGTATGCTAAGTTTTATGAAGTATATTTGCTAATCCTGAGAACACTATGGACCTCGAAATTCCGCAATCAGTAAAAGTTTGGAGCCAATTCTTCCACCCAGTATTAATGTGGGTATTGCTGGCCATCTCATTTTATGCTTTGTATCTCGGGATACAAATTCGCCGTACCAGAAGTGCGGCAGGGGAAGAGAAGAAAGAATTAATTAAGGGCAAATTCAACACCAAACACTACCAGATAGGTTCGTTGCTGCTAGCATTGATGGTAACAGGCGCGATCGGCGGGATGGCTGTCACCTACATCAACAACGGCAAATTATTTGTCGGCCCGCACTTGCTAGCTGGATTGGGAATGACGGCAATCATTGCAATTTCAGCTTCGTTAAGTCCCCTGATGCAAAAAGG
>JAAUPF010000041.1 GCA_012034575.1 Richelia sp. CSU_2_1 | reverse complement strand
ACAAACAATTTGAAGACAATGTGCGAGATTGCAAAAAGCATCAGGAAAGTCGGTTTTTAGCCTCAATGCAGTTTGGTAGGATTGAATGGCGCTCGGAATGTCACCGCTGTCTTTATGAATCGATCCCAAGTTACTGTGTGCATCTGCGAATCCCGGATTGATCGAAATTGCACGAGTGTAGCATTGCAAAGCTCCTTGAATGTCGTGCATCTCTTTTAAAGGTGTTGCCCATATTTGAATAAGCATCCGCAAAGGCAGGTTGAATCCTATTTGTAAGAAACAAAGTTAACATTGCAAGTAGGGTTTGCAATCGATTAGAAAAACTCGATTAAAACTCGATTAAAACTCTTGAATAATCGATCGAGTCGATTTTACTTGGGCGAGAAGACGTTGTTCGAATAATGATTGGCATTGATCGTTGGAATGGAGATGTTTGTTGAGTTGCTCGGTAATGTCAAATAGGGCATTGTTGATAATGAAGAAGAGAAATCCAACGGTGCCACAGTGGAGGTTAACGTCGTTGTTGATGATGGAAAGGTGAATGGAAAATTCTTCAAACGAATGAGCGAACAAATCGATGAGAAGCTCCAATTGAGTACTCACCGGTAGAGTTGCTGTCAAAGTTGAGGGACTGACATTTCGTGTGAAACGAATATATTGATTTTTATCAACTGGTTTTGCTAAAGTGACTTCAACTAGAGACCCGTCTATTTCTCTGCCTAAATCAAAAAGAATCGCTTTAACGTTCTTATGATCCTTTGCTAACTTGAGAGTAGCAAATGCGCCCGCAACACCAGCCCCAATAATACCAACATCAAAATCTTTCATGCCATCTTATTATATCGGGCTTATAATTTCTTTAGAAGGTTAACCACTTAACATCCATGGTATCTGTAACTGTAAGTTTAGCTGCAACACATGCTGCTTTCATAGCAGCAGCATATTTGGCTGCAAGTAACGCAGTTAATTTGGCAGCAGCAGCCGGAGGGGTTGCACTAACAAGGAATTTAACATTTAATCCTTTATCAAAACGAATAGTTATAGCAACGGGCCCATCATCCACACCAGCAGCAGCTAGCATAGGAGATACTTCTGCGCTTTTATCCCATAGACCGGCACTCTGCAAAGTATCTTGAAAATCTCCAGCTACTTGTTGGCCTAGTGAGATTTGCGAGCTAAACGGTCTGCTAATTTGAAAAGTTTATCTACAGAACCCATGAATATTCCTTATGGTACAGTGGTTATTAGCGTGTATCTATTTCTAGTTGGGTCAAAAGCCCAAAGTAGCTGAGCGGCTGTTAGTATTTATAATAATTGGAGAAGTATAAGTGCCTGGTGTAACTGGATTTTCTAAAGTTTTACCATTACCATCAACAGTAATATTATTGGTACCAGCATTATTGTTAGCATCTTTAACTGTGAATCTCCATATTTACAATAGGAGAGGCAGGAGCAGTTACTGTTAGTTGCTCCTCCTAACGTGTCACACAAAACTAACTAGATCAAAACCGGTAACACGTGGTGCTACCTCCACCAGGTACGTTTACAACTGAAGTATAACCTGCGTTTGGAGAAACATTATTAGTTAATGAAGAAATCCATTCGCAGAGGTGCGATCGTGCTTTTGACGGTGGCGATCGCCCTTATCATACCTATAGCAACCCAGGCAACCGATCCGACTCCAAGAACCCATACAGGCACGATGAATGAAACCAATCTCGCAGGCACTTCCTGGCAACTTTTAAAGTTCCATGCTGGCGATGGAAAAAAATCGATTCCCGACGACAAAACAAAGTATACAATCGCTTTCAATGATGACGGTAGCCTTAACGCGCGCATCGACTGCAATCGAGGAAAGGGCACTTGGAAATCGCCCGCACCCAATCGGCTGGAGTTTGGACCCCTAGCACTCACCCGCGCCATTTGTCCGCCCGATTCATTGCACGATCGCATCGCCAAAGACTGGGAATTGGTGCGCTTTTATATTATCAAAGATGGTTATTTGTTTGTATCGCTAATGGCTAACGGCGGTATCTACGAATTTGAGCCGATACGCAAAGAATAACTCAGGAATTACGCAGGGTTTATATCTGTAGGGGTGCGCAGTGCGCACCTTACTAAACATTAATTTTAGATTGGCTTTAATCTAAAATCTAAAATCGCCAATCTAAAATCTCATGTACGCCCTATTATTTTAAACTTTAACTGATTCAGCGATCGCCCTTTCTGTCAATAGTTGCTCCGAGGAAGATCGCACCGCACGGAACATTCCAAACCGACACAATCCCGTGCCGAAAGCCAGCCGCATCAACAACAAAGTCGGCACTTCTCGCAGGGATTTAATGAAGCCAGACAAACCAAAACGCACCAATCCCTCCGGTTTAACTATTCCTTGCCAAATTGAATCTATCCAAGAAGGTAGAGTCGGTTCCGTCCAATCCGCAGTAACAACTTCTCCCCCTACAAATCCCGTTTCTGCTAACAATTCGGCAAAGCCTTCAATGCTGGAAAATGCTGGATGGGACCATTGATCTAAAAGTTGCCGCATCACTGGTTTTTCCCATAAATTCAGCGGAATTTGCCTGTCATCTCTTTGATTCCAATCAGCTACAACCAATATTCCACCGGGCTTAATTACTCTCATCAATTCGCGGGCAAAAATAGCTTTGTCAGGCATATGCGGCCCGGCTTCGATCGACCAAACCACATCAAAACTAGCATCGGGAAATGACATTGCCATCGCATCATCAATTTGAAATTGCGCGTCAACTCCCTCAGGAGTCAATTCTGTCGCGCGTTTTACCTGTTGCGGGCTGATAGTAATACCCGTGACTTTAAAGCCGTAATCCTTTGCCAAAATGCGGCTGCTACCGCCAATTCCGCAGCCGACATCCAAAACGGTAGTGCCGCGCGGCAACTTATCTAAACCGCCCCAAACTACCATTTCATGAACGAAATCTGATTTTGCAGTTAGAAAATCTTTCCGTTGCGGCGGAGTACCGTAATGGCCTAAATGAATGTGTTCGCCCCAGTAAAATTCCAAAATACCGTCTTCAGTCCATTCGTCGTAGGAATTAGCTACGGAATTAGACGATTGATATTGCCTAGCCGTAATTAGATACAATGCTACGCCGCCTATCAGTAGGGCAAGCAGAAGTCCCAAAAATGCAAAAACTAAACTCATTGAAATCTGACCTTAATATTTTTTTACAATTATATAACATTATGGGCTGCCAGATCCCGCAGGAGCAAAAATCAAGTTGAGTTACTACTATAAAAAACGGTTGGCCGTGCAAGTATTCCAAGGAAAGTAGGGACAAGGCAATGCCGTGTCCCTACGGCGGGCGGTGGCGATCGATCGCGGGGAGGTCCTCCACCAACGTAGAATCTGCTGTATTAAGCCAGCTATAAAAATCGCGATCGACGCTCGACGCTCGACTGTTTCTCAATGGCATTACAAGCTGCAATAACTCCATTTTCTTGACGGACGATCGCGCCTATTTCTGCTGCCTTTTTTGCATATTCTGGATTTGCCAACAACTTACCCAGTTCTTTTACAGCGCTGGAAGCCGTGTAATTTTTGCGGGGAATAACCCGCGCAGTTCCCAACCGTTGAAGCCGCGCTGCATTGTCCGGTTGGTCGTGGCTGTAAGGCATTACTAATGTGGGAATTCCTGCCCGCAATGCCTGAGATGTGGTGCCAATTCCTCCTTGATGGACGATCGCGCAAGCCCGAGGAAAAATCTCCGAATAAGGAACGTAATCGATCGCTATAATATCGGATGAAAGATGTTCTGGAGGCGCATTTTTACCAATTAATAAAATTGCTCGCTTGTTTAACAATTTAGCTGCTTCAATGCTGGCTGCATAAAAGTTGCCGGGTGCCATGACAGCAGCAGAACCGAGAGTAAAAATAATCGGCGGTTTACCTGCATCTAAAAATTCCTTGAGTTTGGGTTCTAAGTCTGTTTTATTCTGACTTCCGTCGTAAAATGTCGCGCCTGCAAGGACTGTATTTGCCGGCCAATCAAGTTGAGGTTTTGCTAATACAGAGGGAAATAAAGCAATTACTAAATGAGGCGAAAATTTGTCATCGATAAAAGGATTGCCCGCCAGAGGAGGTAAATTAAGTTCGCGACGCAATTGATGAATGGGTTCGCCCCACGATTTGCTAACTAATTTGGCAAAGTTAATTACTCCTCGATTGGCGATCGATCCGAATCCCCGCAACTTAGCTAAAAATGGAAATATCGGCAATACTGGCGGATCGAAAACAGAGAAAAATGAAATCGGTGCCATCGCACTCGACACCCAAGGAATTCCAAGTTTTTCTGCTACCAATCCAGCGACTACAACTCCTTCGCCTGCAACAATCAGATCGGCATTTTTTGCGCAGTCCATTAAGTCGGAATAAGTTTCGCGCAATACCGGACAAACCCATTTTTTGATGATATATTCGGAACCTGTTTTTAAATCCATCATCCGCGCCATTTCTTCAGGATCGTCGAGTGCAGTGTTGTCGGGGCGCATCCGGTGAAACTCGAATCCTAAAGTTTCTATTTTTGCTTGATATTCTTTGTGCGTGGCGAACGCGATTTCGTGACCGCGTTGGCGCAATTCAAGGGCGATCGCAATTTTGGGATGCAAGTCGCCTAAGGAACCAATTGTAGTAAAAACAATTCGAGATTTTGTCATTGACTGCTTCTTCATTCAACTATTTTTGATTTTACTTTATTACAAATCACGCATCGAAGTCCAGAAACCGGGTTTTTTAATTTAACTGTCGGCGAGTACGAATTATTTTGGAAACAACCCGGTTTCTTTACCAATTACCAATTTCCAATTTCCAATTTCCAATTTCCAATTACTAATTCCCAATTCCCAATTCCCAATTACCAATTATCCAAAAACAATTCTGCTAATTTTAAAGCATTAAGTTGAGCTTGCGCTTTATGTAACGATTCCTTCCATTCCCTTTCCGGATCGCTATCGGCAACAATTCCCGCACCCACTTGTCCCCAAACAGTTCCTCCCTTGTCGCTGCTGTTTGGTGCGTATAAAAGCGTGCGGATTAAAATATTTAAATCTAGGTTGCCGCGCCAGTCTAAATAACCGCAGGAACCGTAAAATAAATTGCGCTTGACTGGTTCTAATTCTTCGATAATTTCCAAACAGCGAACTTTCGGACAACCCGTAATCGTACCTCCAGGAAATACAGCTTGAATTAGGTCGATCGCCCCTAAATCTTCTCTCAATGTACCGATAACATTACTGACTAAGTGCATGACGTGACTGTACTTTTCAATTGTCAAAAATTCATTGACTTTTACCGAACCCCACTCGCACACTCTCCCGATATCGTTGCGCTCTAGATCGACTAACATAATATGTTCGGCTTTTTCCTTAATATTTTCTGTTAATTCGCGCGCTAATTCTTCATCTTGAACAGGCGTTAAACCGCGCGGTCTCGTACCCGCGATCGGTCTGGTATTCACTTGTTTTCCTGATAATTGAACCAGTCTTTCTGGAGAACAACTTACGATCGCCCCCCACGGAGTTTGCCAATAACTCGCAAATGGAGAAGGATTTATCTGCTGCAAAGCGCGATAAATCGACCAGCTATCGCAATCTGTTTGAGCTTCAAACCGCACCGATAAATTAGCTTGAAAAATATCGCCTGCTTGGATGTATTTTTGAGCCGATCGCACTATTTGTTTATACTCTGATTCAAATAAGTGTAAAATTGGAGTAACGGAATCTTTTTGAATAAGTTTTGGAGATTTTTGAGATTTTATCTCCAGCCGATCTTGCTCTAATTTCTGCTGCATGAAGTCTAGTTGCAAAGGTTGACTTGCAGCCAGCCAAAGAATTTGATATCGATTGTCTAAAACGGCAAAAGATTCGGGTTCGTACCAACAACTAACCGGAAAAGGAAGCGCATCTTGATTGATTTGGGGAAGTTTTTCGATTTCCCATGCTAAATCGTAACCCAGCCATCCCAACCAACCTCCTGTAAAAGGAATGTCTGGCGGTAAATTGAATTCTGAAGTGTTTTTTTGAGAGTTTAAAATTTCGCGCAAAAAAGGAATAATTTCGCCAACTGGTGGCGTCCACAGTTGAGGTTTCCCATCAATTATGCGAGGAGAACCTGCACAAATAGAATATCGTGCCAAGTTGGTAGAAGATGTAACTGGACTTTCTAGCAAAACGGCCATATTGTGGGAACCCCTCCCCGAATTATCTCCGACAGTTTCAGCATTTTTAATGATAAATAAAGCTTGAAAAATCTCCGATCCGGTGCGTCGATTTAGAGGAAGTTTTCGCCAATGCCAAGGTTGTAAAGGTTTCATAACAGATTGCATTCAAGATCGGGAAGTAAATAATCTCAACATAACTTGCGCCGGGAATTCAGAAACCGGGTTTTTCGGAAAATATTTTGTTGCAGCCCGCAGATTCGGTAAAAAACCCGGTTTCTCTTTCGGAGTGCATAACTGCTGGAAAACAATAATTCATGCTAAAATATAAAATCTAAAATCCAAAATCTAAAATCGATCGACTTGCCAAACATCTCGCTTTTCCTCTTTTTTAAGCCGCATCCAACCTCTAACTGAGTTAATCAGAAATAGAGTCTGGGTATTGCGCAAATCTTCCAAACGAATCAACTTTTCCCTCAGTTTTCCCTCCGCGAGAAGTTGAGCGCGAAACGTCCCCGGCAATAAGCCGCATTTAACAGGAGGAGTAATTAAGCCTGCTGGAGTGTCGATCGCGATATTGGCGATCGTTGATTCTGTCATAAATCCATCTTGATTCCACAGCAAAACATCCCGATATTCTGGTTGCGATTCCAAAGCCATTGTATAAGGTAATCGGTAAGTTGTCTTGTGGTAAAAAAAAGGGTTTTGAGAATCGATCGGACCGCTGGCAATTCCCACCACTGCGCCGATTTTTAAGATACCATTATCTAGTGTTTCGGCTTGCAATGTTAGCTTTCCCTCACAAGTTAGCGTCAAGCGGACTTTGCGGGCGATCGACCCCAAGGTAAGGCTCAATTCTTGCAAAGCTTGACGCACTGCGGTTAATGATAATGTAAACTTAAAATAATCGGCCGATCGCTCCAATCTTGCCAAATGTCTGTCTAGCAAAAAATAGCCGTTTCCGGGTTCCCATAAAAGTGATTCCAGCAATTCAAACTTTGGTTGTTGTTGCATTATATTATTAAATACAGTAACAGTAAGTTTACCTTTTGAAGTCGCGCGATCGTACTTGTTTGCCCAATTATACAGTACGATCGAGTAAAATATTGGGTAATCGAAACACTTTAAGGCTGCCCAACTGTAAATTAGTGTGCGAAGATAGCTTAAATTTATGTTTCTAAAATCCTTTGTCGTTCAATGGCGCTTTGCCTTCCCGCTGCTAATATTGGCCTCGCTGCTAACACCGATCGCCCTTAATTATTACGTCAATCTAGTTACCAGCAACTACCGCCGCACCGATTTAGCCGAGGTTCCCTCCCAGCCCATTGCCATTGTTTTCGGTGCGGGAATTTGGGAAGATGGAACTCCGACACCGATGCTAGCCGATCGAGTTCAAGCAGCGGTTGATTTGTACAAAGCAGGGCGAATTAGCAAAATTTTGATGACGGGAGATAACAGCAGCCCGGATTATAATGAAGTCAAAGTCATGCAAGAATACGCAGCAACGCAGGGAATACCAGTTGAAGATATTACCCTCGATTATGCAGGTTTTTCCACTTATGAAAGTTGCTATCGGGCGAAAGCAGTTTTTGGGATTGCAGCAGCAGTTTTAGTAACTCAAAACTTTCACTTACCGCGCGCTGTTTATACTTGCCGGCAGTTGGGCGTAGAAGCGATCGGTTTGGGAACACCGGATTGGGGGAAATTTCGCCAATCTACGATGGTTCGCTACAGTTTTCGCGAATTTTTAGCAGTTATCAAAGCGCTGTGGGAAACGCGCGTTACCCGTCCCAAACCGACTTTTTTAGGGCCGTTTGAAGGGATTAAATAAAATGGTAAGGTGCGCACTGCGCACCCTACAGATAGAGATCGATCGGGAATCTCCCACACTCCACGATCGACACATACAATTCTCATGTCACCGAAAACGGTATTACTTGCGTTTTGAAATTTCGTCCATAGACGAATGATACAACAACACCAAATTGGTGAAGGATTTCAAAAACTCATTACCGCTATCTTCACAAATTTGAGTCCAAGTTTTGGGCTGAACATTGGCAGACTCTTCTGGGAAAGTTGAGGCGGGCTCTTTCAACTCTTTTTTTTCAGAAGATGTCTCAATATCTGCTTGCGACTGCTGGCGATCTTGTTCTGGAATCATTTTGAGGCACCTTTTTGAGCGACAATGTTAGTAGTTACCCTTTTTACAGAGCGAAATATTTTTGTCCGGATGAATGATGCACCAAAATATTTGTTTTACGCAAACTTTCAGCTAAAAAATCAACAATAATCCCTAGGTAAGATTGGTATTGCCAACTTACATCTACAGCAGGATTTATGCTTTTTTTAGTTGTTTACACGCTTGGGGAGTAATAAAGTATGCAGTACGCACCCTACAGATAATATCTGTGAGGTGCTGCACGGGTAATCTCTCAGCTAATTACTGGTGTAAATTCTGTATTTTTACCGCTTAAGAGCGATCTAACAACTCGATTGATTAGTATTATTACGTAAATTTTGCGGGATTTTGCGATCTAGATATACCCTAACTGACGATCTCGATCGGCAACGGATGTGACACTCATCACTTAATAGTTATTTTTACTTGTTGTTTTTACTTAGGGGCACTCTTTCGATCGATACCGCAAGCCAACAATTTAACAATCCGCGCTAAAATTAAGTATTTGGCAAGCAAATAACAGAGGGTATACAGCACATGGGAATTTATCTCGATACTGCAATTGTAGCGGAAGCAAAAGAAGCAAGCAAGTTCGGATGGCTTTCGGGTATCACGACTAATCCAACCCTGTTGGCAAAAAGCGCTCTATCTCCTGAGATGACGCTCAAACAACTGGTACAACTGATCCCCGGAGAAGTATATTATCAGTTAATAACACCAGACTTCGATGGCATGGTAGCAGAAGGAAAAGCCGCTTTTGAATTAATTGGAAAGCAAACTGTACTGAAAATTCCGGCGACGGCGGCGGGCTTTCAAGCAGTAGCATATCTATCGGCAGAAATTCCCTGTGCGGTGACAGCAATCTACAGCCCCGCACAAGCAGTTATATCGGCCCAAGCGGGGGCAAAATATGCCATCGCCTACGTAAATCGGGCAACTAGATTGTTAGGCGATGGCTTTGCTTTAGTGCGGGAAATGGCAAATGTATTGCAGAATACAAATACTGAGATTTTGGCAGCCAGCATTAAATCGCCGGATGAAGCGGTAAAAACTTTGTTAGCGGGGGCGCACCATTTGACATTGCCTTTTGACATATTGCAAGCGATGGCAGTTAACGAACTTTCGCAGCAAACAGTTGATGAATTTGCTAAAAATGGGCAGGGAATTAGTTATTAAATCGATGTCGGTAGCGTGGGAATATATAGTGCGAACGTCCCGCTATCTATCCAAGAGCGATCGCCAATTACGATCGCTCGCAACTACACCATTCAACAAGCGCGATCGCCATTAATCAGATCGCATATTAAGTACGATCGCCCGTTCAATTTATCATCTAATAAGTTCGATCGCACCGCGCACTCTGTAATTTGTAAATTAATCTAAACTTTATCGAATATTTGCAAGATTTTCTGAATTTTAATTACATCTCAAGCTACTAACATAAGCTAAATTGATAAAAACATTTTTCTTGTATATTTTTTTTTAAATAACACTTGCCAAGCTTCTCGATCGTCGCTTAAGGTAAGGGCATCGATCTCAAGATCCCTTCGTTAATTCGCATCAAATACATTGTTGAATCGGATACATTTTTGTGTCAATCGTTGAGTTCTCAAGCCACTGTTGTCAAAGATTAATTGGGTAGGTGGCGAGCGAGCGAATGTTGTGGTTGTAGTTGTTTGAGTCGATCGTCCGGTAATTAATGCGGTGTTGCGGTTGTAGTTTTTCTCCTTCGATCTTTGGTTAATTAATGCGGTGTTGCGATCGTGGTTTGCCGCCCGAGCGTTCTCTAGTCTCTCGGGCAAGCAATCGAATATTTCTGACAATTATTCAATTCCTGAAGCATAAATTAGGAGGAATCATGCACTGGCAACAACAGGTTAGTGAAAAACACCACTGCGACAAATCTTATTGCAGGACACCATCAAATTTGACTGGCGATCGGTTTTGCATTCATTGCAGCCAAACTGTTAGTCCTTACCCAATCTCTGAATTGAAGCGTGAGTTTGTACCCATTACCAAAAAGGAACTGCGAGAACGAGAACGTTTACCCATGCGTTTCCAACCGGAATTATGTTATGGTGAGCCACCAGATAAAACGCACCGTCGGCCGCAGAATTATTGGCAGACATCTCCATCTTTTGGGCAAGGTTATAGGGACTCGCGACAGCAATATCCCAACTACAATTATGGAAATTGTTGGGAGAATTCTCTGCCCCTTGAGAACTCATCCGGGAAAGTTTTGGGATATTACAGGTTTGTTTTGGTCCAGCAGCCAGGAGATTCAGGCAAGGGCGGTAAATTGTTTTGGTTGATGGTAATTGGTGCGGCGGTGTGGTTCTGGTTCTTCCGCTGATTGTCACAAGTTGAGAGGGTTCCCAAGTGAAGTATTTTTTGCTATTTCTACTTGAGTTATGTGTTGAGAAGTAGCAATAGCTGATACTTCTGGCGAAATATTTGCTTGAAAAACCCTCTCTCCGGCACAACTACTAAATTAACCAAGGGTAAAAATTATGACAACCCAAGAATCTAACAACAATCCAATTGAAGTTGGGGGCATTAGTATAAACCTGAGAGGGCCGCATCTTATCGCGTTACCCATCCCAGACAGTGACTTGGGTCTCATTACTTCTGTCGAGTTTCGTCTGGGCATTACTAATAACAGCTCTCACCCTCTTCCATTAGACATTTATCAAAGTGTAGTTCCCCAACTCGTGACATCAGACGGTCAAGAAATACCAAGGATATCAGTCCTTGAACCAGAGTTAACTCCTACTCCTGTTAATCTACCTCAGCAGCCAAATTGGATAGAGAAATTTACACGCTTTTTTACCAACTTAGTAAATTGGTTAAAATTCAGAAATTCGGTGGCAGAGTCCGATCGCATTTTACATTTGATGAGCGTGGAAAAGTACGCGAGTTTAACTGTGACAGCCTTACTTTTCTGGCATGAAAACCAGCTTCAACTAAAATTTATACCTGTCAATAATGTCTCGCGTTTTGATGCGCTTCAAGCCCAACAGTATCGGCTGCGATTTGTCGGCACCAACTTCAATACGAATCACCTTAATTCTGACATACAAACGACAGAGATTCCCGATGCCGAACAACCAGCTAGTCAATTTGTCAACCTGCGTTTAGTTGAACCGCTAGAAACTAACAAAAATGCTGTAGAAGTTGATGGCATTTGCTTTGAAACAGTAGTTTCAGAGTCGATCGTACAAGTATCTGGCTTGAAACCTGATTCTCCTATCTCTGTAGAGCTTGGCATGAAAATTACCAACAATACACTAGAACCTGTCCGCTTTAACTTATTTAGTAGTTTGGTTTCCCAGCTTATAAAAAGTGATGGCGAGCGAGTACAATCTACGCTATTTTACCGCATGGAAATCAGACTTCAAGAAGCATATTTCCCATTAGTTATGCCTGGAGCAATTATCTCATTATCACCATTTTTAGCACGACTAACTTGGGAAAAAAGCAATCAGCTTTACCTAGCAATTCATGCTATCGATGGAGGTACTTGGTCGTTTGGTAATCTCAATTTAGGTAAGTATTACATTCAGTTTGCCTACTCGAATAAAAACACAGAGATCGAAATCTATGATGGACCAGGTTTAAAAAACATAAAAATCCTACCACAACTCTGGACGGGGCTAGTGTTTGCGCCCTATGTAGAGTTTAATTTAGTTTAACTTTGACTCAAGGCAGAATCAAAATTGTTATCTAGTTACGATCGAAAAACTTTACTCTCACTTGAGAACTTAATGCACCAAGGAGCAACCGCAATGAAATCGCAACAACATTCCTTACTTTTTTTGGCAACGACTCTGCTAGTCACATTACCAAGTCACTCAGGATTTGCATTTTCCGTGACACCACCACCCAGGCAAAATTATATTTATTCAAGCTCTTATTCAATACCTTTACCGAATGGAACTGGGACTATAAAAGGCAGGGTAAGTTTAGATGCCTGGCCTCGTTGGGACTATCGGCGTTATGGTATTTTTCAAGGAAGAGTCCTGCCGATCCGAAGAGGAGGAACAAGGGGATTACTTAGACTGTTAAACCGTCAGTTTCCTAACTGGGAGTTTAGTCGCGGTCGCGATATCAGCGGGAGTTTCGATATTCAGCGATACGCAGTATGTACTCCTATTTTTCCCTTTCCTGATGGTTACTGTGGGCTCAGATCTAACGGAGATTTGAAAGTTAATGGAGTTGGAGCGCGTTTTAGGTTAAATTACAACCCAAGACCTTCCGATCCTCAAGGTGACAATATTCATTGGATTCAGCGCTTCATATCTAATTTAACAATGACACCCTCGACGCCGAACCAACTCCCGAACCCACTACCGCATTCGGAACTCTTTTAGCACTCGGTGGATTGAGCATATTCGCCAAACTCAAAAATCGGAAAACCAAAGAATAGCAAACAATTTGTTCGAGTTGTTGTCTGTTTTTCTCTCTTGCTGTAACCGCACAGTTATTCACCAAGAAAAATGAAAATCCTCTACACAATCCTATACGCCCTCAGCATCATCCTCATCAACCCCTGGGGAACCAGTCGCGGCTTCATCTGGACATCGCCCAAAGTATTCATTATTTGGCTGATAATTTCCCTCAACATCGCCCTCTTACTATCACCCAAAAAATCCCCCACCATTCCCCAAACCTGGAAACGCAGCCTGATACTTTGGACGGTATTTCTCACTCTCGGATTCATCTCCACCGCACGCAGTCCGTTCTCATTTACCTCATTCCTGGGTCAAGATCAAATGGGAGACGGCTGGCTGTACTGGCTGTTAATCGCTGCCTTCACCCTCAGCAACAGCCTGCTGCTAACTGTCCGCCCGCAACTCATCAAATCCCAGTTCCAAGGATTGCTAATTGGCGGCATCATTCTATCTCTAACTATCTTCCCCCAAATCATCGACTGGCGCATCGACTATACCGCCAAAATGGGTCAGCAAATTCGAGGCGACGTTCTAGCCAGCAGCATTTTTCAAGGACAGCAACCGATCGGATTGTACTCCCACCGCGGCCACGCAGCCATAGTTTTAGCACTTACATCGATCGCCACTATCGTCGGTTGGTTTTGGAGATTTACCGATACCAAACTAACCGCAATAACTTTAATTGTAACCGTTCCCGCACTGCTGGCGACATCTACTCGCAGCGCGATCGTCGCTTTAATAATTGCCAGTGCCTATTTACTCGGACGCCAATATTATAAAATCCTTATCGGCTTGGTTCTCATCAGTTTAATTGCTGTTGGCATCATGACCGCCAACAGACCGCTAAATTGGCAACAACCGACCTTCGCACAAGTCATGTCCAGTCGTTCTGGAATGTGGGAACTCGCAGCCACAGCTATTAAAAAACGCCCGCTATTTGGCTGGGGATTTGACGGTTTGGGAATCGCTTCTCCCTACATTCAAAATTCTCAAGTAACTCCTAGAGTAGTCAGCTTAAATGAATTTACTTACGACTATATTAACATCAAAGGTGAAATTAGCACTAAGGAAATTACTACTTTTAAAGCTCACAATTGGATTCTGGATGCAACTTTATCTGTTGGCATTTTGGGGTTGCTTGCTTGGCTGGCACTTTGGGGATATTATCTATCTTTAGCATTGAAATCATCGATTCGCGGGATTGAAGCAATTGCGATCGCCCATATTATTTTTACTTTAACTTGGTTCGATTGCGCTCAATACTCTCGAAATTAAATGGAGTTGCACTTACAACATCCTTGACTTTCAAGGCGGCACGCTAATTGATAGATTTAACTTTGCTAGAGACATGGCTGCTGCTAACGGCGGCGGAGTTATCTACTTTCCGGCGGGGATTTACGAGTTTCCCGACAGCATTTATTTGAAATCGGGAACAGTTATCCGAGGCGAAACTCCCCAAACTACAGATGCCAAACAAAGCGACTACAATCCGCCAACCAAATTTAGATTTCCCAAATACGAACCACAACTTTCAGGCAGCGGTACTCCCAACAGTACGGCTTTTAAAAGAATTTTTACTTACGATCCGAACAATGACAGCAACATCGGTGTTGTGAATTTAGATATCGATCGATCGCCCGTTTATTTCCTCAGCAATCTCGACTACAGTAAAAATAGAAATATCGTCGTTTTCGGCATCCGCAGCAATAACGTTGCCGAACCCAGTCCTTTAGTTCCAGATTTGAATTTTCAAGCAGCGTGGCAGAGATATGCCAATCCTTATGCTGCCAACATTAAAATCAATGCCTCAGCCAATGTTTTAATCGCCAACAATCGGCTGAACGATAAGATTACCGATAATTATCAGCAAGCGGAATATCAAGTAACCTACCCGGACAATGAGGGTATTGAAATCTATGATGTTCCTTTCAATTATAGCAATCACTTCGGTATTTTAGTCAACCGTTCCAAGACAGGTAAATCTGAAGAAAATTTTGTCAAAGTAGCAGAACCTAATTCGGAACCGGGTTTGTTTCGCAAAGGGATTGCCATTCGAGATAATTGGGTTTATCATACTATGAGATCGGGAATTCGCGCATCGGGAGATGGATTAATCGTTCGAGATAATATTATTAGAAACGATCCAGAAAAACAGTGGTGGACGGACGATCGAGGTACGGGAATCGCCGCAGAAAATACCAGTTTTAACAATCGGGCGATCGAATGGGCGGGATGGAATGTTTTAATCAGAGATAATGATTTTCAAGTATATCGACACCGACTTGCAGGTTCAGAGTTTCTCAGCAACGACGGAGGGGGAATTACGATTCATGCTTGTTGCGGCGGCACTTCGGTAAAACAAGCGGAGATTGTCGGTAATTCTGGCAATTCTTTCATCGGTATTTCAGATGTTCCCGATATTCGAGATGTCAGGATTTGGAGGAATCAGTTGCTGTCAAATGTTAAGGGCGATTGGCCTTTAATTTATGTAAATGCCGGTACGGCTGGTAATAATAAGATGCAGAATGTGAAAATTGAAAACAATATTATTGCCGGCAGCGTGTTGGTAAAAAGTCATAAAGGATCGGGAAATGCGATCGCAAATAACCAAAGTTTAAATATGGGTTCGATCGAATCTTCTTGTCGCGTTAGAATAAATGAAAATACAGGTTTTGTGCGATCGACCTGCTGGCATCGAGATCGCGGAAGTTTTTAAAAAACCTCCGCGTAAAACAACTAAATTTCTCGCTTTCCGACTCGTAAATTGAGGCGAGGCACAGCCTCTAAACCTCCATTAATAGTAAAACGAGAAGAGCGAAAAACCCGATTTCTGGGTAAATCCTGCTAGTATTGAGGCACAGACGGATCTACTTCTTGACTCCAAGCAGTAATCCCGCCTTTAACATTAATCCCCTCAATTCCAGCTTCCTTCAAAATACCCAAAGCCTTCGCCGAACGGCCGCCCATTTTGCAATGTGCGATTAACTTGTGTCCGTTCAACAATTCCTTGACTTTCTCAACACCTTTTCCTGCTTCGATATCAGGCAGTGGCACCAATACCGAACCGGGAATTTGCGCAATTTGATACTCGTTAGGATTGCGCACATCTAGCAATACAAAATCCTTCGCACCGCTGTCGATTAACTGTTTCAATTCTGTCACAGTCATCTCGGGAACTTTCTGGATTGCTTCCTGCGTTCCTACTGGTTTCATGCCGCAGAATTGGTCGTAATCGATCAACTTTTCAATTACCGGACGTATTGGATTCGGACGCAGTTTCAACTCGCGGAACTTCATATCTAAGGCATTGTAAAGCAGCAACCTGCCGCTTAAAGTAGTGCCTTGACCCAAAATAATTTTGATTGCTTCCGTAGCTTGAATGCAGCCGATTACTCCCGGCAAAACGCCTAAAACGCCGCCCTCAGCGCAAGAAGGAACCATTCCCGGTGGCGGGGGTTCTGGATACAAATCGCGATAATTCGGACCGCCTTCGTAGTTAAAAACAGTTGCTTGTCCTTCAAATCGGAAGATGGAACCGTAGATGTTTGGCTTGTTTAACATCACGCAAACATCGTTCATCAAATAGCGCGTCGGGAAGTTATCCGTACCGTCGATGACGATATCGTAAGGAGTAGCAATATCGATCGCATTTTCGGAGGTTATCCAAGTTTCGTACAAGTCAACTTGGCAGAAAGGGTTGATTTCTAAAATGCGATTTTTAGCAGATTCAATCTTCGGTTTTCCCACCCAAGATGTCCCGTGAATTACCTGCCGCTGCAAGTTGGAATGGTCTACAACATCAGAGTCTACAATCCCAATGCGGCCGACACCTGCGGCTGCCAAATACAGCAGCAGTGGCGAACCGAGTCCTCCCGTACCGATGCACAACACGCTGGCAGCTTTCAGGCGTTTTTGCCCTTCTAAGCCGACTTCCGGCAAAATTAAATGGCGGGAGTAGCGTTGGTATTCTTGTTTGTCGAGCTGGATTTCCTCCAGATTAGGATTTAACATGATATCCTTTTTAATGCCGATTTAGATTGTTATTCTATCCGAATCTTTCGGATTTTTGCGCGATCGCAATCTTTACTAATTATTTCTTAATCTCTGTCGGTGCAACTGTGAGAATTTCCTCTGCTTGAAAGTTGCCCTCGCTGTCAAGAATCCAACTGTTGAGGTCTGTTGGAGTGCCTTGCATAACTGAGACGATTATGTAGGAATATTGCGACCAGGCCCCGGCTCGATCGAACTCTGAGGGAATGGCAGGACAATCATTGTGAGAATGGTAAATGCCGATAATTTCCAAAGCGCGATCGCGCCCTTCTTTCATCGCCTTCAGCATATCTGCAGGAGCAATAGCATACCTGCGTTTTTCTGTCAACTGTTTTTGTTCCGGCCAGCAATCTTCAGCTTCAGAAACCCAAGCATTTTGCACTGGCAAAACTTCTACTAAAGTTTTAACATCTCCAGTAACTCGACCGAGCAACAAGCCGCAACATTCGTTTGGATAAGTGCTTTCGCCGTGAGTGCGGATAGATAAAATATGAGCCTTAGAAAGTGCGATCGACGATTGCATTTTATTTGATATGTGTAAAATTTCTTGATGTAGGGTGCGCACTGCGCACCTTATCTTTTGTGAATGTACGATTTGTGAATGTAAGATTTCTATGGTTCACCATTGTTTAACCGATCGCACAGAGTTAGCCATGCAGTAGAATGACTAACTCGGGTTTGCTATCGGTCAGGCACGCCGCACGCATTACTAATTTAAAACTACTAGCGAGCCCAATCAGTACCGCGCCACATCGTAAAAAACAAAACTGCCGAAATCAGAGCCCCTAACAGCCACTTTACAGCATTTTTCAACAGGGCCATACGCTGATTTGACTGCACGGCTTGACTCTGCGCCTGCAACCTTTCCTTGGCTGGCGTAATTCTGGAAAGAATTTGAGTTTTCAATTCCTGCGGGTTTTGCGTGTCTGTTTGTACTCCCAAACGAGCGAGTTCTCCCCCCAAATTTTTTAAATCTTCTGGGGTTCCTTTGTTCAGGCGTTCTTCAACTTGCTGCAATTGAGCTATTTGTTGATTTGCCCGATCGGTTATTTGCTTGTTGTTATCATTATTTACCCGAATAGTATTAACAATTCCCAGCGGCAGCATCAACAAAAACACCAGCGCTAGCAGCAAACACAGCCAAGACAAAAACTTCAAAAAAAGTTCTTCAAATCCCTGGCGATCGAATCCTTCACCAAAGAAAATCAGCGCCAATCCCAACAGAGGCACCGGCACCCGTTCCACCACAGCCCCGATTGTCTGCAATTCCCAAACAGGATTGAGAAACTGAGGCGGTGTCAAAACTGCGATCGTATCTAATAACGACAGAAGTAACAAACCGTAACCCACCCAGCGCAGTCTGTATATAGAAAAACCTTGTTCGCTTTGCATATCATTCATCAAACATTGTGGAATTTTGAGCGATTGACGATCGCATCTATTGCTAACAAAAAGTACCTGCAGCGCTATATCTGTCTCGATCTAGTTCGATCGAGATTAAGGAAATCGCGGCTGCCACCACTGATGCCAAGAAACCCAAGCAGTCTCTAAAATTTTATTAGCATCTGCCGGAGTTGTTCGATCCAAAGGAACAGACATTTGAGCCCACAAACACCTTTGGTCTTGAATATTTCCCTTTCCCAACAGCCAAAACACGAGTCGATCGAACCGCAAATCTTGAGTATTGCGATTGTATCTAAACTGTTCGGCATCGACGGTGGAACCGCCGCGCGGATTGATGCAGGAACTCAAATAAAGTCGGTTTTGCTGCTGCAAAACCCCGTGATAGCCAACACCCGGAATATTTGCCACTGCTAGTTTACCAGGAGATGACTTAAGAATAGTATGTCCTTTCATCATACTTGCCACATCTCCGTTAGTCCCGAGTACGTAGCGCATTTCTACTTCCAGAGGAATGCTATTTTTTGTATATCGATACTTTCTGCCCGTTTTCACCTGAGAAGTCTCGGCAATTTTCAGCGGTACGCTATCCACCATTTGCCAATCGGCAAGAGGTACGGACTCGGGAAAGTTGTACTCTACTGTTGTGTTGCTGCCAGAATTTGGATATAAAATCGATTTCCCGGCTGCTAAAAAAACTCCTACCAAAGTAACCGCTAACAAGGAAATTCTAATTGGTTTCCAATGAGTAATAGCCATTAAGTAATTCCACCTGATTAAATGTAAGACCCTGAGGTTTTAGGTTTTTTGCGGTTCGTTTTTCAAGATGGCAAACCAACAGAATATCCCAAAAATTGTTACAGAAATCATCGAAAAGATAACCGAACCGTTACCTTCGTGCCAGTATTTAAATGCTTCCGGCTGCGATAGAGATACCAGTACCGCCATCAACCCCACTCGCGCTGCATTTACTACAAATGCAATAATTACTGCGGCGATCGGCACTATAATTTTCTGCCCTAATGTTGTAGGGAACATTAACAAAAATACCACAGCCAGTCCTAATAATTGCAAAATAGCATTGACGCCAGAACAGCCGTGATATACTTCCACAGTTCCCTTGGGCAGCATCAAATAAACTCCTTGGCGCACCACTTCAAAGCCTAAATAGTGCAAGAGAAAAGCCGAAAATTTAGCCGTTAATTTGGCTACATCAACAAATACTCCGATCGCGCCGGGAGGGATAGCCGTGTAGGCAAGAATCAGCAATTCTTGCCAGTATTGTTTCAGTCCTTTGGTTCCCGAAGCCAGCATTGCCAGACTGACTCCAAACAAGAAAGGCGACAGCCTCAGAAAAAAATCGTATCCCGAGATTGAGGAACTTTTGAGCAGGATAAAAGCAATTAATGTAGCACCCAAACAACTGCCAAAAACCCCGCTTTCTAAATTTAGGGATTCGTGCCTTTCCCAAATGAGAAATGCTACGACTCCCCAAAACAGCAACATCGTGCCGAACAGATCGGTATTTTCGGTTCGAGAAATTAGAGTCAGGTGCAGGGCGATCGAACCTGCTGCTATACCTAGCAGCCAGTATTTAGGTTCTTGTAATTGTTTGAACCAGTTAATTTCCGTCATTTCTTATTTACTCCTTCACCAGTAGAAGCTTCCTAAATGAATCGGCTCGTATGCAGTTTATTTGTCGGGTGCGCCGCAGCGCACCTTACCAATTACCAATTACCAATCACCCATTACCACTACTGATAAGCGTAAACTTTTCGGTAATAAGTTTGATATTCTTCCGAAAGTAGCGGTTCCCACCATTCCCGATTAGCTAAATACCATTCCACCGTGCGCCGCAAACCCTCTTCAACTGTTACCGAAGGAGTCCAACCCAAATCGGTTTTAATCTTAGTCGCATCAATTGCATAACGCCGATCGTGCCCCGGTCGATCTTTCACGAAAGTTATCAATTTCTCGCAGGGACGCGCGGGCAAATCCGATGCCAATTCATCCATTAACTGGCACAGCATCTTGACTAGATCGATATTTTTGACCTCATTGTTGCCGCCGACATTGTAAGTTTCTCCCGGCTGGCCGCGGTGAATAACTGCATCTAAAGCGCGGCAGTGATCGAGAACAAACAGCCAATCTCGGACGTTTTGACCGTCACCGTAAACCGGGAGAGGCTTGCCCAACAACATATTGATGCACATTAACGGAATCAGCTTTTCTGGGAAGTGATAGGGGCCGTAATTGTTAGAGCAATTGGTAATAATTGTCGGGACGCCATAGGTATGAAAATAGGCGCGGGCGAGGTGATCGCTGCCGGCCTTGGAAGCTGAATAAGGGCTGTTCGGTGCGTAGGCAGTTGTTTCAGTAAATGCCGGATCTTCCGGGCCGAGACTGCCGTAAACTTCGTCAGTAGAAACATGAAGAAAACGCATTTGCGATTTCAGAGATAATTCGCTAACTGTTTCCCAATGTTTGCGGAAGGCTTCTAGTAGGGTGAAAGTTCCGACTACATTGGTTTGGACGAAGGCACCGGGCCCTAAAATTGACCTGTCAACGTGGGATTCGGCGGCGAAATGGGCGACGGTGTTGATGTTTTCTTCTGCAAGCAACTTGTCAACCAAAGCTCGATCGCAAATATCCCCTTGAACGAACCGAAAATTATCTTTTCCTTCCCAACTTGTCAGAGTTTGCCTGTTGCCGGCATAGGTTAAAGCGTCGAGTACCACCACCAGATCGCCAGGATAACTGCTGCACCAGTGATGCACAAAATTCGAGCCGATAAATCCAGCTCCTCCGGTAACTAACAACCGCTTCGGCGATCGCTCAATGCTTTGATTTCCGCTGTCAGCCATAAAAATGATTGTTTTTTCAGTAATTTAAGTCTTTTCCAGACTAGCCTTAAAATTGTTACGCTACCAACTGTTTGCCACCCCAAAATTAAAATTTCCGAGGTATTACATAGAATTTGCTAATTGTTGCCCGTCGGACTGCTGGGCCCGCGCGAGACCAAGCGATAAGGGATAGTTTGTCAGAAAGCTTGCAAACACCGGATGCCAAATTTTGAGCGGCGAAGTTTTAAAGGTCGATCGCCAGCGTAAATCTATTTTAGCGGCCGTCGGGCGGGCGATCGATTTGCCGCTGGCTGGGCGTGCCGGGTTGATGGATTTTGGGGGAACTGTTAAATTGTGTTGTTAATTGTCCTTTACAGCTCCAGAGCACAGATGAAAAAGTTTCAAGTGTTGGCTGGCATTGTTTCTGCAGTCGCCATCTCCGGCGGCATCGCATTTGCTGACCCCGCATCTGCTTACACCTGCTCGTTCGGTAAGTCTAAGGCTGCTCAATCTGGTTCGGGCACAACTGCCGTCGGTTCCGGCGGCTCGGATAGTGCGAATCCTTGGCAATCATCGTGCTTCTACAAAGCAGCAGCCCTCGGTTTCCTGGGTTTGGCCGGTGCTTTGGGTGGTGGCGCTGCGTACATGAGCTATCGCGCTGGTAAGAAAGCTAAAGCTGCTTGCGATGCAATGAGCGATAATTTTGAAGTTTTTGAAGAAACAGTTGAGCCTAGTGCTGGTGCAGCCGTTTCCGAACCTGCTGAAGTTCCCGCCGCGATCGATTTGGCTGCTGGTGCAGTTGTCGAGCCTAGCGCGCCCGTAGCTGAAGCAGTAGCAACCGTCGCAGTTGTCCGGGAACACCCGGAAGCCCCCGGCGGTGAACTGGATTTGCCCGCCGTTGAAGTTGGCGATGCAATTCCAGGATCGGCGATCGCAAAATAATTAAATCAAATTTCTGTTTGTGAGGTTAGCAGTTGCGCGCATCGAGTGCAACTGCTAACCTCAAACATTTTTTAGGGGTTGGTTTTAATCTCAAAAACAATTCAATATTTATTAAACCCGCCCCGATCGAAGTATTGCCAACAATTTACCGGACTCGATCGGAGATTTTTGAGTTCGATCGCGCGATCGACCTGAAGGTAGACGGCAACTGTTCCACTATCCTGGTACAGTATAAAATATAATAGCCTTGAAAAATATAACTAAAGATCTAGATCATGAACTCTTGGCGCGATCGTTTTAGTCAATTTACAGGTAAAACTAGATTCGTAGTTTGTCGCTTGTTCGTCCACCTAGCAGGCGAAGAAGTAGCACCGTTATTGGGAGTTCTCAACCGCACTGCCAGAAGTGCGATCGATGCTGATGGCGATATACAAGTTTTAGGAGAAGGCCTGGTAGAAGTTTGCAATCACTTGTTGCAGTACGACAATTACTGGCAATCAGCCGCCAATGAAGGGGATGTTTTTTGGAATGAAGGCGAAGCTGGCGATTATGTAGATGAAATTTTTACTGATTCTGCCGAACGCTACCTCGGGGAGCCTCAATACAGCACGGAAGTTGACGATCGAAAGTCCCCGCTATCTTTGCCCGTAACGAGAAATGCCATTGTGATGCTTGCGGTTGCTTTTGAAGGCGAAGTTCCGGCACTAGAAACTGACTTAGCCAACATCAGCGCGCTGAAAGTAGGTTTGAAAGCACTGATTAATTTACACTACCAACAAAAGCTCCGCGCTATTCAAGTGCATTTTTCTCCCGCACAGTTGGGAGATGAACTCACCAACGAGCAAGTATTGCTCAATTTCCCCGAACTCATTCCCCTCTAAGGAAAACAGTTGATAGTTGACAGTTGACAGTTGACAGTTGACAGTTGACAGTCGATGGTTGTACCAATTACCAATTGCCAATTACCGATTACCAATTACCGATTGCCAATTACCGATTACCAATTACCGATTACCAATGAATTTTTATGCTGCGAAAATTGACACTTCTTTTAATGGTTTTTAGCTTGTGTTTTACGGCAATAGCCTGCGGTTCCTCCGAAACCGTACCGCCGCCAAATCAAAATGTTAATACCGTGCGTCCCGCACCGAATAGCAGACCGAATAATAACTTAGCTCAAGGTCAATATCCCGTACAGCAAGCTACCTATGATGATGCAGGTGGCGAATACAGTTTGATGCTGCTGAATACACCTCCCGGAAGTTCGCCAGTTTACCGGACAACGGACTTGCAAATGGCTCGTTTAACAGACGAAGAAATAGCGGCCGGGAAGAAAAGTTATCTAAGTTTGGATGGCGGAAAAGCGGTTTTGCATTTGACCGAAGATTTTAAAATTGAATACGTGCACAACGTTACCGAAACTGTCACCAACCCTCAAACCGGTCAGCCTCAAACAGTGGTGGTTCGCCAGCAATCAGGCTTCTGGGCACCGTTTGCAGGGGCTGTGGCCGGTCAGGCGATCGGCAGTTTGCTCTTTTCGCCCAGGTATTACGTGCCACCAATGTATCAGCCGGGTGGAATTATGACGGGATACGGCGGATACGGCAATACTTACGGTCAAGCAGTCCAGCAGTATCAAACCCGCTACCAAGCGCCGCCCCCTGCGGTGAGAAACCGCCAAACTTTGAGGACGACGGGCAGGTTGCGATCGCCCGCATACAACAACCCGCCAGCAGTTCGCCGCCCAGTACCGCCAAATGCCAATCGATCGACCGGTTCGGGTTACGGTGGCAATACCTTGAGGCGATCGCAGCAGCCGCGCCAAGATCGATACAAGCGCCAGCCGAGTTTTGGCAGCGGCGGGGCCTCCCGCCAACCGAGTCGCAATCGTTCTTTTGGAAGTGGCAGAAGGCGGTAGGGAAGTAAGACCAAAGTTGGGACGCAAGTCCGTTCTCAGGCATTCCCCCATGATGTTAGAAGCCTATACTATAGTCGCTTCGACTTAGTGTAGGTAGTTCACTCTACAATTTCTCCTAGTCGATCGACCGTGCGCTGATTTTCCTCGGGACTTCCGACGGTAATTCGCAAACCTCCCCCCGTATGTCTAATTAAAGTTCCTTTGGCTTTTAATTGCTGCACGATCTGTGTGTGTTCTCGTTCCGCTGCTTCACTATCGCTGGCTTTGACTCGCAGGTAAATAAAGTTAGCCGCACTCTGCCAGATTTGCAACTTTTGCATCGGAGTAAGCGCTGCAATTAACTTTGCTCTTTCTGCTATGGTTTGGGGAATTGTTGCTAGCAATAATTGCCGCTGGGCTAGGGCAAATTCGGCTGCGATTTGGGAGAAACTGGGCAGGTTGTAGGGAAGGCGGATTTTTTCTAAGGCGGCTGCGAGTTCGGGATGGGCGATCGCGTATCCGACTCTCATTGATGCCAAGCGAAATGCTTTGGAGAATGTTCGCAAAATTATCCAATTCGGGTGTTGCGGCAGTTTGTCTGCTAGGGTATTTTGGCTGAATTCAAAATAGGCTTCGTCAATTACTACTAATATTTCTGACGGTAAATTTGACAGCCATTCTATTTCTGCTGCTGTTAAAGCATTGGCTGTGGGGGAGTTGGGATGGACGACGAATACGGCGCGCACGGGGGGATTAGATGTTTGTTCGTTAGCGCAGCCCTCGGAGAGGATCGCCCTTGTTGCTGCCTCGATATCTATCTCAAAATTATCCTCTTTTCGCCTCGCGCTGACAACTGGAATTCCGAGGGTTTGGGCAATAATTGCATACATGGAAAAGGTTGGATTGGCGACGAAGATGGAACCTTGGCCGCCCAAGCAAGTAGCAATTAAGAGCGATCGAATTAATTCGTCGGAACCGTTGCCGACAGATATATTGTCCGCTGTAAGGGTCTGCTTTAGCTCTTTTAATCCCCCCTAACCCCCCCTTGCTAAGGGGGGGGATATCGAGGGATTCGTTGGCGTATTCGGCGATCGCGCTTTTGAGGGCTGCGTGGCCTCCGTCGGGATAGCGGTTTGTTTCAATTAGCTGCTGGTAATTCCAAGCTAGTTTTTGTTTTAATTCTGCTGGCAAATCGTAGGGACATTCGTTAGTATCGAGTCGATCGAGAATGATTTCCGATCGTGCGGGTTCTCCTGATGCCCCTCCCGGATGGGGAGTGTAGGCGGTAAGTTCGGCTAAGTCTTTTCGGATAAATGGTAGCATGGTATTATTTAGTGTTTTTGATTTTACAGTCTTGGATGCACTTCGATCGAACTAGGTTTTTTACTGTTGTCAACTATCAACTTGCAACCGCAGATAAAGGCGGATAAACGCAGATAAGTGGAAGGAAGAAGGAAGAAGGAAGAGGGGGAGTTCTAAGTTTTAAGTTACCAGTTTTGAATAAACAACTGTCAATACTCAAAACTCACGCATTCAAAACTCAAAACTCCCAAACAACTGTCCCAGGTCAACTATCGACTGTCAACTCTCTCAAAAGCAAGAGGAGAGAGAGAATTGAGTTTATGTCGATCGATTGATGCAATCGCGGTGACAACTGGATTAGTTTGAGAGAGTAACTGCTGATATTTGGAGACCGATCGTGCAAGTCAAGCGTTCTATTGTATCTAAATTTGCTGGCGCTAGCCTGTTGGCTTTGAGTTTAACTATTTTACCATCAGCTTTACCTGCTGAGGCTCAAACTAACTCGGCTCCGGCACAAAACAATACTGATTCTAATCGAGTGATTCTCGATCGAACCCCTTTTCAAGAAAGCAAGCGGGACAACAATCATTGGGGTGCGTTAGGTTTGTTGGGCATCCTCGGGTTAGCGAATCTATTCCGCAAGGATGAACCAACGCGCTACCGCGATCCGATGCGTTAAACAGTTGACAGTTGACAGTCGATCGTTGACTGTTAAGGGTTAAGAGATAATAGTTTCATTGGTTTGATATATAGCCCGCCTAAATCATTTGTACAATCTTTCTTGCTCCCTCCCCTACTAAGGGGAGGGTTGGGGTGGGGTCAAAAGGTTACTTATCATTTAAACTAGCTATATTTGGTAGCTTTCAACCTAGTTCTAAAAAAACCGCAACCCAAATTGGGCTAATCAGTTTTAATTTTTGGTAAAATATGGATACCGCACAATTTTACCGCAAGGTTTGTTCGATCGCGCCTTTTCAATCCCGCCACAAAGCGATGCCGCCTAACAAACCGCTAACATTCGGTACTATTTTTACCTTCGGCGGTAGCTCAAAAGCTATCTTTTTAGTATTGCCGCCGCCGATATAAATGCAATCGCAATTAAACAGATTTTGCAAGCAAACGATCGCCTTTTCGAGACGGCGGTTCCACCTTTTGCTACCTACTGTATCTAAAGCAAAACGTCCCAATTGCTGTTCGTAAGTTTCTCCTTTGCGGAACGGGTGATGTCCTAATTCTAGATTCGGCACCAAGGTACCATCGACAAATAAGGCCGAACCGAAACCCGTACCGAGAGTAACTACTAATTCTACTCCCGTTCCGGCGATCGCTCCTAATCCTTGAATGTCGGCATCATTGGCAACTCGTGCGGGTTTTCCCAAGCGATCTTTGAGGGTAGTTTCTAAGTCAAAATCGATCCAAGACGGATCTAAATTCGCTGCCGTTTTGATGACTCCCAGGCGCACGACTCCGGGGAAACCGACAGATACTCGATCGAATTCTCCCTGCGTCCCTGCTAAGGATGCGATCGTTTCTAGTATCGGTTCCGGTTTCGGTGGCTGAGGAGTTTCTAGGCGGTTTCGTTCCGTTTGGGGTTCGCCTTTTTCGTTCAAAACCATAACTTTAATGCCGCTACCGCCGATGTCAACGGCTAAAGTGCGGATCGATCGATCTTGTTTCAACATTCGCTTGTTCCGAAACTCAGAAATTAACCTAATTTTAATTTTTTAACTGGCAAAACTTTTGAATCGCTTCCCATATTGTTGCTAAGACATTTCCCAAGGAGTGATCGTCTTCTAATTCTATTAATTTCACCCAGGGACGGTTGGCGGCAAAATTTCTGCTAGCTTGAATCGGTATTATTGTATCATGCTTGCCGTGCAAAATTAATGCCGGGACCGATCGCATTAATTTTTCTTCGGGATATTGCGCCATTTCAGCTACAAAACGGTAATTTAACGGCAAATAGCGCTGTTCGCCGTGGTGGTAAACGGGTAAATATCCTTCGGAATGCCACTTTTCCAACTGTTGTTGTCCCAACAGCGGCAGCCAGTGCGATAAAAATTGAAAAGCCGGTGCTAGCAAGACTATTCGTTTTACCGCCAATTGTCGCTGGGCCAACCAAGCTGCTGTCAGCCCCCCAAAACTCGACCCAATTACTGTTACCTCTACTGCCTCTTTTTGCGCTTCTTTGTTCGGGCTAGTTAGGGAAATTTGGGGTTGAAAAAATTCTGTTTCTATTTGTTCTAACTGCCTGGTGAGAGTGAGATTGGAAAAATCATTTTGATTGAGATCGGGAGTTTTGAGGTCAATTCCCAGACCCTCGAAGCGATCGCGCAGATAATTTGCTTTTGCCGAATTCGGACTCGAAGCAAATCCGTGCAAATAAATGTAACTGGAATTAGCGGGTAAACTCATCAAGAAAAATATTGCATTGACCGAGTATTTATTGTAGCTCAAAATTCACGATGTAACTAGGATTTAATGGGTGCAATGCGGGGATTGCCGATCCGAAACACTACCTGTAGGAGCTGGACTTATAGCAATCGCGCCCGGTGCTCTTGACATTCAGGAACTCATGAATAAAGCTCCGATCTCGGCGACGGATCGACGGTTTGATTCGCGGCTCGTAACTGTCAACTGTCAACTGTCAACTGTCAACTGCTATAACTCTTGGTATTTTCGGACACATCAGTGCTGTTTTCTACACCGCGCTTATTTAATTCTAGTCTTTACAGTTTTTTACAAATATTAGTCGATCTCAGCATTATGTAACAGTCCGCCAACTTCTCTCAACGCAAGTCAAACTTATGCTGTTCATTCCCCGATCGAAAGTTAAAGAAAACTCAAAGATTGTGTAAGAGATTTTAGGCAATAAAAGCCGAAAAAGCTATGCCTGAAAAGCATCACAGGGAATATAAAGAAATAGTTTAAATCGGAAATAAATCTTAAATAGTGATAATGGATACAAAGAATAAATTAATTAAAAAGTTTAAATAGATCTGGTGTATTTTTGCGCCCATCGAAACTCTAACAAAAAATAGCAAGGTAGCAGAATCTCATGAAAAAGAACATCGTTTTTTTTGAAGTCCAAGGTGGTTCCGACAAAGGTCCTGACGGCCATCGGAAAGATACGATGCCAATGGTTGATGCTTTGAAAGCAAAAGGCTGGAATGCCGAAGTCATCTTTTATTCGGATGACAAGAAATATGAGATTTTTAAATATGTCTCAGACAATGCGGATGCCTATGTCAGCCGCATCAATCCAGGTAATATTCCCGGCGGAGAATCAACCTATTTTGACCTGTTGCGCGCTTTGAGCGCAGTAGGCGTAATCGGAATGCCGCATCCCGATGCCATGTTGAATTATGGTGCCAAAGATGCCCTGTGCAAAATCACCGATACGGGATTAGTACCGGAAGACACTTTAGCTTATTACACGGTTGAAGCGTTAAAAGAACACTTCCCCACCACTGTTTCAATTACTCAACGGGTGTTAAAACAAAACCGGGGTTCGACGGGTGAAGGAATTTGGCGCGTTGAAGTTGTTGACGAACGTCCTTACGAACAAGGCAAACCCTTGCCTCTCGATACCAAAATTAAATGCACCGAAGCGGTTGACAACCACGTAGAATATCATGAATTAGGCGCATTCATGGAATTCTGCACCCAGTACATTGTGGGTGAGAATGGGATGTTAGTGGATATGCGCTTCATGCCCCGGATTAAAGAAGGCGAAATTCGGATTTTAATGGTGGGCGATAAGCCCATTTTTGTGGTACATAAAAAGCCGCACGATTCGGCTGATGCCTTCTCTGCAACTTTATTCTCGGGTGCAAAATACACTTACGACGAGCCTTCTAAATGGCAAACTCTCGTCGATATGTTCCTCGCCAAACTGCCGACGGTGATGGGCAAATTAGGTGGCTATGAAGAGCCCTTAATTTGGACGGCTGATTTCATGCTCGATTGGGATGAAGATCGCAACGATAAGTATGTTTTGGGTGAAATCAATTGCTCTTGTGTAGGATTTACCAGCGATTTAGATCGCGGCATTCAAGAAGCAATTGCCGAACGGGTAATCAAGGTTGTTACTGGGAAAAAAGCTCAACCTGTGGGAGTTTAAGTTGGTTTGCAATTCGACAACTTGTCGATCGACTGATAATGGCATCTACGCTCATCTTTACAGACTTGGGAGGTATTAACACCTTCTGAGTCTGTTTTAATATCTGGGGGGGTAGAAACGGGCATTCTTTTCTGACCCGAAACCCCACACTCCATTCTCGCCAATAGCGAGAGTCAGGGCGATCGATCTTGTCAGGTTCCTCCGGATGCGGTTGCTATATCTAGGAATATATAGCAATCCTAAATCATTTTGGACGATCGAGAATGTCAAGAGCCATCGGGCGCGATTGCTATAGAAAGAATCAAGGATCGGGAATCAGGGATCGGGAAGAATACTCAGATTGAAAACTTTTTAGCCATTTGTATCTTGGATTTAATTAAGTGGATTTACTTACACATTCAGATATTGTGATGCTTTGCCAGATAAACTCTACATATTGCGAGAATTAGGCAATCTTTCCCCTAAAAATGCGGAAAATCCGCTTTTTATAAATCAGAAAAAAATATCAGACATTTTTCCGGATCGAAGCGGTCGATCGTGAAAGTTAGGTATCTCTATTAAGTAGGTGCAAGTAGTTACCAGCAACATTCGATCGGGCGATCGATCCTTCAGATGCCTGTGGCGCAAGCATTTGGGCATTCTGAAAATTTTTACTCGATCTACCTGCACGTACTTATGACGAAATTTTTCTTGCAGCGATCGGTAACTATAAAGAAATCCCAATTTCTGGTTTTCAGTTACTTCTAATCCTTAATTACTTACCATCAAACGGAAACTATGGCTACTCCCATCAATGGTTTTTTAGGTCAAACGACTAATTACACCACCATCAACGAGTTAATCACCAAATGGCCTACCACCGCCCAGAATCAAGGTGTTAAACTATTTGGAATAGCCGTTGACGGCGTAGAAACTGACTATCTTAATCCTATTGCGATCGGCAACCTTACCTTAGCCACCAACGAAAACCCTAAAAGTTGGTTGAGTTACGGCAGCAGCGCCGGTATTGGCGTTCCATCTGCTTACGATGGTTGGTTCACTGACCCCATTAAAAATCGGGCAGAAATCAACCACAACCCCAATACAAATCAATCTCAGGCACTGAAGCTAAAATGGGCAGATAATCAAGACATCACTAGCGCCACGATCGACCTCAGTTCATTAAGTCCCAAAACAAGTCCAGGATTGGGCGATCAAGGGAATGAAGTTGGTTTGCTGCAAATTTTCAATAATGGAGTTTTGGTTCCGACTAGCAATTTTACGATTACTCGCATTAACGCTCCAACTGCTGCAAAACCAATTACCTTATCTTCAGATGGAGTGACTTTCACCGGCGATCGTACCGATGGTAGTTTTAAATTCAAGATCGAAGCCAACCCGCTGAGCAACATTACTTTTGACGAACTGCGATTCTCCGCCAAAGCCTACGACAGCCCCACCGCAGCCTACCTCGCCACCCCTTTCAAAGACGATGGTTCCGACTACTTAGTGCGGAACATTGAATATCAAGGAACTGAAGATGCAGTGAACCTGCAGTTTAGCGCCCCAACCTTTAGCGTCAACGAAGATGGAACGCCTGTAGCAGCCGTTACAGTCACTCGCACTGGTAGTAGCGCCGGCACCGCCTCAGCTACTGTCAACCTCACTAATGGAACTGCTACAGCCCCTGGCGATTACACCGGCACTCCCATCGCTGTGAATTTTGCCGCTGGGGACACCGCACCCAAGACGATCGTCATTCCCATTGTCGATGATGCTTTAGTCGAAGGTAATGAAAGCATTAACTTAACCTTGACCAATCCCACCGGCAGCAGTCGTGTCACCTTGGGAACGCAAAGCACCGCTACTTTGAACGTAGTAGACAATGACAATGCCGGCACCCTGCAATTTAGCGCCCCTACCTTTAGCGTCAATGAAGATGGCACGCCCGTTGCAGCCGTGACAGTTACTCGCACCGGTGGTAGTGCGGGCGCTGTCTCAGCCACCGCGAACCTCACTAACGGTACCGCTACAGCCCCCGGCGATTACACCGGTACTCCCATTGCTGTGAATTTTGCTGCTGGGGACACCGCAGCTAAAACGATCGTCGTTCCGATCGTCAACGATACTTTGGTAGAGGGTACTGAAACTGTCAATTTAACTTTAGCCAGTCCTACGGGTGGTGCGACGATCGGCACTCAAGGCACTGCAACTTTAAACATCGTAGATGATGACAGCACCCTGCAATTTAGCGCTCCTACTTTCAGCGTCAACGAAGATGGAACGCCCGTTGCAGCAGTCACAGTTACTCGCACGGGTAGCACCGCGGGTGCTGCGTCAGCTACGGTGAACTTGGCTGACGGTACTGCTACAGCCCCCGGCGATTACACCGGTACTCCCATCACTGTGAATTTTGCTGCTGGAGATGGCACGTCCAAGACGGTCAATATTCCGATTACTAACGATACTTTGGTAGAGGGTACCGAAACCGTCAACTTAACTTTGGCTAATGCCACAGGTGCCACACTTGGAACTCAAAGCACTGCTACTCTGAGTGTCTTGGATAATGACAGCAGCCTGCAATTTAGCGCTCCTACTTTCAGCGTCAATGAAGATGGAACGCCCGTTGCAGCAGTCACAGTTACTCGCACGGGTAGCACCACTGGTGCTGCGTCAGCTACGGTGAACTTGGCTGATGGTACTGCTACAGCCCCTGGCGATTACACCAATACTCCCATCGCTGTGAATTTTGCTGCTGGGGATTCTGCACCCAAAACTGTCACCATTCCGATCGCCAACGATACTTTGGTAGAGGGTACTGAAAGTGTCAACTTAACTTTGGCTAATGCTACGGGTGCCACACTTGGAACTCAAAGCACTGCCACTTTAAGCATCTTAGATAATGACAGCAGCCTGCAATTCAGTGCTCCTACTTTCAGGGTGAATGAAAACGGAACGCCCGTTGCAGCCGTTACAGTCACTCGCACTGGAAATGTTACCGGTGCAGTCTCAGCGACGGTAAACCTCGCTGACGGTACTGCTACAGCCCCTGGGCGATTACACCGGTACTCCCATCCCTGTGAATTTTGCTGCTGGGGATGCTGCACCGAAAATTGTCAATATTCCGATCGTCAACGATACTTTGGTGGAGGGTCTCGAAACTGTCAATTTAACTTTGGCTAACCCTACAGGCAATGCTTCGATCGGAACTCAAGGCACCGCTATCTTAAACATCGTAGATAATGACAGCAGCCTGCAATTTAGTGCTCCTACCTTTAGCGTCAACGAAGATGGCACTCCCGTTGCAGCCGTGACAGTCTCTCGCACTGGTAGTGGTAATGGTGCTGTTTCAGCCACGGTGAATTTGACTGATGGTACTGCTACGGCCCCCGGCGATTACACCGGTACTCCCATCCCTGTCAATTTTGCTGCTGGGGATACTGCAGACAAAACTATCAACATTCCGATTCTCGACGATATCTTGCTGGAAGGTACCGAAAATATCAGCTTAAGTTTGACCAATCCTACAGGTAATGCCTCGATCGGAACTCAAAGCACTGCTAACTTGGACATCTTGGACAATGACAGCAGCTTGCAATTTAGCGCTCCTACTTTCAGGGTGAACGAAAATGGAAGGGTGGTAGCAGCCGTGACAGTCACTCGTACTGGTAATAGTAATGGTGCCGTTTCAGCTACGGTTAACCTCAATAACGGTACTGCGATCGCTCCTAATGATTACAGCAATTCTCCCATCGCTGTCAATTTTGCCAGTGGAGATTCTGCACCCAAAATTGTCAATATTCCGATCGTCAACGATACTTTGGTGGAAGGTACTGAAAGAGTCAACTTAAGTTTGACAAATCCTACAGGCAATGCTTCGATCGGAACGCAAAGCACTGCTATCTTGAATATTGCGGACGATGACAGCACTTTGCAATTTAGTTCGCCTATCTTTAGCGTCAACGAAGATGGTACGCCAATTGCAGCCGTGACAGTTACCCGCACAGGTAATGCGAATAGCGCCGTTTCCGCCACGGTGAATTTGAGCAATGGTAGTGCTATAGCTCCTTTTGATTACACCACTACTCCCATTGCTGTGAATTTTGCCGCTGGGGATTCTGCACCCAAAACTCTCATTATGCCGATCGTTGATGATTTCTTCCCCTTTGAGGGCACCGAAACTGTCAACTTAAGTTTGACCAACCCTACAGGAAGTGCCACGATCGGAACGCAAGGCACCGCTATCTTAAACATCGTAGACAATGATGTATTTCCTTTTCTGGGTGCTCCCTTAGCAGCATCGAGCACTGCCTCCGAACCTGATATTACTGATTTTCGTTCGGCTAGTGCGATCGACAGTAATGTAGATTCGGGCGATTTCATCACCAATTCTGTCGGCGGGGGAGTGAGTGCTAGCGGCTCAAGTATCACTGATTCACGTACTGGTTTGTTGCCCAATCTTAATCCGATCGATACCACCAAGAATTGGTGGGATTCACTCAAAGAACCGATTGTGGGTGGCACTACATCTAATCCAAGGGGAATTTAGGGAATCTAGATTCACGAAATAGTTATGTAGGGTGCGCACTGCGCACCTTATAAGTCTTTTAACAGAATCACCGCCCTTATAGAGCGGTGATTTTTGACAATTTATATTAGGTCCGATCGATGACCAAATAGCGTTTCTCATGAAACATGAGGTACAACTCAAATAATTACCAATTACCAATTACCAATTACCAACTAGCAATTTAGCAATTACCAATTACCAATTACCAATTACCAATTACCAATTATTGTTGTTGGCGGTTTTGCATCCGGTTTCTGACATTTTGTCGGCGCTGCTGCATGAGTTGAGCTAAACGGCTGCGCTGTTCGGCCGTGAGCACTTCTCGCATTGCCATCATACTTTCAAATTGTACCTCTTCCAATTGCTGGCGCAATCCCATAATTTGGCGGTGTTTGTCGCGCATTTGACTGGCATTTGCCGTCGTACCTGACATCATAGTTTCCAATTCTTGTCGGGCTTGGCGGACTGCTTGCATGCGCTGGGAAATTTGGTCTTTGTACCGATCGCGCACTGCTTGCATTCTTTGCTTTTGTTCGGCTGTTAAATTTAACTGTTCAAACAGCCTACCTTGTTTGTTACCGCGTTGATTTTGCTGCTGGTTTTGGGCAATTATTTCCGGTATTGCGGGATAGGGCGAGGCTATTGCAGCGCCCGTGCTGCCACAGAAAAATACTAACATAGCTATGGCAGAAATGCGACGAATTGACATGAAAGTTACCTCTTTGAAATTAGTTAGGAGATTAGTGATTTTTTGCTTCTTCTGTATCAGAAGTAACAGCCAGATTTAACCAGTCTGTTTGCGCTCGATCGCCCGCAATTTCCCCGTTATCCTCGTTCAATACACCATCCCAGTTATCGATCAGAAATGCTTCTAAATGTGCTGCCTCATCCGGGTGGACTGGTGTGGGAATTAGCAGGCGATAGCCAGACCAAAAGACTAGCAAGCTAGCTGCGATCGCGGGGGGAAAAGCCCATTTGGCGAGCGATGAAATTCTCGATCTTTTTTCAGGCAGATTGAGTGGTAATTTCGGGCGATCGACCTCATCTCTTTCTAAAGCTGCCAGCAATTTTTGTTCTAAATCCGGTGCAGCTTCAGGAATATCCGGGCGATATTGCTTCAAAAAATTAACTAACTTTTTGTCGCTATTGTCATCATTCACAGTTCGCACACCCCCTCTTTTTGACTAAAATTGCCGTACAGCATTGCGCGCATAAAACAAGCGAGATTTGACAGTTCCCAGCGGCAGACCCAAAATTTGAGCTACTTCTTTTTGCGGGATATCTTCTAAATCGTGCAGCACTAAAATGCTGCGGTGTTCAAAGCTCAATTGTGCCAAGGCGCGCTGCACTAAATCTTGATAGTGCAACTTCATTAAGTCAGAGGTATTATCTTTAATAATAATTCCCTCCATTACTTCTTTACTTTGGATTTTGGCATCAAAAGAATGCTGCCGAGCAAATGCTTGTCTCTGATCGGATGCTACATTCCAAGTAATGCGATAAAGCCAAGTAGCAAAGTTTTCCTTGTGCTTGAGTTTGGGCAAACTTTTCCAGACTCGCAGGAATACTTCTTGCACTAAATCGTCGAGAAGTGACGGCCCGCAGAGTTGGTAAAGAGTTGACCGGACTTTCTGTTGGTAGCGTTGATAAAGGTAGCGAAAGCAAGTACGATCGCCCTTTAAACACCTAGCAACTAAGTCCGAGTCGGAACAGTCGTCGGTTAAAACATTTGCTGGCACAGCTAACACCTGTGAAGTCTCCCTCACCAGTTCGTTATCTGCAGGGTTTAGACAGGACAAGCGCGAAAAAGGTTCAAATAATAGAAAGCAGGAGGGAGAGGGGGAGAGGGGAGTTCTAAGTTTTAAGTTTTGAGTTTTGAATTAAGAACTGTCAATACTCAAAACTCCTAAACAACTGTCAACTGTCAACTGTCAACTGTCAACTGTCAACTATTTACCGCTTTTTTCCAATAATTATAAGTTTCTAAACCAATAGTTTTCTGATTTTCATTGTAAATCTCATCCAAACATTTGAAAAGAGCCAAAGCGTAATTTTCTAATCCCAGAATTGTCAAACTTGTAAGAATCCTAGTCAGGCGCAGGTAATTGTGATTAAATCGTTCAATCCATTCTCGACTTCAATATTAAATCTTTGTTGGGGTAGAAACCGGGTTTTTACGAAAATACTCGCTGACCCCCTTAAATCCCAAAAAACCTGGTTTCTTTGATATGGATGATATTAAATCTTAACTCAGGCATAAACTGGGTTTTTACAAAAATATTCGATCGCAGCCTTAAATCTCCAAAAACCCGGTTTCTTTAATATCGATGCACGTAATGTCACAGGCAAAAAAACCATTTTTAAAAACGATCTTATGCAGTCGGTTTCAACTGAGATCTTGCACCTTTCTCAATAGCTTTCTCAATAACCTGTAGGGGCGGGTTCTCAACAGTCACAGAAGGTAGCAAATAGGTTAATAAACCCGCCCCCACCCCACTAGAAAACCTCTTATTGACATTGGTGCAAGATGTGAGTTTCAACCGACTTCAGCTATGAGCCAGGGGTTTAAACCCCTGGCGGCCTCGGGAATTTCGCCTTAATTACCGCAAAGTAACAAACTCTTCAGCAGTCGATGGGTGAATGCCAATAGTCGCATCAAAATCTTTCTTCGTAGCTCCCATATTAACCGCGATCGCCATTCCTTGAATGATTTCGCCCGCATCTTTACCCACCATGTGCACGCCCAAAACTCTGTCAGTATTAGTCTCAACAACTAACTTAACAAAAGTCTTTTCATCCGCACCTGTCAAAGCATGAAACATCGGGCGAAACTTGGCTGTATAGCACTTAATTGATTCGGGAAACTTGGCTTTAGCCTCCTCTTCTGTTAAGCCAACTGTAGCTGCTTCCGGTTGCGAAAATACGGCCGACGGCACATTTTCGTGAGTAATTGCTCTCGGATTGTTGCCGAATTCTGTATCTGCAAAAGCGCGTCCTTCAGCGATCGCAACTGGTGTTAAATTAATCCGGTTGGTGCAATCTCCTACTGCAAAAATGTGCGGCTGGCTGGTGCGGCTGTCTTTAGTAACTGCGATCGCGCCTTTATCTGTTTCTACTCCCGCATTTTCTAAACCCAATTTTTCCAAGTTAGGCAAGCGTCCGGTAGCGCACAAAAGGGCATCTACTGTCAGGGTTTCTTCTGATTTTCCCCACAATTTTACATTCAAACCTTCAGGAGTTTTCTCAATCCATTCGATCGAACTTCCGGTGACAAAATTGATGCCGTGTTTTGCCATTCCTTCTTGCACGTTATCGCGAAGTTCTTCGTCGAAGTAATGCAAGATTTTTTCGCGCCGGATGATTTGAGTTACTTCAGTTCCCAATCCGTTCATGATGCAGGCAAATTCAACGCCGATGTAGCCACCTCCCAAAATTGCCAGTCGCTTCGGTTGCTCTTTTAGCAAGAAGATTTCGCGGGAAGTAATCGCGTGTTCGATACCGGGAATGTCGATTTTGTGAGCTTCGCCGCCAACAGCAATTAATATTTTAGCAGCGGTGATTTTTCTGTCACCAACTTCGACAGTATGGGGGTCAACAAATCTGGCGTATCCTGAGATTAATTCTACTCCGGCTTTTTCGAGGAAGCTGATGTGCAGTTTGCTAAGCCTGCGCACTTCTGCGTCCACAGTAGTGACGAGTTTTTCCCAGTCAAAGCTGCTTTCTACGGGACTCCAACCGTAGCCGATCGCATCTTCGTAAAGGTGCGAAAATGTGGAAGCATAAACCATCAATTTTTTCGGCACGCAGCCACGAATTACGCAGGTTCCCCCTACTAAGTCATTTTCCGCGATCGCCACCTTCGCACCGTAGGATGCCGCCCGTTTGGAACTTGCCAATCCGCCGGAACCCGCACCTATTACAAACAAGTCGTAATCGTATGTCATAATTGTTTCGCTGTCCTATCCTAATTGACCGATCGATCGCTTTACTTTTTTTAATGATATCGCAAAAAATTTTCGTTTTTTTTGGGGTTAAACGCTTTACTTGTTGACATTGACATGATATATTTTAATAATGGGAATCTGTCCTAAAAAAATATTTTTGTCACTACTCCCATTATTAAAGTATAGCACAAGCAAGCGGTACAAAACATATCAAAAAGTAAATATTTTTTAGGGCGCTGGCGGTGGTGCGCTTTATTTTATTTGTCTGAAATTATTTGTGCATAAAAGTGATAACTTATTAAGTCTTCGCTCGCCAGGAATTGCGCTATGAGACAGGGGTTTAAACCCCTAGCGGACTGCGGCTTAAAGGCAACAATCCAATATTTTCGGAAACAACCCGGTTGCTACCTAAGTCATAAAAAAAGTTGAGGAACTTTTTGATAAACAAAACAGTCGATAGGGTCGATCGCTACAAGATAAATCTACTATGTTAGAAAACGATCTCGGACAACTTAAAGCATCAGCAGACAACTCCAATCCAACTTTTACAGATCCGCCGAACATCCGACTGCTGACAGCGCCTTTACCGAATTCCATTACCGATCCCAATTTTTTTGACCTCACTCCCAATGACGATGTATTTCAACTAGCAAACGGCATCCTGCGCGACTTTCCTGGCGGCTTGCGAGCCCTCGCAGGTAACGATTTTATTCGCGGTTCCAGCGCATCCGAACAGATGAACGGCAACTCCGGCCAAGACACGTTAATCGGAGGCTGCGGTAGCGATACGATTCGCGGCGGTCAAGATTTTGACGTTATTTACGGAGAATGCGCTAGCGACATACTTAACGGCAATCAAGGTTTTGACCTCCTCTATGGAGGCACCGGAAATGATTTTGCTAGGGGCGGTCAAGGTAACGATGCTTTAGTAGGAAATAGCGGCAACGATACTTTAATTGGCGACGCTGGAATTGACAGGCTTTGGGGCGGTGAAGGTGCCGATTTATTTGTCATCAGAAGAGAACCAGGGGCAACTTCGGGGGAATTCGGTTCGACTCAACCGCCGCCTCCTAACAGTTTTCCTAATAATGTAGAACAAGTGCCTGCTGATTTTATTCTCGATTACAATCCCGCGCAAGGTGATGTTATCGGACTTGCCGGAGGATTGACGCGCAACGATATTGTTTTAACCGAAAGGTTTTTAACAATTGGTGATGCCAGACTGTACGACAGCAGCGGGCCGACTCCTCCGGGGCAGCCTCAAACTCTTGAGTTTAGAATTTTGAATACTAGAGCGACGATAATTAGGGAAGCAAGTACCGGAAATATCTTGGGTTTGGTAAAAGATGTGTCGCCCGATCGAATTCAGTTTACCTCAGTAGCCGACAGTTCGATCGCCCTCGGATAAAATTGTTTCGGAAAATAAGTTTGCAGTGAGGACTTCAGTCCTCATTCTCACTTTGTAGTGTTTATTTTCTCTTTTATAAAAATCTATAAAAATCGGAACTTTTCGATCGAGAAAACAGTCAATAGGGTCGATCGCTACAGGATAAATCTACTATGTTAGAAAATACCCTCGGACAACTTAAAGCATTAGCAGACAACTCCGATCCAACTTTTACAGATCCGCCCAACATTCGACTGCTGACAGCGCCGTTACCAAATTCCATCGCCGATCCCAATTTTTTTGACCTCACTCCCAATGACGACGTATTTCAACTAGCAAACGGCATCCTGCGCAACTTTCCAGGAGGCTTGCGCGCCCTTGCAGGCAATGATTTTATTCGGGGTTCGGGCGCTGCCGAATTGATGAATGGCAACTCCGGTCAAGATACACTAATCGGAGGTTGCGGCCGCGATACAATTCGCGGGGGTCAAGATTTTGACATCATCTACGGAGAATGCGCCAACGATATCCTCAACGGAAATCAAGGCGACGATTACGCCTATGGAGGCACCGGAGATGATTTTATCAGAGGTGGTCAAGGCAGAGATGCTTTAGTCGGAAATAGCGGCAACGATACTCTAATTGGTGACGCTGGAATTGATAGGCTGTGGGGCAATGAAGGTGCAGATTTATTTGTCATTAGAAGAGAACCGGGGACAACTTCGCGAGAAATCGGTTCGACTCAACCTCCAGTTCCTAACACTTTTCCTACTAATGTAGAAGAAGTGCCGGCCGATTTTATTCTCGATTACAATCCCGCGCAAGGTGATGTTATCGGACTGGCGGGAGGATTGACGCGCAATGACATTGTTTTAACCGAAAGGTTTTTAACAATTGGCGATGCCAGAGATTACGAAAGCGGCGGGCCTTTTCCTCCCGGAATTCCCAGAACTGCTGATTTTAGATTTCTCAATACCAGGGCCACAATAATTAGGGAAGCCAGCACGGGAAATATCTTGGGTTTGGTTAAAGAAGTATCGCCGTCTCAAATCCAGTTTACCTCAGTAGCTGATGGGTCGATCGCCCTCGGATAAAATAGGTTCTCCATAAAGTTCGTAGTAGGGACTTCAGTCCCCTCTTTACTTTTGCAGGACTTACGCTTTCAGTAGTTTTACACGCGATTAGTAGTAGTAAGGTGCGCAGTGCGCACCCTACATATAGAGTTTTTGCGTAAGTTTTGTTCTCAAACAATTAGCGGTAAGGTGCGCACTGCGCACCCTACATATAGAGTTTTTGCGTAAGTTTTGTTCTCAAACAATTAGCGGTAAGGTGCGCACTGCGCACCCTAAATATAGAGCTGGTGCGTCCATGACGGAAGATTCACATCTTGAATTTTAACGCCAAAAGTCCGCCACATCATAACCCATTTCCCGCAACATTCGTCGCAACAAAGGCAAACTCAAACCGATAACGTTAGTATGACAGCCTTCGATTTTCTCCACAAAAAAACCGCCCTTACCTTCAAGGGCAAAACAGCCGGCACATTGCAGCGGCTCTCCAGTCGCAACGTAAGCAGCAATTTGTTTATCGCTCACATCCGCAAATAAACCTTAGTAACTTGACAGCGGACGATCGAAGCACCTGCAGCCATTTCAAAATTATCAAACTTAGTATTTATTAAAGCATGACCCGTATAAAGTTCGCCAACTTTTCCGCGCATTTTCTGCCAGCGCAAAACAGCTTCTTCAGCATCTTTTGGCTTGCCGTAAATTTCCCCACCAACCACCAAAATTGAATCGCATCCCAACACCAAACACGCTTTAGGATTGGGAATTTGCGGGTGGGAATTAGCCCGCAAAAAATCAGCCACAGCATCAGCTTTTCCCTCAGCTAACACCTGCACTAATTTAGTAGCATCCCTCATCTTTATTTGATTTTCATCAAAATCGCTCGGGCAAACAACAGCTTTAATGCCAGCACTTTCTAGCAGGCTGCGCCGTGCGGGGGAAGCGGAAGCCAATACAAAAGTTGGAATCTTCATAGCAGTTTGATCTCGGTAATCTATAATTGATAATTGTCTGAGTAATAGTTTTTAATTAATAATATCAAATCCGAGGTCAGTAAGTTGGTATCCGCAGAGACACAGCACTGCCGATCGAGATGCTGCGCTATTTTGTCATTTCGATCGGCAGTACAATCTAGCGAACGCGGCTTTATCATGCTTTCGATCGGTTATTTTAACTCCCACCATCATACAGATACTATCAGTTTTTTAGCCATCCTAAAAATCTCTAATTGGTAAATTTAAAATTATTCATTCAATCCACAACCTCAAATCTAAAATTTCAAATCGCCAGCTTGCGCTATAATGCGTAGGATTTAGTGCGACAGGATTTCACATAACAGATGGATTTAGATCGACAGATTCAAACACTGATTGAAAAAGCGCCCCGCGACGGTTCGACGCCGCAGATTTTAGAGGCGATTGCTCCAGCGTTGCAGTTGTTAGCCGAACAGCTTAAACACCTCGAATATTTCATCCTGCAAACTCCCCAGGGAAGTTGGGCGGTAACGGTTTTGAGCAACCTCAAGTTACCGGGTTCCGAAAAGAATGTAATTTACGCTTTTCCGACTTTTAAAGATGCTTCTAGGGCGACTCCTGCAGGAGATCGTGCTGTGCCGGTGCCTTTGCCAGTTACGCACATTCTATTTCAAATCTTGGCTCTCGAAACGATCGACAGCATAGTTTTTTTTGAAACACCCGGCAGTGTGGAAACCGGCACGGAAGTCAGCCGCGAGCAAGTACAAAAATTAATTGGCTTTTACTTGCAGCAGTATCGATCGCACCCTAACTCGAATTCTAGCAATCTCCCGCCAGATATCGCATGACGATCGGTAATGGGTAATGGGTAATTGGTAATTGGTAATTGGTAAATCCTCAACTGTCAACTGTCAACTATCAACTGTCAACTGTCAACTGTCAACTGTCAACTATCAACTATCGACTGTCAACTGTCAACTAATAAAGTCGGCTCAAAACGTAATCTGCCAAGTCAATCAAAGACTGACGGGACTCGGAAACAGGTAGCGGAGCCAAGTATTCCACTGCTTTTTGTGCGTGATGCGTAGCTAGTTCTCTAGAACGCTCAATGCCTCGGGAATCTGCAACCAGTGCCAAAGCCTGCTCTAAATCTCCTTCTTGAGCAAACTCCCGCTCGATAAGAACTTCCAAATAAGGCTTTTCCTCCAGAGCAAACAGTACCGGTGCCGTCAGATTGCCGCTTTTGAGATCCGAGCCTGCGGGTTTCCCCAAAATTTCTGTTGAAGCAGTGAAATCCAAGATATCATCTACTATTTGGAATGCCAAACCGATGTTGCGACCGTAGCTGTAAAAATCCTCTGTTAGTTCCTCAGAAACCTCGCTCAAACACGCCGCTGCTTTGGAGCTGTTGGCAATTAAAGACGCTGTTTTGTAGTAACTTTTTTCGAGGTATGCTTCGATCGACAAACTGGTATCAAATCCGTTTAGTCCTTGTTGGATTTCCCCCTCAGCTAAATCTTTAATCACTTCGGACAGCAGTTTGACTACTTGCAGGTTGTCCAGGTTTGCCAAATGCCAGGAAGATTGAGCAAACAAAAAATCTCCCGCCAATACAGCCACGCGGTTGTTGAACCGACTGTGAACCGTCGGCACGCCCCGCCTCAGTTCCGATTCGTCCACCACATCATCGTGAACCAGACTGGCTGTATGGATCATTTCTGTAATTTCTGCAAGCCGCCGGTGTTTTTCAGCAATTTTACTATTGGGCATGGTTGTCCGGGCAACCAAGAGAACTATTGCGGGTCTCACCCGTTTTCCCTTGACGCCGAACAAGTATTCCGCAGCCGCGTACAAAATGGGGTGACGGGCCCCCACTAACTGTTTTAAGTTTTCTGTCAACAGTCGCAGGTCTTCTTCAACCGAGGAAAATAGGAGAGTGCTAGAGATCATGGATACGCCGACTCGAGCCGTAAGTTAACAAAATTTTACATATCATACCTTTATTTTAAGGCAATACTCTGCAATCTGGAAGAAAAAATCTCAGAGACTGCAGTTTGCCATCGGCCATCTGTCATGGATTATCCAGATGTCTGGGGCTTCTAGCCTGGGGCTTGCTTTCAATTCTCCCTTCTTTCCTCTTCCCTCTCCCTTCTATCTTCTCCCCTCTCCCTTCTTCCCTATTCCCTATTCCCTCTTCCCTCTTCCCTCTCCCTTCT
>JAAUPF010000247.1 GCA_012034575.1 Richelia sp. CSU_2_1 | reverse complement strand
AAGAGGGAAGAAGAAGAGAAAAGGAAAAAGGAAGAACTTAGCAACTGAAAAATTTATTGAAAAAATCCCACCACTGATTGTGACGACAAGCCAATCCTTTTTTTTAACACCCAAGTTTTCCTTTCTCGCGATCGCAACTTCCACAGCCTCATTATCTTCCGCGTGCTTCTATTCCTCGTCCCAAGCCTCGACAGCGAGCAACTCGCTCACGGGGTCTTGCATGGAAAAATCAAACTCCAGCAATTGCTGTTTCCAGTACGACCATTCATCGCCATAGAGCAGAGCAATTTTCCAAATGCTGTCTGTCGGCTTGATGATATTGGACGTGACAAGAGAATGCACCTGACGCTGAAACTTAACCATCGGCTGTTGTATAACCTGCTGGCTCATAATACCTCTTGATTGAATTGTTTAAATCTTTTGCAATTACAACTTCCCAGCTTTCACTTTTTATCGCAGTTTCGCCAAGAACAGTCTCGCTAAGATACGTGTAGATTTTCATCGGGAAGCTACATATTCAACTTGTATCTTAACACAGTTCGTTTTGGCAAGGACATATAAGCAGGACTGAATGGTCTCGACTGAGTGGAAAGAATTAATCATCTTTAAAATCCCCCCTCTACCCTGAGGATGAGCGGGGAATTGTTTGCACCTGTTAGTGTTTCCTGCTTTTGGCAGATGCAAGGGCTAAAGCTGCGGAAGCTGGTTTCGGACAAACCTGAATGTATGAGCGAATGCAACTTCTGCTGTATATCGGTATGACCGAGCTTCCCTCAAGCAAAGTTGAAATCGCTGCTATGCTGCACGTTGGCTCTTGGCTTTTAGCAATACTCTTTCTTGACGATACTGCAATGTACGAGGCTGGATGCGGTTAACGGCTGCGTGCTGCAGCTACATAAATTAATTATACTGTACTGGCAGCAAAGGTTGTCAAAAATTGTTGGATACTGTTCGAGCTGACAACTCTGGCAATAACTTTATGACTTGGAATCGCCGCCACATCCTCACTCTGGCTGATTTTACTGCTGATGAATACAGTACGGTGCTGCAAACTGCGGCGAGTTTTCGAGAGGTACTCGGCCGCCGCACGAAGAAGGTGCCTGCTTTGCAGGGTCAAGTAGTGGCGAATTTGTTTTTTGAACCCTCTACCCGAACTCGCAATAGTTTTGAGTTAGCAGCAAAGCGCCTGTCTGCAGATACGCTAAATTTTACCCCCGGCAGTTCTTCTCTGACGAAGGGGGAGACGATTTTGGATACTGCTAAGACTTATTTGGCGATGGGAACGGATCTGATGGTGATCCGCCACCAACAGGCTGGAGTTCCTGATGCCATCGCCTCGGAAATGGATCGTTTGGGATCTAGAGTCAGCGTGCTCAACGCCGGTGACGGCCAGCACGAACATCCGTCTCAGGGTTTACTAGATTTGTTTACTATTTGCTCTCTGTTAGATGCCGAACGCCCGCGACTGGAACTTTTAGCCGACAAAAAATTGCTGTGGTTGGAGATATTTTGCATTCGCGTGTAGCAAGATCTAATATCTGGAGTTTGACGGCTGCGGGCGCAGAAGTTCATTTGGCCGGGCCGCCGACTTTGCTACCGCTGTTTTTTGCTGAATGCGGTAAGGGTAGGGCCGGCAAATTATTTTTGCACTGGGATTTGGAACCTGCTTTGGTCGATGCTGATTTTGTGATGACTTTGCGACTGCAAAAGGAAAGGATGAGCCAGCATTTGCTCCCTAGTTTGCGAGAGTATCATGCTTTGTACGGGATTACGCGCGATCGACTCAAAATCTGCCAGCCGGATGTGAAGGTGTTGCATCCCGGTCCGGTGAATCGGGGTGTAGAAATTAGTTCGGATTTGATGGACGATCCCCAATTTAGTTTAATTTCCCAGCAAGTTACGAGCGGGGTAGCGGTGCGGATGGCCTTACTTTACTCGATCGGCGGCGGTAAAGTTTAGGTGCGATCGAGTAACTGCTTTTTACCGTTAAAATCTAAAATTTAAAATAATCGTTACCAGGCAAGCCCTGGTAACGATTAACAATCTTGCTAGAAATTTAAAGTTTTCTAGTTAAGATTTAGTAGAGCCACGATGCAGAGACCCAGCCGCCACCTTTGAGTTGAGCCCAGCCATTTTTGTAACGACCGGTCAATTTGATGTGGTCTCCATGATATAACTTGCCGATGACATGAGAACACTTGCTCGGTCTGCTGCGGATATTCAGTCGGCCGCCGTTGGTGGCAACTTCGCCGTAGCTGTGATGGCTTTTGTGGCCGCAGCGTTTGTAGTGGCAACTTGCCTGTGCTTCGCCTGGAACGCTAACCACAGATAGAGCGACAGCCATACCTACAACGCCTACCCATGCAGAATTAGGAATTTTCAAGCCCAGTTCGTCAAATGACTTGAGTTGGAGCTCTGACTCTGGAGATTCATAAGCAGTAAAAGAGTGAGTCAATGCTAGTGATTCCATAGTTTCCTCATGATTATTGTCAACATTTGTCCGTGCGGATTCAGGTAAAAACGTTAATTAACAGCTCAACCATTAACTTATGTACGTTTGAATTATGTACTGTCTCGGAAGCCTTAGGGGGCTTTCCGGTCTGGGTTTTGCCGGATTTCAGTTGTTTTTCCCGAATCATGCACAAATATATCATGTCATTGAAGTAGGTTTCCGGCAAAAAAAATCAATAAAGTTTACATTGTTTGCGGAAAACTTTGGGCACAGCCAGCAAGCAGGATGGTAAAGGGAAGGATAACTGTATCTTGAAAAATAGAAGTAAATAATCGCTTGCGCTGGGAAAGGGCTTTTCAGAAACAGGAATGAAGTGCCCGATCGCCCCTACTTGCCGATCGATGTGTTACAGTGCGACCGACAGCAATTCGATGGGGCGTGACCCCTCAATAGTTACTTCAGAAACAATCTCAATTCGGGAAAGAAAGCAGTGTTGTTGTCGATCGCCCAATTGCAAAGTGCGATCGACCTTTTGCAGGCGAGATTTGCATCCTGCGCCCGCAATAATTCCAGATTGCGAGCAAGCACTTGACTTAATGTAAATATACTTGACTTAGTGTAAAAATAAATTTAACGATCGCAAACTATTTTGACAAAATGAATCCCAGCACTGCTCTTTCGATCGACTCTATCCCCCAACGCAATGTTCGAGACAGCTTCGCAATTACCATCGCTCCTTTATATATAGAAGAAATCTACAATTTGGCGGACGATCGGGCTAACGGAGCCGTGGTACTAATGAGCGGTACGGTGCGCGATCGAACTGACGGTCAAGCTGTGGTTGCTCTAGAATACCAAGCCTACGAACCGATGGCGGTGCGAGTATTCCAGCAAATCGCCACCGAAATCCGCCGCCTGTGGCCCGACGCGAACCGGATTGTCATTCACCATCGCATCGGACGCTTGCAGGTGGGGGAAATCAGCGTGTTGGTGGCCGTCGGCTGTCCCCACCGGGGCGAAGCCTTTGCAGCTTGTCAGTATGCCATCGACACCCTCAAGCACAATGCGCCGATTTGGAAAAAAGAACATTGGGCTGACGGTTCCAGCAGTTGGGTTAGTATTGGAGCTTGCGAAGATGCGGGTCACTAGCACCAAAGAAAACCGGATTTTCGATCGACTCTCAGCACGCAGCACGGGATTTTGGCAAAAAATCAGCTTTCTGACTGTCCTGGAGGAAGTTCCCGACGGTCAAACCTCGACAGACGGTTTGGGAACTTATACTATGGATTAGCGTCAAAAATCTTGGAATGTTCGATGAGCCTATTCCAACGATGAGCGAGTTTATTTCTGTGTCCTGGTCTGCGGTTGTGGCGACCGTTCAAAGAGTGCAATTGCCAGCCGAAAAACTCTCTAATTACGACTTAGTGCTGCGCTGTCAGGAAGGAAACCGACCTGAGGCAAATGCTTTTGCAGAACTTCTGAGCCGGTATCAGTCCCATGTAGATAGAGTTCTCTATCACTTGGCACCAGATTGGCAAGACCGGGCAGATTTGGCTCAGGAAGTTTGGATTCGAGTTTACCGCAATATTAATCGGTTGCAAGAACCCGTTAAATTTCGGGGCTGGCTGAGTCGCATCGCTACGAATTTGTTTTACGACGAGTTGCGGAAGCGCAAGCGGGTGCGAACTCCGCTGTCGCTGGACGTACCCCGTTCTTTGGAAGACGGAGAGATAGATTGGGAAATCCCGGCAGACTCTCCGGGACCGGAAGAAGATTTAACCACAAGAGAATTTTACGACCAGTTGCGGGAGGCGATCGCGGATTTACCGGAAGTATTCCGCACGACCATTGTTTTGAGAGAAATTGAAGGTTTGGCCTATGAGGAAATAGCCGAAATGACCGGAGTCTCTCTCGGAACTGTCAAGTCGAGAATTGCCAGAGCCCGCCAAAGATTGCAGTTGCAATTGCAAAAATATCTGGATGGCAATTAATGCGAGCTGTTTCAGGTTGGGGAAAATCGGATTGGGTGAAAGAGCTTGGGAAATCGTAATTTCTGTTGTTAAATACAAGTAAATTATGCTGCGGCAAAAGTTTGCTTTCCTCAATTTAATTAGGTGGTGTGGCAGATGAATTATAACTTTGAATCTGATAAAAATTTCGACCGGCAAGGTATCGACGGTGCACTTGCTGAAAATCAAACTAATAACAATATTCCTCAGGGAAACGTAACTACTATGATGCGCGATCGTTTTGAATTGCTAAGTGCCTATCTCGACGGTGAAGTAACAGCACAAGAACGCCGGCAAGTTGAAGAATGGCTGGAAAATGACCCTGCGACAAAGCGTTTGTACTCGCGGCTTTTAAGTATGCAGCAGGGTTTTCAATCTATGCCCGTACCGTCTTCTGAACAATCCGCGCGGGAATTGGCGGCGAAGGTTGTACAGAAGGTAGAACAGAAGTCAAAACGCAAAAAATTAGTTTGGGGTGGATGCGCCGTCGCGGCTTTGTTGGTGGCTGCAGTTTCTGGTGTGGCAGGCGGCCGCCAATTGTTTAGCCCCCAATTTGCAGCATCGCCCGTTCCTGCCGATTCTGAAGGTTTAATTGTGGCTTTGAACGAACCCGTAGTGGAGATTGTTAGCCTTAACGATTTGATGCTTGGAGTAAATGCACCGGTGGTGGAAATTCCCAAGGCTGCTGGTGGAAATTCGCAGAAGTCGCTGCACAATACGCATTAAATAGTTGAGAGTTGAGAGTTGTTCGGGAGTTTTGAGTTTTGAGTTTTGAGTTTTGAGTTAAAGAAAAGTTTTGAGTTGAGAGTTGAGAGTTGATAGTTGATAGTTGATAGTTGATAGTTGAGGGGGAGACATTTCAATAAGGTCTTAAACACCAGACATCTGTCTCGGGCAGTCGCTGGAAAACATTAATTTTTTCTAAAAGGTTTGTAGTAAGGACTTCAACCCTTGAAAAATAGGACTTGCGCGTTCTTGACTCAAGAAAACAGGTTGTTTAACCAAAAATATGGGATGAAAATCCTCAATCTAGGTTAAAAATTCGGTTTCTGGAAGTAGGAGTGCGTAAGTCCTAATTTGTTGTGCCAAATTCCATCGGGCAGGAGGATGCCTCCGAGGGAACGAACGCGATCGGCTAGCATAAAGTAAGCCCAGGCCGTACCTAAAGGTTGTAGGTGCCGATCGAATATTTCGATTTCCTGTCGCTGGTATTCGTTTTGTGCTCGATCGCGCCCTAGATGGTAGTCTTCAAGTCTATCTAAATCTGCTAAAACTGCCGAGTTTGCAAAATAGAGGAGAAAACCGCAGACTGTACCTTCTCCGGCAACCATCGCCGGATAGCCCATCGGTAGGTCAAAAAGCTGACCTCGGGCGATGGCGGGCACAGCATTCACAACTTTCCTTTCGCAGTAGTGCGGGTAGTTGCACTCTCCCGGTTTGAGAGTGCCGTAAACAAATACTTTCATACAAAGACTTTCATCGATCGGACCCTAACGGCGAGTTTTTGCTAACATAATATGGCTAGTAAAGAGTTTAATCCTCGCAGGCGACTGATTGTCTGCCGCGATCGCAATTTTCAAAACATGGTTGTTTACCCTTTCTTATTTAATTCATGACTCTAGCAGTTAATGTTAATCCTATGGCACTTTTGCCTGTGCACCTGAGTTCTTTTTTACCATCCCTGCCGCTGGACAGCTTGTTTTCGACTCAAGGGATTATGGTAATGCTGCTGGCCGCTTATGCGGGGGCGATGTGGATGTTTCTTACCAGTGCACCGAAAGTACATACGGTGATGGTATCGGATTTGGGGCAAGCGAGGCAGTTTTACGAAGGTATGTTAAACCTGCCCGTAGCAGAAGTACCGCTGCATTACTATTACAATTACGAGCAAACTTTGGGAACAACTGGCATCGATCCCCTGTATTTGTCGCCGAATGTCGGAAGGACTGCTACTTCTCAAACGATGGCAACTGCCGATGGTTTGTGGTATCAATTAATGAAAAATACTCAACTGCACGTAATTAGCGGGGCCGGTATCGGGGACAAAAATCGCGATCGTCATGTTTGTTTCGATCGCGAGTGTTTGGATCGGCTGTTGATGATGGTGCAAACTCGCGGCATCAGTTATAAAATTCGCAGTGAAAGACCGCTGAATTTTTTGGTCAAGGATTATGACGGCAGGGTGATTGAAATGGCTGAAGTCAAAAATTAATTGGGGTTAATTTTAGGCATTAGGAGGGCAGGCAAAATTCCTGCCCTTTGCTTGCTGGTTTGAAATTTAGGGGCATCGATTGTCAGTTTTCGGAGTTATACCAAATGCAAATTCACATCCGACATAGGGCCACAGTTATAGTTGAAACCGATGCAGGTATTTTGATTGTTGAAGAAAGCAATCGTTTCTATAACTTACCGGGTGGTGGAGTACATCAAGGCGAATCACACGAAGCAGCCGCAATTCGAGAGCTTAAAGAAGAAACTAATTTGGACGCTGTTTCCGTGCAATTTCTCTTCGATTATTGTGGTAACATACACTCTGTTGAAGATCGACCGCGCCACACTCAGCATGCGGTATTCTTCATTGAGGCTATTGGAACTCCTCAACCCAATGATGGCATTTTGCAAATCCGTTTTTATCGACCGGGCGATGATGTGATTATGGGTCGATCGGCCGGACAAATTATCGAGAAATATTTAGCGTTAAAGCTAGCAAATTATAGCAGTTGATAGTCGATCGTTGATAGTCTATCGTTGGGAATTCGTAATTAGTAATTATTCCACTCTCAGGGCGGGCACGGGGACACCGCCCCTACACTCTGCCCGTCTCCCCCTCTTCCTTCTTCCTACAAGCATGAAAAAAATTTTAATTATTGGTTCTGGAGGGGCTGGCAAGTCTACCTTAAGCCGCCAACTGGGAAATATTCTGAATCTAGAAGTCATCCACTTAGATAGTTTGTATTGGCATCCCGGCTGGGTAGAAACTCCGCAGCCAGAATGGGGGCAAATCGTGCAAGAGTTAATCAAGCGAGAATCTTGGATAATGGATGGAAACTATAGCGGAACATTGGATATTAGGTTGTTGGCTGCCGATACGATTATTTTCTTGGATTTTCCAGGCTTTCTGTGTTTGTGGCGAGTTATTAAACGCTTCTGGCAATATAGAGGCAAAACTAGACCAGATATGGGTTCTAATTGCCCGGAAAGACTTGATTGGGAATTTCTCAAATGGGTATGGACTTATCCGCAACGTCGCCGCTCTGCTATTCTAGAAAAACTCTGTCAAGTTGCAACTGAGAAAAAAGTTATTATTTTGCGATCGCCCTCTGCTGTCAAGCAATTTTTGCAGGATATTTCCCCATCGGAAGTTATTAATGGCTTAGGTTTTGTTCGATCGAACTTCAACGATAAAATTAGTTTGTAGTGAGGACTCAAGTTCAATGTCACTGAAAAAGTCTCGATCGCAGTGCCTGAATTTTGCGTCCTTCTGGTACTTGTTTTTCAAATTTCAAAACTGTTCTGTAAAGAACAGTTTTTTGGTGTTTTTTTATACTTGTTTGATTGAATGTTTGCAATCTAAAAGCTTTATATATCAGTATCTCTAGCTTACTACGTATATTTACATAGACAAAATTAAGCATAAAAAAATACAGGCTTTTATTGCGATTGCGTTACAAGGAACTTTTCCAGCCGAATGTTGAAAACCCTACTCGTCGCCGAGGCCTAAAAGCACTAAACTAGCCGATTAGCTGGGGTCGAAAATAGCTTGAAATGGTTTGATAATTGCTCGATTTTTGGAGTTATCGAGAATGGCGAATGCAATTCGTTCAAAAAAACCTTTAAGTTGAGGATTCTCGACGAGATGGTGGTAAAAATATCTAGCAACATCTTCAGGATTATTTTTGAAAACGCCGCACCCCCACGCACCTAAAATCAAAACTTTGTAGCTGTGAATTGCTGCAACTGACAATAGTTTTTCGGTGCGATCGAACATGATATTTTCTATCCGATCTATTTCTGATTGTTTTCCTTTTTCCCTCACTGCACCGCTATTAACTTCTGGAACCGTAAGAATTGATAAAGGAAGAAGGAAGAAGGAAGAAGAATAACGATCGACTGTCAACTGTAAACTGTCAACTCTCAACTATACTGATATATCGGGGCTGACTTTGCACTCGATCGATCCACTTTAAAATCGCTGAAAACCCGCTCAGATCGAATCCGCCCTCGCCCGCAACGTGCGTGTAAGCAAATAAACCGATGTCCGCGATCGTATACCGATTTCCGACAAAAAATTCATTTTTTCTAAATGCTGTTCCATCACGCCCAAAGCAGCATAACCCGGTGCTTGTTTTTGTTGCAGCGCTTCTTTATATTCTTCAGCTTTTCCCAGCAAAGAAATCCAAAATCGAGAAGTAGCAATAAAAGGTTCGTGACTGTACTGTTCAAAAAATAACCACTGCATCACTTGCGCCCTTTCCAACTTATCATCGGGGAAAAGTTCAGTTCCTTCGCTCAAGTAAAACATAATTGCATTGGATTCAAACAGGAATTTACTCGGTGCAATTTCTAAAACCGGAATTCTGCCATTAGGGTTTTTTAGCAAAAATTCGGGAGTGCGACTTTCGCCTTTGAGGATGTCGATTGTCACGCGATCGAACGGGCGATCGAGTTGTGTTAATAGCAGGCGAATTTTGTAGCAATTTCCCGACGGCGGATATTCGTAAAGTTTCAGCACGAGTTTAATTATTTTGTGAGATTGCTTAGGATGGCGTAAATACACTGGTAGCTTTTCTAATGTACTCTTTTTCATATTTCTATTAGCATTATATAACATTCATCTCTTAGAAACCGGTTTGGAGGCAAAGACTTTGTATAAAAGCCGATATTCCCCGTCAGAAACCTGGTTTCTCGATGCTAGTTGGGCGGGAATTGCCGATCGCCCGCATCAACAAACCCGATATCTGCGATAAACTATGTTTCGACAAGTAAATTCAAGATTTCCCACAACATGAGCTTCCCTGCAACCGCTACCTCCGACATCGAACCGCAATCGACTCAGCCTCCCACCAC
>JAAUPF010000246.1 GCA_012034575.1 Richelia sp. CSU_2_1 | reverse complement strand
GTAGGGGCGGTGGCCCCCGTGCCCGCCCGCCTCCACCGACACGACAAACAATTGATTTGTAGGGGCGGTGCCCCCGTGCCCGCCCCACCCCACCGATACTCAAAAACTGCGAATCGGCTACATCGCCGGCGATTTTTACAAACACGCTTTAACCCATTTAATGCTCGAATTGTTTGCGCTGCACGATCGAACTCAATTTGAAATCTTCACCTACTCCCTCGGCCCCAACGACGGCAGTTTCGAGCGTCAAAAAATCGAAGCAGACAGCGATAAATTCACCGATTTGCGAGGCTTAACAACCGCAGCAGCAGCCGAAAAAATTTACAGCGATCGGCCTCACATTCTCGTCGATATGGGGGCATACACGCAGCATTCCAACCCCGGAATTTTGGCAATGCGCCCCGCACCGATTCAAATTAATTACCTAACTTACGCGAGCACGATGGGTGCCGATTATATCGATTACATCATCACTGATAATACAGTTACGCCGCCCCGCCTCGCCGAGTTTTTTACTGAAAAATTCATCTGCTTGCCCGACAGCTATCAGATTAACAACTACCGCCGAGTTTGTCCCGCCGAAAACCCGCAAGTCAAGCAGCAAAATCCTAAAGCAAAATACGGCTTGCCCGAGGATGCTTTTGTTTTCGGCTGTTTCAATTACAGTCGCAAAATCGAACCCGTAATGTTCGATGTTTGGATGCGAATTTTGCAGCAAGTACCGGATAGCGTGCTGTGGCTGTTAGAATGCAATCCCGAAGCAACTCAGAATCTTAAAAATGAGGCGCAATTGCGGGGAATTGATGCAAATCGCTTGATTTTTGCGCCGAGATTGTTGCAAGAAGAACACCTAGCGCGCCACATTTGGATCGATTTATTTCTCGATACTTTGTATTGCAACGCCCACACGACAGCTAGCGATGCTTTGTGGATGGGAATTCCTGTTATTACTTGTCCCGGCGAAACTTTTGCGGCGCGGGTTGGTGCGAGTTTGTTGAATGCTGTTAATTTACCGGAATCGATCGTTAATAATTTGGCAGAGTACGAACAATTGGCAATTCATTTAGCAACTCACCCGCAAAAATTGCAACAGTTGAAAGATTACTTAAACGAAAATCGCCGTCAATTTCCGCTGTTCGATACTCCGCGTACTGTGAAGCATATAGAATCAGCTTATTTGCAGGTTTGGGAAAGGTTTCGATCGCACTTACCCCCCGCAGCCATCCAAATCGCACCGATTGCAGAAATCCCGGAAGAAACAGCAGCAAAAAATCGCTTAAATTTTCTACAAAATAGTGCGATCGAACCGTCAAATGGTAAAATACAAACACAAATAAATGCCGCAAAAACCGGACAAAACGGTCAAATAAATGCTAGTGCAGGCACTGATATTGTAGGGGCGAGTTCGCCGCAATCTTCGCCACAAATCGAGGATATTTTAAACCCGCCCCGGCAGGCTGTGACAGTCGATCGATCGAACGCGAATTCAGAAGAAATTTCGGTAATCGCCGATCGCGATTTTCCGCTGTGGTTGAAAGAACAAAAATTTAGCATCGCTTGCACCACCTATCAAACAAGCAGGTTAATCTTAATCGGTGCGGGCGCGGAAACTGACAGAATCTCAATTCATTGGCGGATCTTCGATCGCGCGATGGGGCTTTACTGCACGGACGATCGCATTTATCTCAGTTCCAAATACCAACTTTGGCAGTTAAATAATGTTTTAGAATCTGGCAATTTATACCAAGGTTGCGATCGGCTTTACATCCCCCGCATCGCCCACACTACCGGAGATATCGACATTCACGATATTGCAGTGGATAAAAACAACCGAATTATTTTTATCAGCACTTTGTTTAATTGTATCGCAACAACGAGCGATCGACACAGTTGCAAACCTTTATGGAAACCGCCGTTTATCTCGCAATACATCAATGAAGATCGCTGCCATCTCAACGGTTTGGCGATGGTGAATGGAGAGGCAAAATATGTCACGGCTTCGAGTAAATCTGATGTAGTGGATGGCTGGCGCGATCGCAGGAAAAATGGCGGTATAGTTATCGATATTGCTTCTAATAATATCATTGTCACCGGCTTATCGATGCCGCATTCGCCTCGCTGGTATCGAGATAAATTGTGGGTGTTAAATTCGGGACGGGGAGAGTTGGGATACGTAGATTTAGAAGCGGGGAAATTTGAAGCCGTCGCATTTTGTCCGGGATACGTGCGGGGATTGGCTTTTTGGGAAAATTGGGCGATTGTTGGTTTGTCGAAACCGAGGGGTGGAGACAATACTTTTAGCGGTTTAGAATTGGACGATTTGTTAGCAGCAAAAGATGCTGAATCTCGGTGCGGGATGATGGTAATTGATTTGAATACAGGGGCGATCGTGCATTGGTTGCGGTTTGAAGGAATTATTACCGAACTTTATGACGTGCAGGTGATTTCGGGAGTTAAAAAGCCGATGGCTTTGGGTTTTCAAACTGAGGAAATCGCGCAGTTGATTACTTTAGAAATTTAACCGCAGATCGATAAATTAATTCCCAAATTAATTGGTAGCAGGTTCGGGAAAAGGTACGGATGGCGATGTCTCCGGAGTCGGAGTAGGTTCGATCGCTCCTTCAGAATACCCCTCGCTGTAACTGGGTATCGGAGGTTCTACCGTAGGTGTTGGTGACGGCGATGGCGGCGCGGGTTCGGGATAAGGTAGGGGTTCCACAGCAGCAGGAGTAAAGGGCGCAACGGGAGTTTGAGACTGCGGGCGGGGCGGTTCGGGCGGTAAGGGCGCAACTTCCGGTACTGGCGCGGGATCTGTTGGCGGTGCGGGTTCGATCGCGCTTTGAGCTTCTGGGATGTCAGGCTCGGAATACTGCGGTGTCGGTTCCGGCGTGGGGGATTCTGAAGGCTCCGGATCTGGCTCGGGTTCAGGTGTGGGGGTTTCGATCTCTGGGGAGGGAGAAGCTGGGGTGTCAGTTGCTGAAGGCTCTATTTGTTCGGAATTGTAGCTGCTATCTGAATCGGGTTTGGGGCGCTTGTTCAATTGAGGGGGAGCTAAAGGGCTGCTCTCGACTGATGGTTCTCCAAACAGCGGGTGTGACGGATCGCCGGATCTGAGCCAATCTTCCAGAGAAGGGAAAGCCTCACCATCTCGCAGGCCGCCCGCCTTACTGATGCTGTGGTAGCGCCATGCTAGATCGAAACCCATCCAACCCGCGATCGCAGCCGTAATCGCAAAAGCCACCAGAGTCAACTGAGGTGGCGGCGGTGCAGGCCACCGCAGAGTTTGCTTGTTTGTGTCTGCGGGTACTCGATCGGTTTCTTGCAGCATGGTAAGCCAATTTTCTACGGTTTGGGGGCGTTTGCTGGGTTCTGTTTCCAGTCCCTGAAGAATTGCTCGTTCAACAGAGGGGCTGAGGTTGGGCTGATATTGCCGCAAGCTGGGTAGGGGAATTCGATCGCGCAGGGGTGCTGCGATCGGCGGTGTCCCGGATAGCAGGTAGTATAAAGTGGCGGCGAGCGCGTAGATATCTGTAGCTGGAGTGCATTTGCCGTCGTGAAGGTATTGTTCGATCGGCGCATAACCGGGAGATAGCAAGTTGGTGTGAGTTTGCTTGGTACCGGCTGTAAAGTCCCGAGCAATGCCGAAGTCGATCAACATTACTATGTGGGTGTCGGCTCTGAGGATAATATTTTCTGGCTTGATGTCTCGATGCAGCAAACCGCTTTGATGCACTGTACTTACGGCTGAGGCTATTTGCCGGATGTAATGCAGGGCTTGGGCTTCTGGCAGGGGTTGCTCTGTTTCGACTACTTGGGCGAGAGTTTTGCCGGGAATGTAGTCCATTGCAATAAATGGCTGTCCGGCTTCTTCAAAAAAGTCGATCGCTCTGACTATATTGGAATGCTGGCACCTAGACAAGCGCTGGGCTTCGGCTATGAATTGCTGCTGGAATTGGGCTGAATCCGGGTGCTGGCGGAGGGTTTCATTGAGGGTTTTGAGGACGACGGTTTGGTTTAACAAAGTGTGGGTAGCTCGGTACGTAATGCCGAACCCTCCGATTCCCAAAGTCCCGTCAATTTTGTATTTCCCTTTCTGAAGGGTTGTTGTTGGCGCTATGTTCATCTGTATTGGTGCCGTATCCCAACCTATGCTACCGCCTTTGGGCTGTTTCGCAGAGCTTATTGCTGAGGTTAGATCGCTCTTCACTCTACTTTCGCTTTTGCTCTGCTATATTCTTGCACCTCTGGCCTTTTGTGTAAAAGTCACACATTTAGCAATATCCTTGACGGTTAGGACGCGATCTATTGCTGAAACCCTGATTATTATTACCTCTACCTTCTGCCTTCTACTTTGAAATCTGTAGCAGCTTTTGGAAAACTCAGCGCGCCCCCTCAAACAAAAATCCCGCTCTTGTGGAGCGGGAAAGCCATCAGGGTGCATCTATGAGATTTAATATAGCACGCTAGGGGGTATTACCCCCTTCCTCTTTTGCAAATCTTTACAATTGCTCTGATTTTGTAAATATTTAGATTTTTATTTGACTTAGAGACATTTTTATGATATTGAAGCTTTAAATTTTTTGACCGTGTTTCGGTAAATAGTGCAGCAAATACCAGAATACGGCTGCATTGGCGATAAATACGGCTAGCTTAAGTAGTAAAATACAATAGCAATTAATCCAGGGTTTCGCTGTTTTTTCATTATAATTCTCGGAATCCGGAAATGATGTTTTAATAACTGATTGCTGCTGACTACTGACTGCTGACTGCTGACTACTGACTGCTGACTGCTGACTGCTGACTACTGACTAATCTTGAGGATAATGCTTTGCCAAGAAAGAGATGGCATCAGTTCGATCGACCAATTTTCCATCCAATTTAGCAGCTAACAAATCGTCCAACATTTGTTTGAATTTCGGCCCCGGTTTGTAGCCCAAATCTTTTAAATCGTTGCCGTTTAAAGGCGGAATGACATTCGCCCACAAAGTCAGATATTCCCAAATTTGGCGGCGAATTTTTCGCGAACTTTGCAGGGCGATCGCAATTAACAACGGCAATTCATAATTCCTCAACAACATCACCAATTGACTCGGTAACTCGCATTTAGGCAAGCCTTCTACAATCCGATTTTTAACAGCTTCCAAATCTTGCAACCGCTGAATGCTATCAACGGGCAACTGAAGATTTGCCGCCACCTTCCCCCGATACTCTGGTGCTAAATAAGTTATCAAAACTTCCAACCGCATCTGCCAATCAGGAATATTGATAATTGGGAATTGGTAATGGGGAATTGGGAATTGGTAATTGGTAATGGGTAATTGGTAATTGGGAATTGGGAATTGGGAATTGGTAATCGGTAATTGGTAATTGGGAATTGGGAATTGGGAATTGGTAATCGGTAATTGGTAATTGGGAATCGCTTCTTCCTTCTTCCTTCTTCCTTCTTCCTTCTTCCCTATTCCTTCTTCCTTCTTCCTTCTTCCTTCTTCCTTATTCCTTCTTCCTTCTTCCTTCTTCCTTCGATTCACCACTCGATCGAGCAATCGGAGTTGCCGCCACAATTCGCGATCTAATTCCAAAGTAGGATGAATGCAGCGCAAAGCTTGTAAATCTCCCAACATTTGCAAAGCAGCTTGCCAATAAGGAGCTTGCAGGATGTATTTTAACTCACTTTTGAGTCGAGTTTCCAAAGCCGGAGCGCGGCCGTTTTCTCCCTGAATTCGATAATAAATTCCGCTTTCTAAAGCATGGCGAATGTATCCTTCAGTTTGAGGTTCGATCGTAAATCCCAAACGCACCGCAAACCGCACCGCCCGATAAATTCGCGTCGGATCTTCGATCAAACTATTGGCGTGCAAAACGCGAATTTGCTTCAATTTCAAGTCTTGCAAACCGCCAAAAAATCCAATAATTCGCCGCTGCGAGGCTCGCCCAAACGCACTGCCAACGCATTAATTGTAAAATCCCTGCGGTACAAATCTTGACGGATCGAACTCGCTTCAACTTCAGGATTTGCCGCCGGATAAGGATAGAATTCTGTGCGGGCTGTGGCGATATCCACCCACAAAGAACCAAAAGCAGAATCTTTATGCCACAATAGGGCGGCAGTTTGAAATTGACCGTGAATGTCCAAACGAGCGTCGGGATATAGCTTTTGCAACGCGCGGGCCAACTCGACGGCGGCACAATCGCCCGATCGACAGTCTCCATCCACTACCAAATCGATATCAGTTAGCGCTAACTTATTCTGGGGAGCTAATAGTAAATCCCGCACTGCACCGCCGACGAGATAGATCTGCCCGCCTCGATCGCGCGCTATATTGGCAGCATCGATTAATAATTGCCAAAGTTCGGGAGTCAAGCGCGATCGTAACAAGCGCTCGACAGCTTCCGGCAAAGGACAAAAAGCCAATTCTCTACTATTTTCGCCCCCAGAAGCGGCATTTTTTTCTCTGTTTTTTTGCTGGTGCAATTCCCGCAGCACGTCGGTGCGAGTAACAATTCCTACCAGTTGGTCGTTTTCGAGCACGGGCAAGCGACCGATATCGTAAGTCACCATTAAAGATTCGATTTCCGGCAGTAAGGTATCGGGAGTAATGGTTTTTAGCTGCCAAGTCATGTAACCTTTAACCGGGGCGTGACTGAAACCGTGGTGCAGGGCGATGTCGATGTCGCGGCGCGAAATAATGCCGGCAAGCTTGTCGCCCGCATCGACCACAGACAGCCCGGAATGCCCGTAACGCAGGAGGATGCGGTGAGCCTCTCCCACGGAGGTTTCCGGGCGAATGCTCCGCACTGGAGAGGACATTAATTCGCGGGCGGATGGCGGATGGGGAATTTGAGCTTTGAGTCCGTTAACTAAATTATCTAAAGTTTGTACGGGGTCAACATCGCGAGTAGCCAGGGAGGCGGCGCGGGCGTGGCCTCCGCCGCCGAGGGGTTTGAAGAGTTGGTTGAGGTTGGTGCCGTCGATGCGCGATCGACCGATAATCGTTAATCTATTGGAAACTGGCTGTGCTTCAGCGTCAGAATTAGCGCTGCGCTTGCTGTCATTTTCGCCGTATTTGTAAACATTGCCCAACATCAAAGCATCGGTTTCTGTCAAATCGAGCAAGCGGGCGGCCAGGGAAGACAGTCCGGGAACGAAGGCGTCAGTATAAAGCAGCACCCAAGCCACACTGTAACCGTGCAAAGAGTCCGATCGCAAATTTTCCAGGGCTTCCGAGAGCAAATCCTGCAACTGCGGGGACAAACCGGGTGCTGCATATTCGGCGATGACGCGCAAACTCGCTCCCTGCCCCATCAACCACGCTAAGGCTGTTGCATCTCGCGGGGTGGCACTTTCAAAGGTGAGGGAACCCGTATCGACATGAATGCCCAGGGCCATAACAGTTGCTTCTGAGGGCTGGAGGCTGAAAGTTCCGCTATTTTCGGGATTTTCGAGTTTTTCCCGCAATTTTTCGACAATTAAAGTAGTAGTGGCTCCGACTGCTTCGATTTGAGTTACTGTAGCGGGAATGTCGGAATGCGCTTCTAAGTGATGGTCAAAAACCGCAATTTCGTTAAGGTTGGGCAAATCTAGCCACTCGGCAGCTTTTCCCAAACGATCGCGTTGGGTAGAATCAACGATAGCGAGCGATCGAATTTTTTGGGGATTGACGGCGCGGCGTTCGATTAACGGGTATTCGTCGCGGTGCAATGCCAAAAAATCTCGCACTGTGGGGTGACACCCGCCAGTCAGCACGATTCGGCTACCGGGGCGGAGCACGCAAAGTCCCACCGCCGCCCCCAGGGCGTCAAAATCTGCTGTAGTGTGGCACAAAACTAAGTCCATAGCCGAAAATCCCGCGTTTTTCGCTCCTGGTAGTGGCAAGTTCTCGCAGCGTACAGCGGGCGAGCTATTGATACTTTAACCCAAGCTTTGTTTCATTAGCAGCAGCAAACAGTGGTAAAATTCAAGACGAATCTCACAAGTCGCTGAATGTTGAACTTCCTGTAACAGTTCTGCCACAGCAGCCTCCCCTGTTTAAGAATAACTAAAACAAGAGAGTTCTACTGTTTAAAAGTGGCAGAAAGATTCAAGGGGCGGCAATCGATTAGGTGACAAGTGGGGCAGGTCGCGTACCTCACTATAAAACGCCGTAGAGGGAAACATTGGAGTACCTTGATGGAAGTTCTAGATATCCTTAACAGGATTCAGAAGCCTATAACATACCGATTGCGGTTGGTGTAGGAGCGTCACAGGCCCGAATGTTTGTCTGGCTTCTGGAAAACTTTTTCAACTCAACGCACTGTTACATCGCAAGGAGAAAATATGTCAATTTTGTTTCAGTTGGTTTTAACGGCTTTGGTAGTTCTGTCTTTTGTCATGGTAGTCGGTGTTCCGGTTGCTTATGCTTCTCCCCAAAACTGGAATCAGTCTAAGTCTCTGATTTTTGTAGGTTCTGGTTTGTGGTTTTTGCTGGTGATTGCAGTGGCTGTTTTAAACTTTTTGGTAGTTTAAATTGGCGAGTAAATTGGCGATTTAAATTTGGCGCTCGATCGATCGAAATTGAAAGTAAGAAAAGAGTTGATAGTTGATAGTTGATAGTTGACAGTTGACAGTTGACAGCGAAGTTGCAAACAGCAGTATTAGAAAATTTAGAGATCTGAGAATTTTCTTAATTCTGAAAGGCGCAGTTTTTTGCATTCTGCATTCTGACTTTTAATTTGGGGCGATCGAGCTAAATTTTTCCAGCAAAAATCTTTGGGTTGCGAGCGATCGAACTCAAAGCAACAATCGAAAATCTCAAAAATTTAACCGCCATCCAAACAATCAAACTCCCAAATTTCAAGGTTTTGAATGTTAGCCAAAAAATCAAAAATCTAACCAATCGAAAATCCAAAATCTAAAATCTAAAATAGAGCATATGGCTGTTTTTGAAGGGACGTTTACTCAGACAGAATCTTTGCGATTTGCGATCGTCATCGGTCGTTTTAATGACTTAGTTGTAGGCAAACTTTTAGAAGGTTGTCAAGATTGTTTGAAACGCCACGGGGTAGATACAAATCCCCAGGGTAATCAGGTGGATTATTTTTGGGTTCCCGGCAGTTTTGAGATTCCTGTAGTCGCCAGACAAGCAGCACTTTCGCGGCGCTACGATGCGGTAATTTGTTTGGGTGCGGTAATTCGCGGCCAAACTCCTCATTTCGATTTTGTAGCGGGCGAAGTTTCCAAAGGAATTGCTGCTGCTGCTTTTCAAACAGGCGTGCCGGTAATTTTTGGCGTGGTGACGACTGACACGATGCAGCAAGCTTTGGAAAGGGCGGGAATTAAGAGCAATTTGGGTTGGAATTACGGAATGAGCGCGATCGAAATGGGTACTTTAATGCGCCAAGTTAAGGGTTTGTCGGTCAATTCTTACGGCGAATTAGCTGCTGCTTCCGCCGTACAAGTGCTGTCGGGGGAAACAAATGAAATTTGAGAATTGGTAATTGGTAATTGGTAATTGGTAATTCTTTCAATCTCAGGGCGGGCACGGGGGCACCCCCTGGGCTTCGCTTCGCCCCTACAATCTCCCAATCTCAGGGC
>JAAUPF010000245.1 GCA_012034575.1 Richelia sp. CSU_2_1 | reverse complement strand
TTGGCCGATGTTGCTGAGGGTGCGAGCTTCCCCGTGGCGATCGACTACTGCCCGACGCAGGAGAAGTGACTGGCTGAAATACTCTAGCGCTTTCTGTTTTTCTCCCAATTCTGAGTAGACTTGGCCGATGTTATTGAGGTTAACAGCTTCCCCAGAGCGATCGTCCGCAGCCCGAAATAGGGGAAGGGACTGGCTGAAATACTCTCTTGCTTTGAGTTTTTCTCCCAAATCTGAGTAGACTTTGCCGATGCCCATGAGGGCGATCGCTTCCCCGTGACTATCGGCCGCTTCCCGAAACAATTTTAATGCTATTTCAAACTGGGCGATCGCACTTTTTTTCGATTCTAATGTTCCTTGCCGGTAGAGTTTCAGTCCCTCATTTAATGCTGCTTCAGCAACGCCGCTACTGTTAGTTTGTGCGGTTTGTTCGACTTGGCCAACGGGCATCGCTGCTGCTGGCTGACTTAATTGAAGCGAAAGGGCGATCGACATTCCAGCTAAAATCCATTGAGCGCGATCGAACATAACTACCCCCAGGTCTTTTGTTCGATCTTACTAATTAGCCCGCTTAATTTCAAGGAGGAGAAGAATTTAGGGCGATCGATCTGTTTCCGAAATTGCTAAACTGAGTTAGCAGGCGCGATCGAAATGCCCAATGCCCAATGCCCAATTCCCAATCCCCAATCCCCAATTTTCATTTGCCCTCAACCGGATGTTGCCCGTAATAAGGCAAAGCTTCCCACCATTCGGGGCGACTGCCTTTTTGCCACTCCAAATAAGCCAATTCCAACACGCTAGCAACCGATCCTCCCAACTCGCTACCCGTTTCAATTAACTGATAGGAATTTCCCCAATTTTCTAACTTTTCCTGCCAAACTTCCGGTGCCATCACCGTATCGGGAAACAGTTCAATTAAGCCAGAATTCTGCTTAACTGAATACACCGCCCCAAACAATTGCCCGCGCTGCGCCCGCATTTGCACCGCGATATCGCGATTTGATGGAGATTTTCGATCGTACTGACAAGCAACCGCCGCCAAAGTCGAAATCGCAAATACCGGAATCTCCAATTGTTGCGCCAAAGTCCTAGCAGTCACCACACCCATCCGAGTACCCGTAAAACCTCCAGGTCCTTTTGCCACAGCAATAAAAGCCAAATCCGCCCAAGTTTGCGGCTGCACAAACTCCACCAAACGCTGGTGCAAATCCCCTGCCAAATCGCGCCCCAAATTCCAAGTTTGACATCGGGAATCCCCAGCAAAATTGCTAATTGCCAAACCCAATTCAGGACTACCCGTATGCAATGCCAACCCGTATTTTTTCACTCCTGCCGCCCCTAGAGAATTCCCAGTCATTGATAGTTTTCCTTAACAAAAAACAGCGGCATCGCTACCACCAAACAACCCAAAAGTACGCCAAACACGCCAGTATTCAAAATTCGGGAATTCCCCATGCCCCCCGCCATCAAAAACAGCACCACCAAACTGGCAAATAAATTGTTATTGGCAAATTCTTTGTTTTGAGAAACTTGATGTTTGACAGCTATAAAACCAGATGCCACTATTAAGGCGCACCAAGCATTAAAAATCACGATTTGAGAGCCAAACACAAACCAAACTATGGCAAACATCAGCGAATCTATCCAAAATCTTTTAGTTTGCAACTTCGGCAGCCAAAAATCTTTGGTAGTCACCGGCGCGATTTGCTTGACTAACTTGCTGTGTTGCAGTACCAGTTTGTTTCTTAACTTAATTTTCGGATCGATTTGCAATACTTGCTTCCATTCGGGTACGCGGGAATTGTTGACTCTTCCCAAGAGTTTTACTGCAACAACTTTGTTTAACTGCAAATCGGTAAGTCTGGTAGAAATTATTTGGCATAAATGCGGGTAGTAAACCGGATTTTCTGCGGTTCTGTTGATGACGATATTGAGTTTTTGTTTGGCTTGATTGACCTGAATTGTCACGTTGAAAGGCCCGATCGCATCTTGCAAAGCTTCCTGGATTTGGGCTTGTTCTTCGCGAGTAAAAATTGGGGGGGCGATCGGCAGTGCGGGAACTCGTTCTGCGGGCGTTTCCGGCTCGTTTAAGACTGGTTTGGCTTCTAAATAGACTGGTTTGGGGTTCAACTGCCGGAGGACTGCTGATGCTGCACTGTAGCGCCGGTTGGTGGCACTTTGGAGCATCGTATCGAGGATGCGGCCGAAATCGTCGCTGACTGCGGTTTTCAAGTAATTTCGCCAAGCCCAAGAATTCTCCGTACTGTCGAACAAATCGAAGGGAGGAATGTGAGTTAGCAAGTGAATGCAGGTGACACCCAAACTGTAAATATCGCTGGCAAAAACTGCTTTGCCCATCAGTTGTTCTGGGGCTGTATAAGCAGCGCTGCCGATAATTGTACCTGTTTGCGGCAAGCCGGTTACTGTTACTTTTTTTGATGCTCCAAAATCTACTAAAACAATATCTTTTTGAAAAAGAGGGGGCTGCAAGGAATTTTCTAAGGCTGGTAAAGGTGCGGCAGATAACCGGCGGCGAATGATATTTTCGGGTTTGATGTCGCGGTGAATGACTTTTGATTTGTGGACGAAGTGGAGGACTGGCAATAAATCGTTGAGGATTTGCCGAATTTGAGTTTCGGTGAATGCGCCTTTTTGTGCTAATTCTTGGGCGAGGTTTTTGCCGTCTATAAATTCTTGTACTAAATACTGCCTGCCATCTGTTTCAAAATGCGCTAACAATTCGGGAATTTGGGGATGTTTGCCCAAGGTTTCTAGCTGGACTGCTTCTTGGTGAAATAGTTGCGCTGCTTTTTCGGCTGCGGTGTTTTGCGGGAAAGACTGTTTGATGACGCACTGAGAGAAAATTAAAGGTTTGGTTTCATCAACTGCGAGAAAAGTCCTGCCAAAGCCACCTTGTCCGATCGGCCTGACAATGCGGTAGCGAGATGCTGATGGCGTTCGATCGTCAGTTAACCACAATTTTGAGCCGCAACTTTGGCAAAATTCTGCATCACCAGGGTTTTGCGGATTCTGACAAGTTGGGTTTAAACAATAAGACATCGGATTATCGGATTTTAGATTTTAGATTTTAGATTTTAGATTTTAGATTGGGGAATTGGGAATTGGGAATTGGGAATTGATTATTAGTTACTGGTTATTGATTGTTATTAGTTACGATCGCCCACCAATAACAACCAACAACCAACAAATAACTAATAACTAAGGACTGCTGACTAATAACTAAGGACTAATTACTAATGACTCAAGTCGGAACGAGTTCGCCCGGACGCAATTTTGCCCATTTGCCAGTCTCTTGTTTGAAACTCAAACAGCCGACAACATCCCATTCCATTTCTATTTCATCTAGACGGGGGCGGATGTTAACGTTAATTGTTGGTTCTACGGGGTCGAAATCGGGCGTTTCAGTAAGGTGAAGCTGTTCGTGCTGGGTTTCTACGGCATGGTAGGTCAAGCAGCGGTCTACATAGTGGCAGTTAATACAAATACACATTTTCGATATCCTCTGTGCATTTCAAAAAGATTGGTGAAATTCGAGCTTTCTGTTAATCTAGCCTAGCAAGAGTTTTTTGGTCGCGAAGTTTGTAGATTTTTGTTGCAATGACGGTGAATTTACCCCCTGCATTATCTCCCGATGCTTGGCCGTTCGATCGAGAACTGCTGAAGCCGCCTGCTTATTTAGTTGGCGGTGCGGTGCGAGATGCACTGCTGGGACGCCGATCGGACTATTTCGATCTGGATTTTGTTATGCTAGCACGGGCGGTGAAGGCTGCTCGAAAAATTGCCGATCGCACTAAATCTGGATTTGTGTTGCTGGATGCGGAACGGCAAATTGCGCGGGTGGTATTTGCGGGCGGTACGGTGGATTTTGCGCAAGCGGAAGGGGGGAGTCTGGAGGCGGATTTGCAGCGTCGGGATTTTCGGATCAATGCGATCGCGTGCAATCCTTTTACTGGAGAAATCATCGATCCTTTGGACGGTCAAACCGATTTGCGGCTGCGTTTGCTGCAGATGGTTTCGCGGAAAAATTTAGAAGACGATCCGCTGAGGTTATTAAGAGCTTACCGCCAAGCGGCGCAGTTGAATTTTGCGATCGAACCTGAAACTTTATCTGCAATTAAAGAATTAGCGCCGCTGTTGAGTCGGGTGGCGGTGGAACGGGTGCGGGCAGAATTGGGTTATTTATTGAACAATAAAAATGGCGTTCCGTGGATTTGTCGGGCTTGGGAAGATGGTTTATTTTCGATTTGGTTTAAAACAGCGGGCGATCGATTTGATATTTTAACAAAAATTGATGCGTCTGCTGCGGAGTTAGCGGCAATGTATCCTGAGTTGGGCAAGCAATTGCAGAGTCAAATTCGAGATACAATTAAAACGCCTTTGTTAGCAGTTAGCAAGTTGGCTGTTTTGGCAAATTCCGATCCGGCGATTGCTGAGACTGAGTTGATGGAATTGAAGTACAGCAATGCGGAGATTAAAGGGGCGATCGAACTTATAAAGTATTTACCAAAATTGCAAGCACAATCGATTGCGGAAATGCCTTTGCGAGAACAGTATTTTTTGTTTCGCGATGTGGGAATTGTATTTCCAGCTTTAGCAGTTTTGGCGGTAGCGGCGGGAGTTGCAATTGATGACATTTCACCGTCGATCGATCGCTATCTCGACAGTGATGATATTGTTGCGCATCCCACGCAATTAGTCAGCGGTAATGAGTTAATGGAACATTTGAATGTACCCAGAAGTCCGCGTATCGGACAATTGTTATTAGAGATTCAGTTAGCGCGAGTTGAGGGGAGAATTTCGACTCGCGAAGAGGCGTTGGAATTGGCTGCAGAGTCGATCGTGGATAAATAAACGATAGATAACTAAATTTTCAGCTTCTTTTAAACTTTTCAGTAGCGGCTGCATTTAGGATATCATCTTTAATATCTCTCATCATGACAATAACTGTATCGTAAAGTTTTTGATATTCATTAAAGTTCATACTTAAATATTTGCCGTGAGCTATAGTATTTCTGCTGAGAAGTAGCTGCTTATCGATCGAAGGTTCTCTAAGCTGATATTTTGTAGTATCGATACCGATAACCTTACAAATCTCGCAAAAAATCATAAAATTTAAGTTAGATTTTGTTTGAATTATTCCTTCATAGGGAATATTAGCCCTTTCATTTAACTGCTGTAGCATGAAATCAACGGCTGCTGTTTGCAAATCAAATTTATTAGTATTATCCATTTCATTAATTTTCTTTTTTAGACAAAGAGCCACAAAGCATGATTCAAGTTGGTCGTGCCTCAATTTTTTTAGTGATACATAATTTAAATAATTCTCTGCTGCATACTTAACAAAACCTTCCCAATGAGCGTATAATATTGTAATTCCAGCTCTAATCATTGCATCTTGTAAAGGGTTAGGTGTATTGGGAATTTGGCTTTTAAGTAGGCTAAGTTCTTTGATTATCCAAGCAAGATCTTCATCTAAGTTATTCTGAAGAATAAGAAGAGTTCTATTTTTTTTACTCATTGCTTGCTAAAGTACGCGATGCCAAACTGGCGCATTTTCGGAATTCTAACACGCGCATTAGAACCAGAACCGCTGTAGTTAGTAAAATCACTTTCTGACCACATCTGTTTGACTTTTTCAGTCAACAATTTTAGGTCAGACTCCGTATCTGAATAACTGTCAACGTTTGCACCTAATCCCAGAGTAACTGCTTCATAAGCCGACTCCAAAAACTTTCCTTTAAATTTTTCTCCATCATACTTTTTGAAACTACTTTCTCCAGTTGATTTGCTCAACAGCGAGAATAACTTAAAAAATTTTATTTTTGCCAACTTAAAATTAAATTCAGTATTGTTAGATAATTCAACCAAACAGTTAGTTAAATACTCATTCACATCTTTGATATCTTTAAGATCGAAATGGGAACAAACTACATATCTTAAAGCAAGTTCCATATCATAACGCTCTAACAAAAGTCTATCGGTTAAAGAAATAGAGTTTTGGAAATCCTCATTGTTTGCTAAATCTGACAGCCACAAATAAGCCTCTTTATTGCTCATCACTAATAAAGAATTGCGAACCTCTTGATAAGACAAAAAGGAACCGCCGGTATTCAGTCTTTCAAAAACTTCAAATTTGGCATTAATATCTGAGGTTTTTTGATAATTTCTACATTTATTTTAGCTCTTCGGAAATCAAATTTAGGAAATATCCCATTATTATTGTGACCTTCTGCTTCCCATACTACATCTTGCAAACTGGGAAGTAGTTTCGTACCTTCAAGAACCAAAGGCGGTTTCTCACGTCCTGTTTCATCTTTTAGATAACCCATAAATTCTAAAATAGTTGATATTCTTTGCAATCCATCTACTAACTCCCAAATACCATCTTCTCTTTGATATACAAAAATAGGAGGAGTGGGTATACCAAGTAATAAAGATTCAATGAATTTTGACTTTTGTTGTAAACTCCATCTAAAATACCTTTGAAATTCAGGATTTATAATGAGTTCGCCATCTTTGTAAAGATTAGCAATCTCTCCAAGAGACATAGAATAACTCTGCGTCCAAAACTCTTTAGTTTTTGTGGTGATTTCTTCTTGCAAGCTCATACTATTTTACCTCATTAGCTACTCAGACTATCTATTAATGATGAAATTCTCCGTTTAAGGGTGGCAGATATAATTATAATTGATTTTCCTCGCACCTCAAAATGCTGTTTCAAGACGCTTCCCACTACCACTCACAGTCAGTACCGCAATTTTAGCATCGATCGCCCGCGTTTTGCTTGCAGCGATCGCGCTTCTTGTCTTGACATCGCCAACGGTAAAAAAGCCAAACTCAACTTTTATCACCCGATATTAGGTAATTTCTTTCAATCCGTCTGGCAGTTCAAACTTACCGTCTTCCCCAGCGACAAACTCAACAACTTGCACCACAGCGCCAACATTCAGCGGCCCATAAATGTGGGGAAATAACTCTCCAGCAGCTTCTTCATATTTAATTTCAGCTTGCACTTTGTCAGAGTCAATACTCAGCAGCAACAATCCTGTTTTTCCAGCAAAGAATTTATTGGCCGATCGAGTTACTTGCGGTAAAGTCGAACAGTGGATAAATCCTTCTGTATCTAGCGTATCTCCTCGATAAAATCCAACTTGTTTTGCTGCTTCCCATTGTTGGCTGTGAGTGATGTGAAATACGATCATAATTCTAAAAGGGGTTTTAAGGTCGATCGACTGTTGGCAGCAAAAGTTGGCAGCAAAATTTGAGAAGGACAATTCCCGCCGCAACTTACTGTCAGCGTCACAATTTTAGCATCAATTAACCGCGCTTCACCGGGCGGCGCACCAGTTCCCGGATTCATGTCATAGGCGGGAAAACAAGCGGCACTCAAACTCAAGCGCAAAGCATTGCCTTTAGCAAGTTTCATGCAGGTTGGTTGCAGCATGATTCTGACAGGATTTTCACTTGAATTTACCCGCACGTAACCTTGAGTAAAATTCCAAACGCTGCTGCCATTTTTTACCTCGGAAAGTATCGCGCACAAATCAAAACTCGGCGCATCCGCAGTACAAAAAATTTCAACAATTATCTCTCCAGCTAAATGCAAATCGGCGATAATTGGTGCCGAAGTGTATGTTAACACATCGGTGCGGCAATCCACGCTCGATCGCTCGAAGGAACCAGCCGGAAAAGCCGCGTGTCCTCCCAAAGATGGCACTGGCCGCCACGGATCGTGTACGAAGATATCCTCAGTACAAATATCGGGACAATCCCGCATTAAAATTCCCGCATCTTCTCTCATTGATGCCAGTCCGTTAGTTGCTAAAAAATAGGATTGACAATTTTCTTCCGGCCACTTATCAAATTTACGCCACTCATTACTGCCCATCTCAAATAAAGAAATCGGCGGTTCATCTAATATGCCTGCATCCAGTCCTTTTAAGAATCGATCGAACCAGCGAATTTGCAACTCATCTACTGGATTGGCAGCAGCAAAACCGCAATCCATTGCGCCAACTTTTCGCCCCCAAGGTAAATGCGCCCAAGGGCCAACGATCGAATGCTGGGGGAAATTTCCTCTGGCACTCATTGCTTTGTAAAGCCGGAGATTTCCCCGCAAATAAGTATCGAACCAACCGCCAATATGCAGCATTGGCAAATCTAAATCTTCGATCTTTGGCGATAGCTTTTCCCAATATTCACCGGGTCGATAATTCTCCAACCAATCGTGATAATATGAATTAGGTGCCAGATGTTTCATAATCTCGGGACGCGCTGGAATAGTATCGCCTAGCGGTAGATTTCTCGAAGCTGCGTAGAGGGATTGATAGGCAGAAACATCGCCTTTTAAGCGAGCGGTTTCTGCTGCTAGTTGAATAGCCCAACCGAGATTTGATTGCAAGCAAAAAGCGCCTCCTTCATAGGCCCAATCTGCATATAAATCGCAGCCTACCATTGCCGGACAAATTGTTGTTAAGGCGTTGGGTTTAGCAGAGGCTGCATAGAGTTGAGTCATGCCTTGGTAAGAAAAGCCGTACATTCCGACTTTGCCGTTACTTTCCGGCAAATTAGCCGCCCAATTTACCGCATCAAATCCGTCTGTTATTTCATGAACAAATAGATTGAATTCGCCTTCAGAAGTGCCGCGTCCCCGCACGTCTTGAATGGCGACGATGTAGCCGTGTTTGGCATACCATGCGGGATGGGCGTAGACTACTGTAGAGGCGATCGATCTGCCATAGGGCTGTCTCATTAATAATACTGGAAATTCGCCCTCAGCATCGGGGCGGTAGATGTCGGCGTCTAAGCGCACGCCGTCTCTAGTTAGCATTGACGCTGTTTCTTTAGGGCAAACTTTTAGCATGAATCCTTTAAACAGTTGAGAGTTGAGAGTTGAGAGTTGAGAGATAAAAAAGTTCGTAGTAAGGACTTTAGCCCGTTGTTGAAGGACTGAAGTCCTTGCTACAAACCTAAATTTGTTCTTGAAAGTTCGGAGTGAGGACTTTAGTGCGCGGTTTAAGGAGTGAAGTCCTTATTACAAACTTAGCACGTTACGAGTACGTCCGATCGACCCAAAACTCTCATATCTTCCTCATCTAATTCAACAGGATTTCCGCTGCGAATTAATTCCACAAAATCCTCATTCGGCACCATGATGCACAAAGCGTACAAGCGTTCTTGTCCAGTATTTTCTATTAAATGAGTGCCTGTGGGAGGCACTAACAAACTATCTCCAGCTTGAATCTTAACTGTTTTACCGTCGCAGGTAGCTTGCCCTTCTCCTTTGAGGACAAAAAACATTTCAACTGCCAATTGATGGCGGTTGGGAGGAGTTTTGCCGCCCGGATCGAAAATTTCCACGCACACTGTTAATGAATAATTAGCTGTTGCCGGATCGAAGACGATCGCCAATCTATTAGTGTCGTGCGGGCTGATGCGAAATGCTTGGTAGTCTTTCGGAGACTTGACAACGGGAATCATGCAGTGATTTGTCATAGTTTTATTGAAGGAAGAAGGAAGAAGGAAGAAGGAAGAAGGAAGAAGGAAGAAAGAAGGAAGGAAAAAGA
>JAAUPF010000040.1 GCA_012034575.1 Richelia sp. CSU_2_1 | reverse complement strand
GGAGAGGGGGAGAGTGGGAGAGGGGGAGAGGGGGAGTTCTAAGTTTTAAGTTACCAGTTGTGAATTAAGAACTGTCAATACTCAAAACTCACGCATTCAAAACTCAAAACTCCCAAACAACTGTCCCAGGTCAACTATCAACTGTCCCAGGTCAACTCTCAACTCTCAACTATCAACTATCAACTATCAACTATCAACTCTCAACTCTCAACTCTCAACGATCGACTATTAATTATGAAATCAATTACTCGCGCACTTAAAGAATGGAATACAGCAGTTAATGCTTTAGAACAAGGCCAAACGATCGTCCTGCTGCGCAAAGGAGGTATTCGCGATCGGGGCGGACATTTTAATGTGGCTGACAAGCAGGTTTTGCTGTATCCAACTTTTGAACACCAACAGCCGGATTTATTAAAGCCCGAGTTTGCTAGTGAAGTAAAGACTGTAGCATCTGGCTGGCATCCCGAAACTATTAGAATTGGCAGTTGGGCTGAAATTACCGATAATTTTTTGGTAGCTTGGGAACCCGCGATCGCGGGGCTTTTTCCCTACCATATTTGGAACGATAAATTTATCAGCGATCGCCTGAAATGGAAACCAAATCAGCCAATCTGTATTTTATTATTGCGGGTTTATCGTTTAGCTGAAGTATCAGAAATTCCGTATATTTCCGAATACGGCGGCTGCCGATCGTGGATTGATTTGGCTGCGCCAATTTCCCTTGAGAGAAGCGAACCTGTTTTGAGCGATCGAGAATATATTAAACGTTCAACTGAAATCCGCACAATTATTGCAAATGGCTAATACCCTATATCTTAGGGAATAGTGGAGCGCATAAAAACACTTATTACTTACCACACTTTGCTTTACCTTTGCTCTATATTTCTGCATTGCCTGCGTATAAAATAATTGTAAAGATTAACACGGAGTCGAGTGTTCGATGACTGAGGCGACGAAGGTGGATGGTTTTGCCGACCCAACTGTATGTATAAATAAAATATCGAACTGGCTAAGCCTGCCCGGTTCTCAATGTTTTTTCTTTTCCTCACATCCTAATTTTCTGCAATATGCATGACTTTTTAATTAATTTGTTTGGCTCAGGCTCATTTATTCCTCACGGTCACTGCTACCTGTGGAAGCCTGGGTTAGTTTGGTTGCATTTAATTTCTGATGCCATCATTGCGCTGGCTTACTATTCTATTCCCCTGACCTTGTTCTACTTCGTTCGCAAGCGACAAGACTTACCTTTCTCCTGGATATTTTTATTATTTGCAGCGTTTATTGTTTCCTGTGGGACAACCCACATTGCCGCGATCTGGACACTTTGGCATCCTACCTATTGGCTTTCTGGCATCATCAAGTCTGGAACTGCCATAGTTTCATTGTTTACAGCGATCGAACTTGTACCCCGGTGCCTCAAGCTCTGGCGCTACCTAGTCCGAATCAATTAAGGCAAGCAAACGAGGCATTACAGGCACAAATTGAGGAACGCTTGCGAGTTGAAAATGAACTCAGAGGGCTGCAAGACGAACTCGAGCAGCGCGTACAGGCACGAACGGCTGAACTGGTGAACGTTAACCAGCAATTGCAACAAGAAATTGACGAGCGACACCGAGCTGAAGCGGCCCTGCGAGTTAGTCGCGAACGGTTGGTTTTAGCACAGCAAGTTGGCAAAATAGGGACTTATGAATGGAATTTTCAAACGGAAGAATTGATTTGGACAGAAGAGATGGAAGCTTTATTTGGGCTTGCACCGGGAAGTTTTGAGGGTAGCTACGAGCATTGGTTGAAACGATTGCACCCAGACGATCGCCCCGGTGCAGATCTTGCCGCCCGACGCACTGCCGCAGAAGGAGCGGACTTTGAAACCGAATTTCGGATTGTCCTTCCTGACGGAACAATTCGCTGGGCTGCTGCCAGGGCAAAGACTTTCTATGATGGTGCAGGCAAACCCGATCGCTCGATCGGGGTGAATATGGACATCACCGATCGCAAAAAAGTCCAACAAGAACTGCAACAAACCCTACAAACCTTGAGGACGCTCATTCAAGCTTCGCCGCTGCCGATTGTAGTCATTGAACTGGATCGAACTGTAAAACTGTGGAGTGCAGCAGCAGAGCAACTATTTGGCTGGAGTGAAGCAGAACTTTTAGGTCAACTACTGCCCATTGTCCCCGAAGAGAAGCAGGAAGAATGCCGCCAGCTTCGAGAGGCAGTAACCAACGGAGAAGTCTTTTTTGGCCTAGAAACCTATCGCCGCCGGCGCAATGGCTCAAATGTGGCTTTGAGTATCTCAGCAGCTCCACTTTACGACGATCGCAGCAGTGTCAATGGGATTTTACTCATTCTTCAAGACATTACTGAACGACAGCAGGCATTATCAGCCCTGCGAGATAGCGAAGAACGCCTGCGTTTGGCGTTAATGGCAGCAAATCAAGGACTTTATGACCTCAACGTGCAAACTGGAGAGACGATCGTCTCTCCAGAGTATGCCCGGATGCTCGGCTACGAGCCTGATGAATTTCAGGAAACCAATGCCCAGTGGCGCGATCGGCTCCATCCCGATGATGTAGCAGCAGTCTATCAGGTTTATGAAGATTACCTTGCTCAAAGACGCGATCGGTACCGAGTGGAGTTCAGACAGCGAACCAAATCGGGGGATTGGAAATGGATTCTTTCAACCGGCAAAATTGTTTCTTGGGACGATCGGGGGCAGCCACTGCGAATGCTGGGAACGCATACCGATATTACCGATCGCCAACGGGATCAAGAAGCATTACGCAAACGAGAACAGCGACTCGACCTGGCAACGAGTGCCGCCAAACTGGGAGTGTTCGAGTGGAATGTCCAAGCCGATCGTACCGTCTGGGAGAACCGACAAATGTACGAAATTTTCGGGTACGCTCTGGAAGACGGCACGCTCAACAAAGCACAGTTTACAGACAATGTTATTCATCCAGAAGACCGAGAGGCTTTGGAACTGCGTTTAGCAGAGGGCATTAGACCCAACAACCTCTTTCATGCTACGTGCCGCATTCGCCGGCGCAATGACGGTCAGTGGCGTTGGGTTGAGTGCAGCGGGCAATTTGAACTTGCATTGGATGGAACGCCGCTGCGTCTAATCGGTGTGTTGGGTGACATTACCGATCGCAAGCAAACAGAGCAAGAACGCGAGCAACTGCTAGAGCGAGAGCAGGCAGCCCGCGTAGAAGCGGAAACGGCTAATCGTATTAAAGATGAATTTCTCGCGGTGCTGTCGCATGAATTGCGATCGCCCCTCAATCCGATTCTCGGTTGGGCCAAACTGCTGCGCACCCGCAAACTCGACGAACAAAAGACGGCTCAAGCCCTAGAAACGATCGAGCGCAACGCTAGCTTGCAAACGCAACTGATTGGAGATTTGCTGGATGTCTCCCGCATCCTGCAAGGCAAACTGAGTCTCAACATTGCTCCGGTTGATTTAGCGATGACGGTTAGAGCAGCAATGGAAACGGTGCATCTAGCAGCACAAGCCAAGTCGATTCAAATTCACACGACGCTTAACGAAGCCACAGGCAAAGTTTCAGGGGATTGCGCTCGCCTCCAGCAAATCATCTGGAATCTGTTATCGAATGCGGTGAAGTTTACGCCCGAAGGAGGACGGGTAGAGGTTCGCTTGGAGCGGATTGGAACTTATGCCCAAATCACCGTCAGCGATACCGGCCAGGGCATCAATCCCGACTTTTTGCCCTATGTATTTGACTATTTCCGTCAGGCAGATGGTGCCACAACCCGAAAATTTGGCGGGTTGGGGCTGGGGTTGGCAATTGTCCGCCATCTGACAGAATTACACGGCGGCACGGTGACAGCCCGCAGTCTGGGAGAAGGGCAGGGAGCAACCTTCACACTCAGGCTACCCCCGATCGAGGAAAGTGTCGCATTAGACAGCGAACCGACTCCCTATTTTGCAACAGATGCAGTTGCCACTTCACCGCTTGTAGGTGTTTCTATCCTGGTTGTGGATGATGATGCAGATACTCGCGAGTATCTCAGCTTTGTGTTGGAGCAAGCTGGAGCCGATACGATCTGTGCCGCATCCGCTGGTGAAGCCCTGCAAGTCTTGGCGCGATCGACTCCAGACATCTTGCTCAGTGATATCGGGATGCCAGAAATGGATGGGTATGCGTTGATGCGGCGGGTGCGAGCGATGCCGCTCGATCGAGGCGGACAAATTCGAGCGATCGCCCTAACTGCCTATGCTGGGGAAATGAACCAGCAACAGGCCCTAAGAGCAGGGTTTCAACTGCATCTCTCTAAACCTGTAGAGCCAGAAAAACTGATCGAGGCGATTTCTTCCTTAAGCTGCCTGAGCCGCGCGCCCCTAACCTGAGATTCTCCCTCGCTCAACCTAAAATCTTGCGATTGTAGCGATGGCTTCCCCAGACTCACGGCTCGGGCAGAAACATCATGATAGAGATGTGAATGTGGCAATAAATATCAGGGATGAAGGCTTGCGGATATTGGCGTTGGGAACCAGCGCTATTGCCAAGGGAGGCAATGTAAGACCTTCATCGGTTTGGGCGTAAGTCTACGACAAGCAGCTACCGTCATTCCTTAGGTAATCGATCGCACCTCCAAATTGTAATTTATCGCGGAGCGAACCCAACACAAACTAATGAGGGAATAAAAAAAGATGGAGAATGCAAACAGGGAAAATCCGGCAATTACCAATTACCGACCCCCGCGATCTACATCATATTGCTGAGAAAGGTTATATATATTTTCGATCGCTGTTTTCGAGAGGCGTTTTTCGAGAGTTCCGAGTCCGAAATCGGCAATTAATGCTATTAAAGTAGCCGGAATTGCCCCGGCAAAAAGCAATTGATTGTTGACTGTAGCAACTCCCCGAAAAATAAAGACTCCCAAACCGCCGGCACCGATCGCAGCAGCAATTGTTGCCAGTCCGATCGCGATTACTGCGGCAACTCGAACTCCTGCTAAAATTACCCCCAATGCTAAGGGAATTTCTACTTGCCATAGCAGTTGCATATCGGTCATTCCCATACCTTTTCCCGCCTCGCGGATCGCCGGATCGACGCCGATAATTCCCGTATAAGTATTGCGGATAATTGGCAGTAAAGAATACAGTGTTAGCGCGATAATTGCGGTGCGATCGCCTATTCCGCCAAAGATTGGCACCGGAATTAACAAGCCAAATAATGCTAAACTGGGAACTGTTTGCATAATATTGGCAACTCCTAAAATAGGTTTTTTAAATTGCTGCTTTCTCGTGACTAAAATTCCTAGGGGAATTCCGACAATAATTGCGATCGCAATTGCAATTGTTACTAAGTATAAGTGTTCGATCGAACGCTGAATTATTTCAGCACCGTATCGATTTATAAATTGCATCATTAGACAATCAAAAATAGAGAATCTGATTCGCGGCACTGATAGCTTCTGCTTCGAGAGCATCGGAGTTCGCACTAATGACTGCTTTTAGGTAACTGCAAGCATTCAAGGAATGCGCGAGCCTCTGGGTGTTGGGATTTGACAAATTCAGCGGGCGAAGCCAATTCTACCAACCTTCCTTCTGCCATCAAACCAATTCTAGAAGCTAAGAAAAACGCTTCTTGAATGTCGTGAGTTACCAAGATAACAGTCTTGCCTAGCTGCTGCTGCAATTGAGAGAATTCCCGCTGCAATTCTAAACGAGTAATTGGATCTAAAGCACCAAAAGGTTCGTCCATTAACAGCAGCGGAGGATCGGCTGCAAGCGCTCTGGCAACCCCCACGCGCTGCCGCTGTCCGCCGGATAATTCACGGGGGTAGCGTTTAGCGAAATGTTCGGGGTTGAGGTTGACTAATTCTAACAGTTTGCGGACGCGGGATTGAATGCGCGAGTTCTCCCAGCCTTCTAATTTCGGGACTAAAGCAATATTTTGCTCGACTGTGAAATGGGGAAACAAACCAATTTCTTGAATTACATAGCCGATTTTTCGCCGTAATTGGATTGGGTTCCACTCAGTTGTTAGTTTGCCCGTGACGGTAATTTCGCCGCTGGTGGGTGTCAGCAGATTGTTAATCAATTTCATGGTAGTTGTTTTACCGCTGCCACTCCGTCCTAGCAATACTAAAACTTCTCCTCGCCTGACTTGGAAATTCAATTTTTCTGCTAGATTGCGGCGGTTGAGGCGATATGTAACATCGAAGCATTGAACGGCAATTTCACTGTTGGCAGTCATGAGTAATTTCGCAGGGGTTAGTGGTTTTCAGCAATTGCAAATTGTTAGTGTCGGTAAATACAGCACTTTTCATGTAAGTGAAGTACAATGATATCTTTAAATTTCAAATTTAAAACCTGTAGTTACGAGCGAGCAATTCTAACAACAAAGATCGACATTGGAGGCAAGTTAATTTTTTTAGCAATTCGCTAATTCCTTCTGGTGTTGTCGGGTATTTAGCGCCGATAAGTTCTGGATTTACCGCGGCTGTGGGCTGCAATTGGGCGACAAAACCGTAGAGTTTTTGATTGGAAAACGAGCTATTAATTGCCCATCCGATCTCATCGATCGGCTGGATTCGGGCGATCGCATCTTCTGTCACTCCTAATTCCTTTTTGATTATACCCGGAACTGCTGCTGCAGCAGTCTCTCCCGCCGGAACTCGACCTCCGGGGAAATCGAGGGTTGTCTCTCCAATTCCGGGGCGATACATCGGTACGGGAAACAAGAATTTGTTGTCTTGCACTGTCAAAACTATTACGGAATCTGCCCTTTCTACCCGCCAATATTCGAGGATTTGACCTTCGGTATTTTCGAGATGTTCGGCGATTAGTTTTACCCAATGAGAGTTAATTTCAACTATGCGGTCTAGTGTTTTCCAGTGCGATTTTGTTGTGGCGTTCATAAACAGTTGAGAGTTGAGAGTTGATAGTTGATATAGCGATCGTAAATCATTTGTAAATTTCTTACTCCCTCCTAGCCTTGAATATAGGCGAACAACCCGGTGTCTTTGGTTTTGATGCTTCCGGGGCTAGATCGAGCCAATTTTTTCTCTCGCCTGTAAAGTTTTGCTGCAGCAATGCACTTTTACAATCAGAATTCTGTATTATAAAGTACAGAATAAATTATATGCGCCTGCACGCTGCGTCGTGGAAACCCCGCCAGGAGTGCAGGTCTCGGCTCGAAAGGAGTTATTTATGAAACTGCAATCCGAAGTCCGTACATGGGAACCGCAACCGACGCAGACAAGCGCGGCGAGAGATCGAGCCTGGGAAAAATTGGGCGATCGATCGCCCGATCGAGCGCCCAAATATGCACCTTCTACCTGGGTCAAATTGTTCGATCCGCCAACCGCATTCAGCTTTGATGAAGCGTGGCTGTTATGTCAGTGTGCGGAGGACAAATGGTTGGCTTGGATTCCTGACTACGGCGAAATTCTGCTAAACGATAATGAATTTTGCACGGTTTCGCAAAGGAGAAACTTTTGAGCGTGCGAGTTTTGAGTATAGTTTTAATCTTAAAAAGAGCAATAGTTTTGCTATTGCTCTTTTTAGTGTTGCCGATTAGTTGGAGTGGATATTACTTGCAAACAGCACGGTTATTTGCATTTCTGACGATCGTGCCTACTCTGCCGTTAATTTGAATGGGATTTCCCGTGCTAACTCTGAGCAAGCGCGGTTGTTTGCCCAAGCATTCTTTGATTGATTCCGACCACGCTGTGAGCGCTCTGGTATATTCTGACCTGATCCGGGGTACATCATCTGCTGTCAGTCCTTGGGGAACTGCAGGCGGGCGGAATTGCTCGGTAATTAAGTGGTCGCTGGTAATGCTGGTATCGGTAGCAACCCTGGTAATAATTGGAAAGTCGAAGGCTCTAGGTAAAGTTCTCTCGCGGATTTTGCCCGGTAGTATCTGGTACTTCATCGAGCCTCCCTTGTAGTCAATTCCTGCTTCAGGGCTTGATGGTGTACTTTGAGCGAAGCCCGGAACGGGCAAACTTGCTACTAAAACTGTGCAGCAAGTCCAAAATATTTTTGACGATTTCATCCGATTCATCTCCTCAGCTTTATGGGATTAGCACTAATTAGGTCTGCTCAAACCACAAGTTATTCAGTTAAGAAACTACCTGACGGTTCTGAGCTTTTGAGATTCAATTTAACTCACCTAACTTATTAGCTAGCAGATACCTTCAAAAATGTTAAAACTGATTTTTCCGATCGGCTGTAAAACAGTTGCAGTTAATCGGGAGATTTAGCTGAACTTGTTACAGTATTGGGCAATCAGTTTTACCAGCTAAATTCATTTTCGATCGGTATCATTCGGAACTCTATCAAATTTTGTCTCAGATATCAAGCTTTCTGGAACCTGAGTTAGCTTGTAACTCTCGTTGGCGGGCGGGTAAAGGTTTGAGTGTTATCAGCTATACCTGAGGTAGCGATCGATTGGCGTTTGAGTCTTTTAAAGCGACAATAGATGGGGAAGGAGCTTGAAAATTGGTGGTTTTAGTGGAAGATAGCAAAATTTTTGACGTATCGGAAATTATGAGTGTTCCTGCTGCTCCGGCGGGATACAAATCGGGCTTTGTGGGGATTGTGGGACGCCCCAACGTCGGCAAGTCAACGCTGATGAATCGGTTGGTGGGACAGAAAATTGCCATTACTTCACCGGTAGCTCAGACGACTCGCAACAGGCTGCGGGGAATTCTGACGGCACCGGAGGCGCAAATTATTTTGTCGATACTCCGGGAATTCACAAGCCCCACCACCAATTGGGTAAAGTTTTGTTGCAAAACGCTCAAATAGCGATTCGATCGGTAGATGTAGTGCTGTTTGTCGTTGACGGCTCGGTGGTGGCGGGAGGGGGCGATCGGTATATAGTAGATTTGCTCAGAAATGTCGAAATTCCGGTGATTTTGGGAGCGAACAAACTGGACGAACAACCAACCGATCGCGGGGCGATCGACCGCTCTTACGCAGAAATTGTCAGCCCTCAGTGGCCGATTATCAAATTTTCGGCTTTAACTGGCGAGGGAGTGCCATCGCTGCAACAGTTATTAGTCGATAATTTGCAGGAAGGGCCTTATTATTACCCGCCGGATTTAGTAACAGACCAACCGGAACGCTTTATTATGGGGGAATTGATTCGGGAACAGATTTTGCTGCTAACGCGGGAAGAAGTGCCGCATTCAGTAGCGATTGCGATCGATTTGGTAGAAGAAGAACCGAAAATTACCCGCATTCTCGCAACAATTCACGTCGAACGAGATTCTCAAAAAGGCATTTTAATCGGTAAAAGCGGGAGTATGCTCAAGTCGATCGGCAGTGCCGCCCGCGAACAAATTCAAAAGTTAATTGAAGGCAAAGTATATTTGGAATTATTTGTCAAGGTGCAGCCGAAATGGCGGCAGTCCCGCACTCGCTTGGCCGAATTGGGTTATCGGGTGGAAGAATAAAATTTTGTATGCCCGTCTTCAAGATGAACGAGACTATGCCTAAGTTTGCGGTATTTTCATCTGATAAACGACATCGAACAAAGCGGCATCTGTCCAGTGTTGCTTCTCCATCCCTCTGGTTTGGCGATTAAACTTTGTCCGACCACCAGAACCTATTTCTACAGGCAAGTCTGTAGATTGAAGCCTTCTGTAAAGTTTCCAACGAGTAGTATTAACAGCAGTCGCATCTTTAAGTGGTGATGAAGCTGGAGCTAAAACCCGCTGGAGAAGTAATGGTTGGATAGAATCTGTACTGATACCTTGCTTTCATTGTTCTATGATATTAGACATTGCTGACAGAATCGTGAAAAATTAAAGCCGTCCACTGAAGAAGGGGCTTGCACCCACTTTCTCGGTCAATACTTTGACAGCAACTCCCCCGCCTCCCTCCAAAGCTTAAAATTTTGGCGGCCAATAGCTGATTGTACTCGGTTTATGTTATACTGAAGGCTCAAGATTTAAATTCGGTTGCGTAGTTTGTTGGTGTTAATTTACAAGCGTGTCTCCGAATCTAACTCTCTGCACCCTAATGATTCTGGAGATTTTATGTCGATTTACGTGGGTAATCTTTCTTATGAGGTCACATCAGACGACCTCAACGAAGTATTTGCCGAGTACGGTACTGTAAGCCGCGTCCAGGTGCCAGTGGATCGCGAAACAGGCAGGATGCGGGGTTTTGCTTTCGTAGAAATGGCAAGCGAAGCTGAAGAAGCTGCTGCGATTGCCGCCTTAGATGGTGCTGAGTGGATGGGTCGCGACCTGAAAGTCAACAAAGCTAAGCCTCGCGAAAACAACAACAAACGCTCTTCGGGCGGTGGCTGGGGCGACAACAATCGCTCTTCGCGTCGCTACTAAGCTTTGAAACACAGCTTGGAAAGGAAAAATTTGAGTTTCGGAAATTGAAGCAGGTGCGGATTCTGCTTTTTTGAATCAGGCTCGATCGGTCTGCTGAATGCAGCGACCAAATTTCTAAGTCAGTTTAGCCCCCTCCAGCGAGGGGGCTTTGTTTTTGGCAACGTTTTTGGCAACAGCCCCCGCCAAGGCACAGTATTTCCCCAGTCAAGTCTCAAATCCGGCAGGTATCAAACAAGAATTCGCTCAGCAGAACAGTTAAAATAACAGAAAAACAAATATAGTTCTGAAAAATCAAACAATCTTTACCGAAAATTAGTCTAGAAAACATCCTTCTTCCTTCTCTGTTAGATAACTAAAGCTTTCTTCCTTCTGCTATACCAGCTACTATTTTGATTTTGCTTCAATAAACCAATGTCAAAGGTCTACAGCACGGCGGAACTCATAAAAATCCTCGAAGAAGAACGCCAAGCCTGCTTGCACGGGCGGCGGCTCAACTTGACTGCAGCGCCTTCTACCGGCAATCCAGTGATTGATGGTTTCCTGACATCGGATGGCGTCCAAAAGTTCACTGCTTATCAAAATTTTAAGGCTGCCGTTCACGAATACCAACGGGAACATCAAGTGTCTGGGATTGTGTGGCGGGAAATTACTGTTAAAGGCTATACTCTCCGCTATCCCGCCGCCGCCGACCAATTAATAGCTTTACCGATCGATCTGATAACCTTGAAGGCAGCAAAGGCTTCTATGGTGGAATTTTGGCAGCAAGTAACGGAGGGTATGGATTTATATTTAAGCGTGAACAGCGGCAAGGATTTTCGCTCGATCGAACCCACGGATTTAGAGGCGATAGACAGGCGCACGGAATGGGCAAGTCTGTGGAAGTGGGAAAAGTCGGATTTTTTGGAAATTTTGTTGCAATTGGGTTGGGGGCAGCCGGAGGAGGCTTATTACAAGCGAGGCTGGCCGGCATCGGGCAGCGAGTACATTCACGCTGTAAAACCGGGACAGAAGCCGATTTGTTAATGGGGAATTGTCGCCATTTTAGATTTTAGATTTTAGATTTTAGATTTTAAATTCCAGTCCTCACTACGAACAATAAAACCCTGCTTTTTGGTAAGAACTAAATTCCTTATATCCGGTAGCATCGGAATTATTAATATTGCTCATCTCCCGGACACGGCAGTGCCGTGTCCTCTATGTCATTCCGGTGTTACCGGATTGATATTACCTGCTGAAGTCCTCGCTACAAACAATAAAACCTGTTTGTAGTAAAAACTTTAGTCCTTGTTGGCAGATAGCTGGCACAAAATTAAACCAAACCACTGATTTGGATCGGTCCAAACTTGCACCGGCATTAAACCGCGACGCGAAAGATCCGCCCGCACAGCATCGAGATTGAACTTGCGTGAAATTTCGCTTCTGATAGTTTCTCCCGCCGCAAATTCCACTGTTAAATCGAGCGATCGCAAGTTTACTGTTTGCGCTTTCTTGCTTTTCAAGTGCATTTCAATTTGACATTCCTCGCGATCGTAAAATGCCAGATGCTCGAACTGCGTTAAATCAAAATTTCCCTCAAACTTCCGGTTCAAATGTCGCAGCATATTCAAGTTGAATGCAGCAGTTACTCCTTGAGAGTCGTCATAGGCAGGCTCTAAAATCTCGTGAGATTTGTCCAGATCTATGCCAAGTAAAAAATACTCTCCCGACCGCAGTGCTCCGACAATTTGCGAAAAGAATACATCGCATTCTTGAGGGTTAAGATTGCCTAAGGTACTGCCCAAAAAGCACAGCATTCGAGTTGGCAACTGTGGGGGAGCCATTTTGGCTAAGGCCAACTCGTAAGTGCTGACAATTCCGTGAATTTGGAGCGACGGATAATCGGCTAAAAGTTGACAAGCGCTGTTTTCTAAGATTGTAGGACTGATATCGATCGGCACGTAATTCAGGGGATATTCGAGTTGGCTGTAAGCATCAAGGAGAATCCGGGTTTTTGTGGAACTGCCACTGCCTAATTCGACGATTTCGCACGGGCCCGTCAAACGCGCGATCGCCCCCGCACTCTCTTGCAAAATCGCCGTCTCCGTGCGTGTCAGATAATATTCCGGCAACTGACAAATCAACTCAAATAGTGTCGATCCGCGATCGTCGTAGAAATACTTTGGAGGCAAGGATTTGGGATTTTGAGTCAATCCGCTAACTACATCACTACCCGCATTTATTTCTGTCGGTGTCGGTGCTGCGGCACTCACCAGCCGCTCTAAATGCAGCCGATTTTCTACAATTGAGCCTGAGTTTGTCCTGTCGGAAAGTTTTGGGGATTTCATAAAATAATTTGAAGATGCACAAATTTGGTATAGCACGCATCGGCTTTTTTAGATAACACTCTCAAGCCAGATTTTTTCTGCGACTCACCGTTATATATTGTCTCACCAGAGGGCGATAGATCTCTAAATTGAAAATTATAAATTATCAATTGTCAGTTTAACCATTACAGAGCAGGAGGCTGGTAAAATATTGGTCAGTTTGTTTTGACTCTTGAGATTCAAAAAAGCATAATGCCATACGTCAACATTCAGATTACGCAAGGTGCCACCCGAGAGCAGAAAGCTCAACTTGTCAAAGAAGTGACTGACTCACTGGTACGCATTCTTGGCAAAAAACCAGAACATACGCATATCGTCATCCAAGAAATTGCAGAGGAAGACTGGGGATTTTCAGGACTACTAACAGACGACTGGAACAAACAGCAAACCTCCAGCGATCGAACACCGAAAAAACTTGTTTGACAACTCACAAAATTATCGAGCACAGCGAAAACCTGCGAGAATTTGTCGCACGCCCGGATAGTACCAATTGCGAAAGCTCGATCGCAGCGTCCAGGAAGGAGTTGCCCAACTGCCGCCTTTTAATACTCGGTGTTCGCCATCAAAATAAACTTGAGAATATCCGGTGTAAGGATAGCTTTCAAATCCCGGATAACCCTCAAACCACGAAGCCGTCCATTCCCAAACATTGCCCAACATATCGCAGCAACCGGCTGCACTTGCTCCTTTTGGAAAAGCATCGACTGGCGAGGTATTAGCAATATAATTGCCGTGATTGCACAGCCGGGAATTTGGCTGTTCTTCTCCCCAAGGATAGGTACGCTGAGTTTGAGTTTTGGCATCCCAAGTTGCTGCTTTTTCCCATTCGGATTCAGTGGGCAAACGCTTGCCTGCAAAGTTGCAGTAGGCTTCGGCTTCGTACCAACTAACACCGCAAACAGGGCAATTGTCAAAAGCTGGATTTTCCGACCAATAAAGCGGTCTATCGACCGGATTAGATTGCAGCCATTTCCAGCCTGCTTTCGACCACCAATCGGGGTTTTGATAGCCGCCTGATGCCATAAAATTTCCGTATTGGCTGCAGGTAACTGGATAGCGGTCGATCGAATATGTTTCTAAGTAGCTTAAGTGGCGCGATCGCTCGTTATCCAACGCCTCAACTGCATCGCTTCCCATATAAAATTCCCCCGCCCCAATTTCAATTTTTTCGGTAATTGGTAATTGGTAATTGGTAATCGGTAATCGGTAATTGGTAATTGGTAATCGGTAATTGGTAATCGGTAATTGGTAATCGGTAATTGGTAATTGGCAATCAGTAATTAATATTCCCTCTTCCCTCTTCCCTCTTCCTTCCTCCCTCTTCCTTCTTCCTTCTTCCTTCCTCCCTCTTCCTTCCTCCCTCTTCCTTCTTCCTTCTTCCTTCTTCCTTCTTCCTTCCTCTTGCATTTGCAATACAAAAGCCACCGTTTCGCAGTGTTGGCTTTCGTGTTGAATGATAAAGCGCCACAAGCGTTCTTGACGGTCGATCGGCGCTATTTCCAAATAATTTAACACCCTTTTTCTCACCGCATCCAGATAGCATTCAACTTCTGCTACTGTTGGCAGATGCACCCGTTCTTGCTTCGGCAAAATATCAGCAGCAAACAGTCTATGGTACTCAGGAAACACTGGCTTTTCTCCAGCGCAGCGCTGCAACAACCACAAATCTTCAGTATAAGCAATGTGACCTAAATGCCAGCCAACAGGACTGAAATCTGGATGAGCTTGGCGGCAGAAAATATCGCCCTCAACTCCTGAAAATAACTTGAAAGTGCCGCGCCTGCACTGTTGCAAATCGCGATAAATTGCCTCTCTACAAGATTGAATCGATCCGGATCTCACCGTCTCCTCCCGCACTGATAATACTTTGCACCGGACACTCGTGCCAGTTGCTATCAAATAAAGGTTCAGAAGCAATCATGACAGATTTTGGGAAATTTAAATCGTCTCGCAGCCAATAAAGAGAAGGAGGAGTTGTTTGCCAAGCAAAGCGAGAGGCTACTAACTGCTGTCCGTCGCTGATAATGATATTAGCTGAAAATTCTACTTGATGGATTTTTGCTAGTTCTACCAAAGTCTTGAGGGAATTTCGCAAAGCAGTTTCTAACGTCAGATTTGCTGCCGTCAATTCATTGACAAACAAACCGAAAATATGCTCGGAATCGGTAGTACCTTTAACTAACTGATAGACAGTATCGCTCAGTTGGCCGCGCATCGGTCTGTAAAGAGTTTTCCGAAAATTTTGAATGAAACCGTTGTGTACGAACAGCAGGCGCTGGTATCCGAAGGGCTGACAGTTGCTAAAATCTAAAGCTTGTCCTGCCGTTGCGCTGCGGATGTATCCCACAACACATCCAGACTCAACATATCGGCCTAGATGTGGCAAGTTGGTATCGTTCCAAATTGGCAGAGTATTTTTGTAAGTAAACGGGTCAGTATCTCGATCGGAGTGATACCAACCGATGCCAAAACCGTCAGCATTCACTACGCCTGAAGTCATTTCGCGAGGCTCATAACTTTGGACGATTAACGAGCGATCGGGCTTGTACAGAATAGAATCGAGTAATATCGGCTGCCCGAGGTAGCCCAGCAAACGGCACATAAATTTGTTCGGTAAATCGATCCGCATTTTAGCGCGATCGGGGAAATGGTCGATCGGCTATTTCCTCCGCTATTCCGCAGCGAATTGTATATTTTTGTATATTGGTAAATAGAATCCCCAGCAGCAACAGGAGACTTTTGAATGTTCCTCGACGAACTCATCCCCGTGGTCAAAGAATTGATCCAACAGCCGATAGCCTTTACGGGCGGATTTTTTTCGGGACTGCTGAGACTCAACCTTAACGAAGATCCGATTAGAAGCTGGATTGACGACCAAACCGGCTCAACTTACACTCCTCCGGCAGCCGAAGACAGCAACGGTAAAAGCAGCGGACCTCAGTCAATTTCGATCGACTGAGGACTTTTCAAAGGCTTTCGATAGAGTAAGGTGCGCCCTGCGGGCGCACCCTACCTAAACCTACATGATACAGATGCTGCCTCTGAGACAGTCGGAACGATCGGCAAAGTTGACAGAGGGGTAAATTTATGCTATGTGTATATTGAAATAATCAGAGGTAGGGCTGGCGAGCCATACAGGATATCCATAACTGGATTCCGAGGGTAGAAACGCACCCACCAGGGTCGCCTCTTTCCAAACTCTGCGGTGAGACGCATCGTTGAGAACAACTTAAGTTGCCTGGGTCGGCGGTCTGACGGGGACGCAAGACATCGGTCAAGCGTCTAGTTAAGAGCCAAAGAGACAGGAAGAAAAAAGCATGAAAGCACGGTTTCAACCCGCCTTCATGCAACCTTTAAGAATCCCTTCGACTTTTAGTCAGGGGAGTACGTCAAGTTTCTGAGCATTCCGAAAACCAAAGATAAAAGTTTTCTACTTTGTAAGCCACAGTCGATGTTTTGTATAGCAGCTTTACTCGCAACGTCTGAGCTGACGGGAAAACCTTGATTTCTTGTCCAGATTAGTGCCTGTTTGTGGTAGCTCGATCGATCGCAACTTAAATGCCAATTTAAAGTATTTAAATTGGGAACCCTCGGCAGCCAGGGGGATAGCCTGCTTATCTTGGGATGGCCGACCACCCAACAGCGCAGGAAGCAAATGCCGAACAGCGATTAAAGATAACTTTAGTCAAGTTTGGGTGAATTTTACGAAGCAGCCATATGACCATTTACGTTGGAAATCTGTCTTACCGCGCCACTGAAGAAGACCTAAAAGCCGTATTTTCAGAGTACGGCACAGTGAGCCGAGTTGTTCTGCCCACCGACAGGGAAACCGGTCGGATGCGGGGCTTTGCTTTTGTTGACATGACTGAGGATGCCCAAGAAGATGCTGCAATTGCCGAATTAGACGGTGCAGACTGGATGGGCCGTCAGTTGCGGGTAAATAAAGCTAAGCCGAAAGAAGGTCCCTCTCGCGGCGGTACAAAGCGGAACGGCGGATTTTAAGTCCGGTGCATGGCGCTTGTCAATATCCTACAGATGCTACATCCTACAGATGCTATGGTGCGTCGGTGCTAAAATTTTCGCGCTCAGCTCAAAGAAGGCTTGATGATGGCAATGCAGCCCGCAGCCTGCAGATATTGCCTGCGCAGATATTAGGGTGTCTCGCTGCCGAAGTTTTCGCTGTCATTGGCGGTTATTCGAGGGCCATACATCCTAAAATCTAAAAATTTAGCAGCAGGCAATTGCCTGCTGCTTTAATTTTCTGCATTAACTTCTGAGTCTTTTCGTTTTTGGCTGCCTTCAGCCTTGATTCCGGTAGCACCAGCTAAGCAGAGTGCCGCCGACAGCCAGCTTCAGCGCTTCCAAAGCAAAATAGCCTTGGTGCAGCAGATTCATCTCGCTTGGCACTTCAGCAGCAGGCTCGAACAGATTTAGCTGAATTCCCAGGGCGCTCATTTGGGGCGTCAGGGCGTAGGTGTCAATCAGAGCGATCGCCAAAAGAATTAAAGATAGTAAAATTGCTGTGCGGCTGCGCTTGCTTAACCCACCGGCCAAATTGCTCGATACCATCAAACCTGTCGCAGCCGAAGCCGCGCAGAGTAACTCAATGCGGTTGAATCCCCAGAACATTAAATTTCCTGCTGCTGCAAATCCCGAAGAACTTGTCATTCCCGCAACGTACAGGCTGGGCATAATTACCAAATCCAAAATCAGGCTGCCGCTGAGCCAGAAAATTAAGGCAACCATGACAATTGCTTGCCAGCGATGTCCGGTGGATTCTACTTTTGATGTAATAGCTGTCATAAATTTATTGCCTCCAAACCTGTTGCTGCCTCTTCTAGAGCTTAACTAATATCTGCAGGCGATCGTGTGAAGTATTTTAAAATTAATGCTAACTTTTGTGTATGCGATCGCTAAGAATTATTAACAATGCTTGCAATTTAAATTCGATCGGTTGGCTGGCAAAGGTCAGTATTGTTGTGCAGTTGCCGGGGGTCGAGCGAGGGACAATAATAGTTTAACTTATAATTTCATAGGACTGGCACCGCAACCGGGTTGTTTGCGAAAATCTTTCGCTTTGTTGTAACTAGAAGAGGAGGAGAGGGTGAGAGGGGGAGAATTACCAACTGTCAACTGTCAACTGTCAACTGTCAACTATTTATTCCATCATAATCTGCTGTTTAATTAATGATAAATCCGCATTGCTAAAATTGACAGTCATAGCCACATTTAAGTTTTCTAATGATTTGATAAACCACATAATTTCATCGGCAGATTTACCTTCATAGTGATTGAACAAAATAGAAAATCGCTTTTCTAACTCCGGTTTAACTTTGCGGGACAGCAGTACGAGTTTTAGCAGCAAAGCCATTGTCCGGCTGGGACCGAGGTTGTGCACTAAGTCATAAAAAACATAGTGGCTGGGACGCTCGGGATTTTCTACTACTAAGAAGTTAAACAGTTGGTGGCAAGTCCTAACTAACAATAAATTATTTAACTTTACAGAGTCATTTTCTGGTAATATATTTTTGATCTGCTTGTACAGGCGATCGTTAAATTGACGCCCGCCGTATTCCGGCTCGATCGCCGATAATAAATATTCGTATAACTCCACTTTAAACGCCTTGTAAGAAGGAGTTTGTCTGACATCTCTCAAAAAAAATTGAGCCAATTCTTTGTGAGTGCGATCGCCCGCTACTTTACCTGCAAATTCCCTGACTGCTAAATGCAGTTCATCATCGTTCAAAAGCGTGGGATTTTTAGTCGGTACGATAATTTTTGTTGGCGTATCTTCTTGTTTAACTGCTAAAAAATTTAAATATTGAGACAAATCAGTTTCAAATTGCTTTTGTCTTTGAGCTTGCAGGATTTTAATCGTTTTCTGGTCTTCGTCTATGCTATCCTTGCTCAGCAGGGAGTGTCCGTACAAATAAGGATACCTGCCAATTAATTCGCCCAAGGCGGAATTAATCTCTTCCTTCTGCGGTGCTGGTTCTTTTTCTACGGCTTTTACCAAACGCTCTAGAGTGGTAAATTCGGCGCTTTTAGTAAATGCAGCTATTTGCTCTTGCAAGCGCTTGACGATGTAAAACTCCGTTCCAAAACGCGGCGAAGTCTGCTTGAATAAAGCGATCAAATTAGAGATCGCATATTTGTGCTGCGAGTGCAACTGCCAGCGGTTGATCGGGATGTAGCAGCAGCGGTGGATGATATATTTAAACTCGCGATCGAAGTTTTTTACAGAGACAATATTATACAGGGCTGCTTCAATATCGCGATCGGGATAACCCATACCGTCGATAAATAGCTGCCGTAAGCGATCGATTACTTGATTTGGTGCCATTGTTTGCACGCAGGAAACAATGTGATCGTACAGTTTTTGCTCGTCGCTGGTAGTTGCAAAATTTTCCGAGAGAGGCAAGCTGAGAATGCTGCTGTCTGCATGGGTATCGGCGCTAGTTTCTGCAACTCGTGCTGCAGTCAACTCCGACTTTTCTGCAAAAGCTCGATCGAGATTCAAAAACCAGTAGTGTTCTTGACTTAATTTTTTATCCGCCGCCCATTCCAAAGCTTCCTGCAAACTGTCACCGGTTAATAACAGCGATTCATCTTCGCGATTGGCAGCCAGCCACGCTGCCAGGGCTTCCCGGTAAGGAGCCAGATTTCCCAATTCTTTCTCCACCCAGAACTGATTGAAAACTGACTCGTAAATGCGGTTGGCAACTATTAACTTACTCTGATATTTAATAACTATTCCTGACAGCAACAGTTCCATTTGTTCGGGAGAGTAATCTGCTGGTACTCCGCCAATCCCTTCGGATTTTTCTGAGTCGGAATGCTGCAAAACTTGTTGGTAAAGGGCTAGCAGCCTGCTGGGGTCGCAGCGGGAACACAGCAGCCGATCGCGAATCCTTCTCAAATGCGCCGGCAAATCTCGTTCTTCCCAATGTTTGATAATTCGATTTTTTATTAGTTGTTCTACTTGCTGGGCTTCATTATTTCTGCCAATAAAAGACCCGTATTCGAGTACCAAATGACAAATTTTGTGCGTCAGAAATGGTTGCCCCCCCGTCCAAGCTAATATTTCTTGAAGCACTTTTTGGGGGCGAAAAGCTTTGAGCGCTAACCCTTTTGCTAGCGGCAAACTTTCGTGCAGTTGCAATCTGGTTAAATTAACCGGCCGCCCGATATTTAAAGGGACGCTGTTTTGATTTCGCATCAATTCGGAGGGGGCAGCTACTCCCAAAACGGCAAAAGTCAGGCGCTGGTATTCCGGTCTCTGGACCCGTTTTTCGTAACAAGCCCGGATGAAAGCAAAAAAATCGCTAGTGCTAAAGTTTAAGTTGAGGATGCTGTCAATTTCATCAATAAAAATTACCAAATTTTGCTGGAGAGATCTGAGCAAGACTCTTTCGATAAATATCTCTAATCGCTGTATCGGCGACAGCAGTTCGCGATCGTTCCACCACTTGAGGGCATTAAACCTGTTGGTAAGCTGCAAGCTGCTGGCGATGCGGTACATGATTCCCGCATACCATTTTTGGGGGAGAATGTCGGGACTGCTGAGGCTTTTCAAGTCAACAACAGCGCAAGCGGTGCCTTCTGCTTGCAGCCTGCAGGCAGTTTGCAGCAGCAAACTAGACTTTCCCATTTGCGGCGAACTTAACACGTAGCAGAAGTGTCCTGCTTTTAGCCCTTCGTAGAGTTCGCTGTCGGCCCGCCGTCTGACGTAGGTGGGGGCATCGGCGGGCAGACAGCCGCCGATTAGATATTGGTAGGTTGAATTAACTTCTGCTGTCACCTGCGGATTCATCTACTTGCTACACCTCTATCCTGTGCGATCGCTCGGCTGCAAACTGTATTTAGTCAGCTTAATCTAAGCTTGAAAATTTCTGTAGTTGTTTCTTTATTTTCTCTCAACCAGTTCGCTCTCTCCGTATCTTTACTGTATCTTTGCACAGCTAAAATCTACGAAAGAATAATTCTGCCTCTCTTATCTAGTTCTTTACACTTATTTACATAAATTATATTAAGTTTTACTAAACTCGATCGTACTGCCAAAAGGCAATTTTGTTTACATTATTTTACAATACTCCTTTAAATTTCACACAGTGGTATGATGTGGCCAGACGACCTGGCGATCGCCTAGACCGCCAGCGTCAAATATTCTGCTGTTAGGAGGTGCAACAGATTAACTGTTTTTTTGATATATTCCTGATTCCATATGGCTTGTGGCTGCTGAATGCTGGCTTTGTCACCCCTGTATTTTCAGGTCAAAGCTCAGCCACCAGTGCCAATAAAAGGTGCCAATAAAAAACCCCAGCTTTTGCTGAGGGCTGCTTGAGTGGGAGATATCGTTAATCTGCGTTTTTTGTTTGTTTAGATGGCATGGAATTCCATGCTGGTAAAAGATGCGCCCTGATGAATTAACTACCCGATGGATTAGCACCCTGATGGCATAACTCCCTGATAGATGAAAGCCCTGATGGCTATAGCTCCACTACCCAAAAAATTGGGATTGGTGGAAGATCGTGGACACTACTAACACGTCACTTCCGGCGTTTCTGGTCGCTCAGGGTGTGCCTGTATGAATTGATTATTGCAGGCAGATTCTTTAGAACACAAGTGGGCTATTGCATCGACCCACTTCTGATAGATTGGATTTGCCGAAAAGTGTCTATCTACGCAAATCAGGGTCATCTAACATGAAAAAAACCATCTTTGTTTTAGGGGTAATTGCCTCGGCTGGCATTAGCTTTTTCCATCTAGGCACAACCAGCGCCACTGCGATCGCCCCACAGCACAAAGCAGCAAACAGTTTAACCGTCTCAGAGAGCCTTCCCGACTTCAACTACACTGGAACGAATGAGGATGGGGAACAAGAAGAGGTCAAGACCGGTAAAGGTCGGAAATAATTTGCGCTGAAGTTGTTGTCGCTGTTGTTGTTGTCAAATCTTGTTGTCAAAACCGCCTCCCATCGGGAGGCGAAGAAAACTCCATTCTGGTATCAGTCTACCTAAATCCTGGGGTGAGTGGGAAAATGAAGAGGTAGGACAAGACATCGAGTGGAGTCTTCCTATGCCTCAACCTCCCTGCCATTTGATGTTCGGGTCGCTTGGCTCTGGCTTTATCATATTTCATCGCGTAAAAACCCAATGGAAAATACTCTCGAAACTACTCGCAGACAGCGGGTATTGACAAGAACCCAGGAACGGCGTCAGGCAACACCTAAAGAGAAACAGTTAATTCACCTGCTGGCAAATATGGCTTGCAGTTTGGTTAACTACGACTACAAACACGCCAACGGTAAGGGAGTGCTCCCGCCTTCGGAACGCAAACGTTTAGCGGAATGGCACTACCTGCGAGTCCAGCAAATTCGCAGGATCGAACGTTCTTTGGAACCCGTAGCTACCCTCAAGCGCGTGTATTACAAGAGCATCCTCAGTCCGAGGGACTTGAAGTCTTTGAAGCTTCTGTGGCTGGACAAGGATGAGGAAAAAAATCGGGTCAAGCGGGTCGATCCTGAGTTGGACGACATCCTCAGCGAAGCTTTGGATCGGGGAGATACTTTAAAACAGCTATTTCACGCGATCGAAGTTAAAGGACGCACGTTTTCGGCGACTCCCTGTCGCGGAACTGTCCCCCTGTGGGTCAAGGAGTGGGAAGATTCGGAATATGACATTAACTTTTTTCCGCCTTCCTTCTCTGCCTGGGTTTCGATCGTGGACGATTAAGCTCAAAAAAAACTCTTTTAAATGGCATCGATCGTAAAAGTTATACAGTAAACTCCATTTGCTATTGCTGCCATTCCCGAAGATAGTGCCTGCGGCGGGCGATTCTGGCCTCGCAGGCGATCGCTTGAGAACTAAGAAGTGAATCGGAGTCAGTACCGTTGTACAATAGGTGAAAACCGGAGCTTCAGCTAAGAGCTGATAGCTAATTGTTTCTCATGACTGACTCGATTTCTACTTCTCCTTTAGACTCGGCAGCCGATACAGCCGAACTTCGCTCTCAGTTGCGGTCGGGTTCGGAAAAAACTCAACTGCAATTGCTGCAACAGCACGTGGCAGATGCGGGTTGGGATGTATTGATGGAATTTTTATTAGAGCGCAAGTCGCAGGAACCGACTGCGGTAGTAGGTAAGGCTTACCAAATTTTGTATAGTGCTAATTCTGGGAGGGTCGCGGAGTTTTTGCGATCGAACTTTCCGACTGGGGTCGTGCCGCTGCGATCGACCTCCAATATCGATTATACTCCGCTGCAACAGTTATTAACTTTACAGGAATTTCAAGAGGCCGATCGCTTGACTTTGGAAAAGCTTTGTGAATTGGCGGGGGGAACGGCCCTGCAGAGAAAGTGGCTGTATTTTACGGAAGTTGAAAGTTTGTCGGTGGTAGATTTGCAAACAATTAATACTTTATGGCAAGTTTATTCGGAAGGCAAATTCGGATTTTCGGTGCAGCGGGAAATTTGGTTGAGTAGCGGCAAGAATTGGGATAAGTTGTGGCCGCTAATTGGCTGGAAAAAAGGGAATAATTGGACGCGCTACCCGCAGGAGTTTATTTGGGATTTGAGCGCGCCACGGGGGCATTTACCGCTGTCGAATCAGTTGCGGGGCGTGCAACCGTTTGCGGCTTTGATGAGTCATCCGGCTTGGGTGAAATGAATGGTTTGGGAGTTTTTAGAGAGTGTGGGGCGGGCTTGATGTTCGCCTCATGTTTGTTGGTGGGGAAATGAGGTTTTTTGATTGAACCGCAGAGGGCGCAGAGGGCGCAGAGAGGAAAGGGAGGATTGGAAAGTTTCATATAATATCTATATTAACTAATAGCAACAGGGTTAGGAATCATGGTAAGCATCGGAACCAAACTCACTTTAGAAGAATTTCTAGCTTTGCCTGAGGGAGACGTATATTATGAGTTTGTAGATGGTCAAGCAGTCCCTAAAGTGTCTCCAAAATATTTTCATTCAACTTTACAGTTTGCTTTGTGTTGCCTGATTCGCGCTTGGTGTAGGGGGAAGGGGCGAGTGCTTCCAGAGTGGGCAATTTTGTTAAAACGTCAGGGGAAAGATTGGGTTCCTGTTCCAGATTTAACATATATTTCTTATGCACGGCTGCCGAAAAGTTGGCGGCGGAATGAAGCTTGTCCGGCAATTCCCGAACTGGTAATTGAGATTATTTCTCCGGGTCAAACTATGGAGGAATTTGAAGAGAAAGCGAAAGATTATTTGGTTGCTGGAGTTCCGAGGGTTTGGGTTATAGATCCAGAAGCTATTTTAATTAGAAGCTTTTTTTCTGATGGTTCGAGTCAAAATTATACGGATAATATGCCGATAGTGGATGATTTACTTCCTGGTTTGGAGTTGACAACTAGACAAATTTTTGAAGAAGCGGAATTGATTGATTGAGGGCATTTTATGCAAAATAAAGAAAAATTGCTGCTCGATCGCACATAGCTTGCAAGATTCTGAAACTGCACGAGCTAAAATAAGAAGTAGAATTTATTGTATCCCAATATTCTTAAGCCATGACTGCTCTCAATGCTAAAAATCTAGCTCTCAGTGAAGTTCTCCGCCTGCTAAAATTCCAGAAATTGCCTAATGGCTCATTCACTCCGCTATTATCCTTAGAACCTTTAACCGAATTTGAACGACAAGAACTTCTACAAACCTGCGACGACTTTGATAGTTATTTGACAGATGGCAAAGTTTCTGAAGGCCAAGTCAAATTAGTATCTGTTGGCCCGTTACTGCGATTAGCTGGTTTTTATCGATCGCCCATTAAGATGTTTTTAGAAGAAGGTATCGCCGATATTGCTATAGAAGATGAAGGTGCAACTATTACAGGGCGTTTAGATCTGTTGGCCATCGACAAAAATACACTAACAACAAATATACCTTTCTGGATTTTAGTAATCGAAACTAAAAATAGTGCGATCGATGTATTAGCCGGCTTGCCTCAGTTACTCGCGTATGCTTATAAAAACTTGGGAAATCAAACATCTATCTGGGGATTAGTGACAAACGGAGCGCGCTATCAGTTCGCTTACATCCAGCCGGGAAATCTACCTACTTTTCAGTTGATGCCATTACTAAATTTAATGGATTGTGAACCTGCTATCCAGATTTTACAAGTCCTTAAAGCTCTTTGCAAGTTGCAGAATACTGCACTAGATAAGCAATCTTAAATTCGAGAGTTCAGCGTTATTTTCTTAGTCCGCGCAGGCGGACTTTGTGCGACCAGAAGCGGTTTCAACCGCCGAGTCATAAAAGGATATCTAAGTAAAAATTTTTCATTTATAAAATTAAACCTGGCTGAACTCAAAGCAGGAATTCAGCCAGCATCAAAACCTATTATACATCCCGCCATAACTCATTATTCAAGGGGAAAGTCTGCTTTTAGCATCTCTAACCAATCAGCAATCCTTTCCTCTGTCTTGTCGCTTTCATTAACTTCGTCAAGTGGCAATCCAACAAATTTACCATCCCGAACTGCGTTAGACTTTTCAAAGGAATATCCTTCCGTGGAAACAGCCCCTACCATCTTTGCACCTAAAGAATTGAACCGATCGTAGAGTGTTCCCAAGGCGCTAACAAAATTCTTGCCGTGGCACGTGCAATCTCCCGAACCAAAAACAGCAATAGTTTTGCCGGAGAAATCCGGCTTTTCGATGTCGATATCAAACAGGGGTTCCCGCCAGTAATTCTGTACTTCTCCAGCCCCCCAAGTCGAACAACCGAGAAGTAAGTAGTCGTACTTCAACAAGTCGTTATAATCGTCAAAGTCCTCTTCCATGTTGTAGATATCTGCGATATCTTCTCCTATTGAATCATGGATTTTCTCTGCGATTTCCTGCGTGACGCCAGATGTACTGCCGTAAAAAATTCCGATTTTTGCCATTGCCCTGAATCCTGAAATTCTAAGGTTTTAATGCGATCGAATTAGTTTCGATCGTGCCATTTAAACCAGTATTTCATCCTCTTTATTGCTCAAAATGCTCAAATTGAACATTTTAGATTTGTTTGGGCTATATTCCAGGTTTTTTTAATATTGTTTCAAAAAGAAAGTTCGATCGATCGCATTGAATCTTCACCACCGCTTGCAACCGAGTATCTCAACTTAAAACAGACTCAACTGCTAATTTCTTTGTAACTGCAGATACTCGATTTTCTTGGACGGCAGCCATCTCGCTGTTAATTCAATTACATTGTGGCGATCGCGCAATAATTAGGATTATAGCAATCTAGATGATACAGGATGTAGTTAAAATTATAGAGATTCATTGAGCTGTTTTTGTTCTTTTTCCGACTGCACTTGCTTGCTCAAGCTAATTCGATCGCCCACTTCATACCCAGAATTAAAACCCGCATCGCTGCTAATTTGAGCGCCGCTTCTCGTTTTAACTTTCGCACCCTTACTTGCTAAATAATCGGCAATTGCTTGTTGGCTTTTCTCAAACATCGATCGCACTACAATTCCTGGAGTTGCTGCGGCATTTCCTTCTCCCGGAATTCCCGATCGTTCCATTTCTTCTTTTTGTTCCAGCAATCTTTGTCTCAATCTTGTCGCGCAGCCAACTCGAAAAGCATTCAAATATGCCAGTCCCCTACCGTTGCCTTTGCGGTATTTTGCCCTGCGTTCGATCGCGGAACTTAAATACTCATAAAGATGTTGACAAACAATCAGATTTGTCGAAGTTCCTACTAAAAACATACTGCCAGTATAATTATTGCGCATGGCATTGCAACCGTTGGCTTCGGCAATTCCCGATAGCAGTATCATTTTCCAAGTGACAAATTTGGATGTGGTTTCTACTCCGGTTTCGTCGATTTCTTCTTGGTGATTTGGGCCTAAGTCGGCGAGGCTGAGATTGTATTGGGCTAGCAGTAGGGAAGCTTTTTCGGCTGCGGCAGTTGATTCGTTTTCATTGGAGGATGTGGCGAGGGCTAGCAGTTTTTTGATTTTTTCGACGATATTTTTGTCTGCCATTGTTCGAGGGCGATCGAGAGTGATGACTTTATTATTATATCTCTGAAATTGTCGGCTGATTTTTTAATTAAATTTTTTTACCGCAGAGGGCGCAGAGAGGGGGGAGAGATGAGGGAGGGGGCTATTTGCAGGTTGATATCTTGCAGTTCATTCTTTCACCCAACCTACGGATCTATTTTTTTTACCGCAGAGGGCGCAGAGAAAGGGGAGAGATGGGGAAGGGGTGGCGTGGAGGTTTGTTGGGAGTTTTTTGCTGGTTAATCGAGGACTTCTAGGACGGATTTGGGCTGCAATTTATCTTTGAACCAAACTACTTTTGCTGGCACGTCTTTGGCATTGACTCCGGCTTTTTCTAAATTCAGTCGCTCAGAAATTGCTAAGATTAGATTGTCGCATTCCGATCTCCGCACTTGGGCGAATTTCTTTTGCAAATACTCCGGCCGCCAATAGCCGACTATTTCTAATAAATATACTCTTCCGTCGGGATGCACTAACCGAAAGTCGGGAATCATCACGCTGCCGGGAATCGGAATGAGATCGACTTCGCGTTCGAGTTTCCAGTCGCTTTTTAACTTATCCCACCTGCTAGCAAATGCTTCTTCTAACATACTGTCGTAAGGTTTTCCTGGGGGATAGTGGCTGACTAATCCGCACTCGGAATTGAGCGTGAATTTGCCTGTTTTTAAAACACCAGTATAAGGGTCTTTGGTTTGCAGGATTGAGTGCATACTCCACTTGGTAACGTGCAGCAGTGCGGGCAGCATTTTGGCGAGGGCTAAACCGTAGCGAGTGCTGGGTTTAAATAAACTTGTCGGTCCGTCGATCGTCAGGGTAAATCCATGTTCGGCATCGCCTTCAATGTAGGTCATTAATTGGAAGAGTTTGAGATAGCGAAATAGCAGTTTGTATTCTCCCGGATCGTTGCGGTGGGCGTTGATTTGGATTTGGCTGGCGCGGTAAAATATGCCTTGAACTTGCGACAGGTTGTATCGGTGCAGCAAGGCTTCTGCTGTCGGGGCGTCGAATTGGGTGAAGATTTTGTTTTCGTTTAAATCGGCGTATAAACCTTTACTTATTTCTTCGGGCAATACTTCTCTATTTAAGCTTTCGCCGAGTGCGATCGCTAATTTTTCTAAGGTTAATTGGGTGGACTCATAGCTGGGAACGGATTGTGCTGCTAGGGCAAAAACTTGCTGTCTTAATGCTGGCGGTTCCAAGGGGCTGACAACTTCAAAGGTGCAGAAACCGCCTTTTAGCAAGTGGGCAAATCCGCGTTTGAGGCGGTAGTCGGGGCTGTCGCCTTCTAATTCTAGCAAGCGCCGATCGAGCTCGCCTTGAGTAGTGCCGATCGACTCCTGAAAACAATCGATAATTTCGGTTGCTGTTGCTAAGTTTTTGGCATCTATCTTGAGGCGTAAGGGAATTATTGATTCGCCGTTTTGGCGGTGACTTAATAAATCGGTAGGTAGCATTCGATTTTAGATTTTAGATTTTAGATTTTGGATTGGGGATTGGGAATTAAAGTGATTTTCGATGAGATTTTAGATTTTAGATTTTAATTTGAGATTTTACTCGCAGATCGCAGCACAGCCAAAAATTGCTTGTCATCAATACTAAATTGGGTCTCACGAAATGAGATCCAATTTACATATTTTCCAGCTTAACAGTTAGGTTGTGAAAAAGCGATCGGTACTATTCCTTCGACAGACTCACCCCACTAAAATTCTGCAAAAACCTCTCGAAGGTGATAGCCACAAATCCATCCTGAGTGTCAGAGCTTGGATCTTCCGGTACCTTTGCGTCAACTTTATTGTCTTTTCCCCAGGGGTTCCGCAGTAGGATCATCTGCTCACCATTGGCAACATAGGCATTGTGGACGCTGTAGGCATGACCGCCAACCAACACATTGTCAGATTGCTGCTCGGCATCCTTGACTGTCCCAGTCACGACATAGCGACCCGCATTCAATGTATCTTGAATTCGTTGAAAGATGCGATCGGGCGTCACAGTCCCTGATGGCTTATATTCTTCGCCCTCATCATCTGAAAACTCGATCGAAAAATATTGTGGAGTGGCTTCGGAGGGATTCCAAAAAATATTTTCGCTCGCCTTACCCGTCACCCGTTTGAGGGCAATTCCCGGTATATCGCCATTCCCAGTCGCATCATAGCCATTGCGACCGGTCTCCTCACCCCGGAACTTGGCGTAGGCACGTTCAAAAATGGAGGCCCAAATGGGTTGCCCCGACGCTTGGCTGGGTTGTAGGGATTGCTGACTGTCCCACGTCGCCCCAAACAGGACCTCTTTCTTAGTCACCACCTGGTTGTCCGTAGTAACCTTCTTCGCTTCGCCGGTGAGGTAGTTGTAGAACTGGAGGGTGTAGTTGTTACCATCGCTGGTAATGGCATTGTTGAGAATTACACTCTGCTTGGAGGCAGCTTGGCCGGGATCTTCGATCTTGCCGAACGTGGCCGCCAGGGCTGCAATAAAGGCGCAGTTGCCGAAGTGTCCTTGGTTCAGAGCGGGGAGTTGAATCGGCTGGGCTAAACCGCCCGTTAGAGGGGCATACACCAATTGATGGAGCGTATCTTTTTCGAGACCGGTATCAGCCCGCTCCCCCTTTTCGAGAAAGACCGGTGGCGGCAACAGCTCGCCAGCACTCGCACTGTCTGCTGCATTTGCCGCTGGCGTTCCCGTTACCGTCGCATTCAGAGTATAGTCACCCAAGCCGGGAGCATCGACACTGGAGGCAAACACCACATATTGAACCCCCGGCTGTGTGGTGAAACTCACCCGAGCGTTGAAGTCTCCGCCGTTGGTGTTAATGTCATTGTTTTCAACAACCACTTCGCCAGTGAGCAAATCTACCACGGTCAAATAGGCATCGAAATCATCCGATTCTTGAGTCACAGTCACCGTTAACCCAGCCCCCAGTTCCGGCAGGAGATAGGGATCGGCGTAGTTTTCCAGATCGTTGGGATCGAAGTCATCGTTTTGAGTCAGGGTGCCTCTCGCGGGGATGCCGGGAAACAGCGGATCGTAGCTTTCAATGTCCACCCGGCTGCCCGGTGCGGAGATGGCAGAAATTTCGTAGGGTGTTGCTGCCCCTGGGGCGGTGACATTGACGTAATAAGTACCGGGGTCGATGCTATTCTCCTGGATTTCATTCGTTCCCCGACCGACAATCTCATCCGCATCCAACTGGTTGTTGTTATTACGATCGCTCCACAGGGTTAGATTTACATCTGCCTTTTGGTTATCGGTAAAGATATCCAAATACCCCGGATTTCTTACTTCCAGGCGATAGGTATCCACTGCATCAGCCCCGCCGACATAATCGTGCAATTCCACCTCGCCGTCGGGTGGCAGCAGGCGTGCCGTGCTGGGTCGATCGCCCGCTAAATCAGCCGCTACAGTCCCGGCAACACCGGCTAAACTCAGGCTGTAGTTGGTGTTCCCTTCATAGGCTTCTACGGAAAGGAAATATTTACCCGGATCTAAGGTGATGTTCTCGATGGTTTCATTTGCCGTGCCCGATCGATCGGAGGCAGAAATGATTTCATCTCCTCCCAATTCCCCATCTCCGTTCGCATCCTGATAGAGTGCCAGATCTGCATCGGCGCTCATGCCGCTCAAGCCAAAGTTAACGATGCTCGTTTGCACCACTTGGAATTGGAAAAAGTCGGCATAATCTTCATCGCCCACTGCTCCCTGAACGGTTGTTCCGCCCGGTATCGAACCCAAGGCTGTAGCGCCCGGTTCTGTATCGTCCAGCGTTGCTTTAACGGTACTGAATAAGCCACTCAGGCTACCAGGGCTGACTCCCTGCACCCGCGCCAATATCCCCCCACCTGCTTTCAACCGAATGAATGTATCGGTTCCATTGACTTCCAGGGTGATGTCGGCTTCAGTCAGGCCGTTGCCCGATCCATCTGTCAAAGCAATGACATCGCCCTCTTCATCGCTGAAATCGGCGATCGTATCGGCGAGAGCGGGATTGGTTACAGCATCAGCGACACTAAAGACAAAAGCATCGGAACCGTCGCCGCCAATTAGACTGTCAACTCCTGCACTTCCTGCTAGGAAATCGTCTCCTTCTTGACCGAATAACGTATCGTTGTTTTTACCGCCGTAGATAACATCATTACCGCGTTCTCCAAGCAGAAAATCTGCTCCTGCATTGCCCGATAGCAAATCGGCTCCGCGTCCGCCTTGCAGGCTATCGTTACCGATTCCACCGGATATCGAGTCTGCTCCATCGTTCCCATAAACGCAATCCGGGCGATCGGAACCGACAATAAAATCTGCTCCTGCTAGCGCTCGAACGCCAAAACCTGCTGGAACTTTGGAGTCGATCGTAAAAATATCGATACCGCTCGTCAAATCGAAAAAGTTATTGGATGACATTTAATGTATTAGTCCTTAAAGATGAATGTACAAAAACATGAGAAATTGAGCCCCCTTTCTAACTCCAGGGCGGTTTGATTCTTGGTTGATAAGGAGATGAGATGATTGGGAAAGGGGGAAATTCGGCGATCGCGAAAACACCCAACGCCAAACGGCAATTTTCAGGTTTTTTAACCCACATTCCGCAGCCTTAACTGTTACAGTTACAGTCGGTTTTTACTTATTTTATCGATCGATCGAGCATAAATTATACTTTGGCACCGCGTATTAACGGATAATGCCAATTTTTAAGGTATAATCGAGCACTTAATAAATCGATTTGCAAGTAATTATACTGGGTAAAAAATAGGTGCGGAATACGGGTTTTAAGGCCGAAAAGTGTCAAATAGGTGACACATTTATACATTACACAACCACCTGATGAGTTGTATCCCAGGATCTTGCGGTCTTTAGTTTGCACGATCTTGCGATCGAGCAACTTGAGGCGTGACCCCAACAAGACGTTTAAAATGGTGGGTCAAGTGACTATTGCTACTAAAGCCAGAGGCTTGAGCGATGTCAGCGATCGTCATTCCTCGATGTTTTAAGAGCTGTTTGGCGCGTTCTACTCGCTGCTGAATCACATACTGGTGCAGCGACATCCCCATCTGATGTTTGAAGGTATGACACAAATGATACTTACTCAGATGGACGAGCTTGGCTAAATCTGCCAGACGGATCTCTTCCGTTAGAGACTCGTGAATGTAGTCCAAGAGGATCTGCAGTCGCTGGCTGGATAATCCAGATGTGGATGGTGGCTTGATTTGACAAACCGCATGGTGGTTGAGCAATCGAGCCGCAAAGGCGGTGGCGAGGGACTCTCGATAGAGCGAACCAGACAGATGTCCTTCTTCTAGGTCTGCTTTCAGGAGTAAACTGAGTTGAGTTAGGGAGGGATCGTTCGTATCGTGTTTGGGAATCAGTTCGATGCGATCGCCGATCGCCAAATCCGAAGCAATTTGCTGCACGAAGATTGGATGCAAAAATATTACAGTCAAAGTAATCGGACGATCCCATACCGCCCAGTGCTTCATTCCAGCCGGAATCACCCCAGCAGCACCTCGGCCGAACATTCCCCGCCAGCGATAGCAATCGTCAAATTTGGTTTCTAGCTTCGCTTTACTCCGCATCCCCCAAACCGCCACGACGTGATGCAACGGATGATACTCAGGTACCTCATGGGCTGGAATTCGATCGTATTGCATCAACAGAATGCCTCGATCTTTCTCGGGGGAACTGATTAACGTTGGGGTAGGCAAGACTTGCTCGATATCACCTAGTTTAGTGGGGTCAATAATTAGGGGTCGATCGCTGGACATATGCTCTTATTTATATAATTTTAATCTCGATCTTCTCGATCGTCATTTTCTCCCCATTTTTGAGGTGACTCGGCGGCGCGTTGTGTTGTCTGGTGGCTGACTCCATAAAAGGGTGCTGGCTGGAATATTTCTAGTTGCTGGTATTCTGGTTCCGGCGGTTCTGCGATCGCTTGCAGTTTGGGTTTTTGCCCTTTAACCCCACCCCGCCGCCGCTGGGATGTTCTTTCTTCGCTGGTGTTTTCGGTGACAACTTCGTAGAGAATTGCTAACTTATTAACATCGCTACTTTTGCGCAAAACTCGACCCAATCTTTGAATGTATTCGCGTTCGCTACCTGTCCCGGAAAGCACGATCGCAATTCTGGCATCTGGCACGTCAACTCCTTCATTTAGTACGTGGGAAGCAACTAAAGTTTTGTATTCGCCGCTGCGGAATCGATCGAGGATTTCGTGTCTTTCTTTAACCGGGGTTTGGTGGGTAATAGTGGGAATTAAAAAGTCTTGGGAAATGCGGTAAACTGTGGCATTATCGGCGGTAAAAATTAAGGTGCGCTGCGGGTAATGTTTTTCTAACAATTCGGCTAAAATTCGCAATTTTCCTGCGGTGCAAAGGGAGATTTCTTTCGCTTGGCGGTGGGCTAGCATCGCCTGCCTGCCTAGGGGCGATCGCGCGCTGGCCATGATAAACTGTTTCCAACCTTCGAGGCTGGATATCTTAATTTTATTCTGTTTTAAAAAGTCGTTGCGAACTTTCATTAATTCATTGTAGCGATCGCCCTCTTCTGGCGATAATTTTACCATGATTTGCACTATTTTATGGTCGGCTAAAGCATTGCCTGCCAAATCTTCCGGTCTTTTACTGTATACTGTCGGACCGATAAGAAAATGCAAGTCGCTGTGGCGGCCGTCGGTGCGATCGGGTGTTGCTGTCAATCCCAAGCGAAAAGGGGCGATCGCGAATTCGGCAATCGCGCGATAAAAGTCGGTGGGTAAGTGATGGCATTCATCAAAAACTAACAAACCGTATTTATTGCCCAACGCTTCGGCATGAATAGTTGCACTGTCGTAGGTTGCTACTAAAATTGGCGTTTTATCTCGCGCACCTCCGCCCAACAAACCGATTTCAATTTTGGGAAAAGCAGCTTTTAAATTAGCGTACCACTGGTGCATTAAATCGAGAGTTGGTACTACAATTAACGTGCTGCGACAAGTAGCTTGCATGGCTAATTGTGCGAGATAAGTTTTGCCGGAAGCTGTGGGGAGTACGACTACTCCTTGGTTGCCAGCTTGCTGCCACGCACTCAAAGCTTGTTCTTGATGCGGGTAAGGCTGCATTGCCCCGGTGGATACGAGTTCGAGTTGTTCGTATGCTTTGGCTTCGTCAGTGAAGTTTTGACCCTCGGCTTGGAGGCATTCTAACAGCGGGCGGTAGTGAATTGCTCGAATGCGGAATTTTTCCACGCGATCGTCCCACGTCGCAAAGTCCACCCAGTCTCTGCCTCTGGGCGGCGGATGAAGCAGGAGCGTTCCTCGATCGAATGTTAAGGTAGGTGTACGCGGCATTATTTTTATAAACGCGGAGTGTAAAGCCTGTTAAATTATAGACTAGGATTGAAATTCTTACTACCAACATTAGTTCATTTACTTAGGCATCGTATGTTTGATTTCTTGCAATACAAACAAAATTTTTTAGCAGCGACTGAAGACTGGGATAACGAAAAATGGAATAATTTTAATGACAATCCATTGGTGCTTGTTGCCCCAAAACTGGAAAATTGCCATGTCAAAAATTGCCGCTTGGTTGAAAGTCGCGTCAAAATGCTGGAATTGTTACCTAAAAATGCTGTGGTAGCTGAGGTTGGAACTCAATACGGGCGATTTGCTGAAAAAATACTTACGATCGCTCGACCGAAAAAGCTGCATTTGATTGATGGTAATTTTGATGGTTTTAATGCGGAACTAGGTCAAAAACAAACAGCTTTTCACGAAGCAATAGAAAATGGGACGATCGAGCTTCACAAAGGCGATTCTTCAACTATTTTAAGTGAATTTCCCGAGAATTATTTCGATTGGATCTATATCGACGCCGACCACGCCTACGAAGGTGTTTGCAAAGATATTCAGCAAGGGCATCCTAAAATTAAGTCTGGCGGAATGATGGTTTTTAACGATTATACTAATTGGTCTGTCTGCGAGATTATGCCTTACGGTGTCGCGAAGGCAGTAAATGAGTTTTGTATCGCCCAAAACTGGGAAATCGTATTTTTGGCACTTCAGCCTTTCGGCTATCACGATATTGCTATCAAAAAAAACACCGGCGAACAGGAAGTGCGAGTTCAGTTGCAGGAGGTTAAGTCAGAATTGGAAAGTTCGCAGATTCAGATCCAGCAACTGATGTTAGAATTGGAATCAGCTAAACGGACGATCGACTGTATGGAAAATGACAATATGGAAAATGACAATATGGAAAATGACAATTTTGGCAAAGTGCGATCGTACTGGATGAAAATCAAAAAAATCTTTTCCTAAAAATTTTTTCCTAAAAATCTTTTCCTAGGTTAGCTGAATTTCAGAATCTCAAACCTACAATAGAATTATACCCTAGGAAATTTTTTTGAGGGTTAGATTCGATCGAACTACGGCTAAAATTTGAGGTATTAAATGGAAATAGGCGTCCCCAAGGAAATTAAAGATTTGGAGTTTCGAGTTGGCCTGAGTCCGACAAGCGTCCGGGCCTGTTCTGACCGAGGTCACGCAGTTTTTGTCGAAACTAATGCCGGTACTGGGGCAGGTTTCAGTGACGAAGATTACATTCAAGCAGGGGCTAAGATTGTCTCAAAACCTGAGGATGCTTGGAGTCGAGAGCTAATTGTTAAAGTTAAGGAACCGCTACCTGCTGAATATCCGCTGATTCAGAAACAGCAGTTGCTATTTACATATTTGCATTTAGCGGCCGATCGAACTTTGACTGAGCATTTAATTAACAGCGGAGTCCAAGCCATCGCCTACGAAACTGTCGAACTTCCCGACAAGAAATTGCCCTTGCTAACGCCGATGAGCATCATTGCAGGGCGTTTGTCAGTGCAGTTTGGAGCTCGATTTTTAGAACGGCAGCAGGGCGGCCGAGGCGTACTTTTGGGCGGCGTTCCGGGGGTAAGACCGGGCAAAGTTGTAATTTTGGGCGGCGGCATCGTCGGTACGGAAGCAGCCAGAATTGCCGTAGGAATGGGCGCGAGAGTGCAGATTTTGGATGTCAATGTAGAACGTTTGGCTTATTTGGAAACTCTGTTCGGTTCCCGAGTGGAATACCTTTACAGCAGTCCTTTGCAAATTGAAGCGGTGGTTCCCGATGCTGATTTATTAATTGGTGCAGTTTTAGTGTTGGGGAAAAAAGCTCCGGTGCTGGTTTCTCGGGAATTTGTGGCTAAAATGCACCCCGGTTCTGTAATTGTTGATGTGGCTGTGGATCAAGGTGGCTGCATCGAAACTGTGCGGGCAACTTCTCACACAAATCCTACCTATATTAAGGAAGGAGTCGTGCATTACGGTGTGCCAAATATGCCTGGTGCCGTGCCTTGGACGGCAACTCAAGCTTTGAATAACAGCACTTTGCCTTACGTATTGCAGTTAGCAAATAGCGGGATTAAAGCTTTGGAAAATAACCTGAGTTTGGCGAAGGGATTGAACGTGCAAAATCACCAATTGGTGCATCCGGCGGTGCGCGAAGTTTTTCCCGATTTAGCTGATTAGCTTCCCATTATTTGTAGGTTGGGTTGAGTACGAGCAAAACTTCGGTTTCACTCCGCCCAACCAAACAGTCAGAAACCTATTTGTTACTGTGACAAATTGATAAGTTTATGCCGGAGTTTGCGGTAAGGTGCGCAGTGCGCACCCTACATATAATCCCAATATTGTTACGGAAAAAAAAACTCGCGAGACAGTTTTCAACCATGCTCGAAAACATCTTTGTACTGCAATAAATCCAAACTTACAAACACCGGCAAACACTCGAAACACTGTTTGGCAATTTCCCAACGTTCCTCGCGCTGCAACATCGCAGTCAACTTCTGTTTGGCACCCAGCAAATAGCGAACATCATTCGCAGCATACCGCAGTTGATCCTCTGAAAGATTGTCAAAATTTCCCCAATCCGAACTTTGAGAAGTTTTATTTAATTCTACTTTTTCCAATTCGAGAATTAAGTCTTTTAGTCCGTGTTTGCCCGTGTAAGTTCTGGCAAGTTTGCTAGCTATTTTCGTGCAGAAAACAGGTGCAATGTCAATACTTAAATTGTAACGCATTGTTGCCATATCAAAGCGAGCAAAGTGAAATACTTTCTCAATATTTGCAGCTTCCATTAAAGTTTTTAAATTCGGGGCCGCTGTTTGGCCTTTAGCAATTTTTACCGCCGCGACTTTACCTTTCGGATCGCACAACTGCACCAAACATAGTCGATCGCGCCAAGGCAGCAAACCCATAGTTTCAGTATCGACGGCGATCGCCCCCGCTGTCAAATAGTAAGATAACAGAGCATCGGAAATATCTCGATCGCACACCTGAAAATCTGCAAATTCCATGAATTGGTAATTGGTAATTGGTAATTGGTAATTGGTAATTGGTAATGGTAATTGGTAGTTGGTAATTGGTAATTGGTAATTGGCGATCGACTGTCAACTGTCAACTATGAGGGCGGGCACGGGGGCACCCCCTCCGCTTCGCTTCGCCCCTACTTCCGAACAACTGTCAACTGTCAACTGTCAACTGTCAACTCATCTACTGCGGACAAAAAGCTGAGTAAAATAATACTCGCCTTTAGCATTTTTCGCAATCCCAATTCCCGTCAAATTAAATTGACCCTCAATATTCTTGCGGTGGCCCTCACTTTTAATCCAACCTTCCACAGCATTGCGCACCGGGTCGCTGTAGCCCATATTGTAAGCCACATTTTCCGCGAAACTTTGATAGGGAATCACGATCGACTTTGCCCTGGCTTCAAATCCATCGTGGCTAAACTTAACTTTCCCCTTTGCCATATTTTCGCTATGAATTCTTGCTATCTGACTAATTCGCGGATCGAGACTTAGCGGCGGCAATTTTTTAGATGCGCGATATTGATTTACCTGTTGGTTAACGGCTTTTTCTAAGTCGGAAAGCGCACTGGGAGCAAGATTAATATTCATGGGAGTTGGTTGGGGAGATATCTCCGAAATTAGATTAGCACAACTAGATAGAACTGCGAGAAATCCTAAAGACATCAAAACCCAAAGCTTGTACATAATCTAAACCGAACGATCGAGTATTGTTAGTGATTGCTATATTGATTGCTACAGTGCGATCGAATTCAATTCCATAAATTTAGTAACTCGAATCTCGATCGCCCTAAATCCCCCTTCTTAAGGGGGACTTTGAGTGCTTGAGTTCCTTCGTTTTTATCCGAATCTCGCTCTTGCTCTTGCTCCCCCCTTATTAAGGGGGGCTGGGGGGGATCTAACCCAATTCCATAACTTTAGCCACAGTATTCACATCTTTATCTCCCCTTCCCGAACAGTTAAGCACGATGCGCGGAGTGCCAGTTAATTGCGGGCAAAGAACCTCCAAATAAGCGATCGCATGAGCAGTTTCTAAAGCCGGAATAATCCCCTCTAACAGCGAAAGTCTCTGAAAAGCCGCCAGAGCTTCTTTATCCGTCACGCCGTAATATTCAGCCCTACCGATATCCTTCAAATAACTGTGTTCCGGCCCGACACCCGGATAATCCAAACCCGCACTAATCGAATGTGGCTCGATAACTTGACCCTCACTATCTTGCAGCAAATAACTCATCGCCCCGTGCAAAACTCCGACACTTCCCTTAGTTAAAGTCGCAGCGTGTTTCTCCGTATCTACGCCTTCGCCCGCTGCTTCAACGCCGATCAATCTAACAGTTTCTTCCCCGACAAACTCGTGGAAAAGTCCCATTGCATTAGAACCGCCACCGACGCAAGCTAATAAAATATCCGGCAAACCGCCCCATTTTTCCTGACATTGAGCGCGAGTTTCTTGACCGATAATTGCATGAAAATCGCGCACCAACATCGGGTAAGGATGCGGCCCCGCTACGGAACCGAGAATGTAATGAGTTGTTTCGACATTTGTCACCCAATCGCGAATCGCTTCAGAAGTTGCATCTTTAAGCGTTCCCGTACCCGCAGCTACCGGCCGCACTTCGGCACCCATCAAGCGCATTCTAAATACATTTAAAGCCTGTCTTTCCATGTCGTGAACGCCCATGTAAACCACGCATTCCAAACCGAAACGCGCGCAAACTGTAGCGGTAGCAACGCCGTGCTGGCCGGCACCAGTTTCAGCAATAATTCGCTGTTTGCCCATGCGTTTTGCGAGCAATGCTTGAGCCAAAGCGTTGTTGATTTTGTGTGCTCCAGTGTGGTTTAAATCTTCGCGTTTGAGGTAAATTTGCGGGCCTGTTCCGTCTGGTTTTGCGTAGTGTTCGGTAAGGCGTTCGGCGAAATATAATGGGCTGGGGCGGCCGACATAATCTTTAAGTAATTGTTGGAGTTGCTGTTGAAATTCCGGTTCGTTGCGGTACTGGTGAAAAGCGGCTTCGAGCTCGAACAAAGCGGGCATGAGTGTTTCGGGGACGTATTTGCCGCCGAATTTGCCAAATCTGCCGAGGGAGTCGGGACGTTGGGCGGTGGTTTCTGTGGTGAGATTCAGGGGTGTAACTGTCACGGATTTTGGGGGGATAATGGGACAAATTTTATTATATCGAGTGGATGTGACGGTGGGCGATCGGGTAAGATCGGGAGGGATGGCAGAAATCGCGCTTGATGGCGGAAGTTCGTTCTAGCCTTCAATATATTCTTCTGTAAGGGTTTCTCCGTCGGGTCAATTTATTAGTGGCTGGAAACTGAATCTTGCAAAACTACAAAATGTTCTTGAACGTGGAGGGTGAGGGGCATGGAATCTACAGAAGGAAATAAAACTGTGTCTTTAAGTCTTAGCGATGATGAAGCCCTTGTATTGCTTGAATGGTTATTTAGATTTAATCAGGAAGAACATCCTTCGTTGTTTGAAGACCAAGCTGAACAACGTGTTCTTTGGGATCTTGAAGCAGTGTTGGAGAAAGTTGTATCAGTAATATTTTCTAAAGACTACGTAAATATTCTTTCAAAGGCACGAGAAAACCTACGCGATCCGCTAGATGGAATTAGAGCGATCGCTAATTCAATTGAAAAGGGTATCCTTTAAAGCTCTTGGTGAACCCGCCCTACAGGTTTTCGATCGTGGTGCCAAATATTTCTTTAACCGGGACTAATATGATATCATGTCAAGTAGTATCATTCTTGTTAATACAATTTCCCCGAACAAATTACCAATTCCCAGTTCCCAACTGAGATTTTTTTAGTTAAATAGTTAAAAACTTAAAAAATCCCAAATACCAAACTACTATGAGTACATCAAAACCAAAAAACTCCAATACAAATAACCAATCAGGAAAACGAATTGTTTACTCCGAGTTTGGCAATGTTGACAACTCAGCAGCCCTCGAACGCGCAGTGCCGGAACTTCCCCCAAACCAACAAAATTTAAAAGTACAAGCATCCCGCAAAGGACGAGGCGGCAAAACAGTTACTGTCATCAGCGGCTTTCAAGAAAAACCCGAAACTTTAACAGCTTTAGCAAAGCAGTTAAAAGCTCAATGCGGTACGGGCGGAACAGTTAAAGATAATGAAATCGAAATTCAAGGCGAACACAAGCAAAAGCTACTCGAACTCCTGACAAAATTGGGCTATAAAGCTAAAATTAGTGGAGGCTAATCTAAATCTCAAGTTCGTAGTAAGGACTTTAGTCCTCTCCAGGTTCGTAGTAAAGACTTTAGTCTTTTCCAGATTCGTAGTAAAGACTTTAGTCTTTTCAATTAAAAAGTAACCAATAACGGACTGAAGTCCGTACTACGAACAAACAACTTCTTCCCTCTTCCTTCTTCCTTCTTCCTTCTTCCTTCTTCCTTCATTTTATGTACACTAGACCTTTAGCCCGTTTGATCGAACAATTGCAGCGCTTGCCCGGAGTCGGACCGAAAACAGCCCAGCGTTTAGCATTACATATTTTGAAGCGATCGGACGAAGAAGTACAAGCTTTAGCTCAATCTTTAATCGACGCGAAACAGCAAGTCGGTTTGTGTCAGGTATGCTATCACTTATCAGCCGAACCGGTTTGCGAAATTTGCCGCAATCCCAACCGCGATGATTCTACCATTTGCATAGTATCAGAATCCCGCGATGTTATAGCTTTAGAAAAAACGCGAGAATATCACGGAAAATATCACGTTATCGGCGGTGTCATCTCCCCGATGGATGGAATCGGGCCGGAACAATTGAACATTCAGCCTCTAGTGAGGCGCGTCAGTCAGCAAACAATTAAAGAAGTAATTATTGCCATCAGTCCCAGTGTGGAAGGCGAAACTACTACACTTTATATCGGTCGATTGTTGAAGCCTTTTACACGGGTGACGCGCATCGCTTTTGGCTTGCCGATGGGCGGAGATTTGGAATATGCTGATGAGGTAACGCTGGCTCGCGCTTTGGAAGGTAGGAGAGAATTGGAATAGTTGATAGTTGATAGTTGACAGTTGAAGTTAACTGTAATTATTGGTTCGATCGTTCCTGATATATTGACATCATTCTTGTACGGGCGGGTTCGCAAATATCTACAATAAAAACGATCGAGCCAATAAACCCGCCCCCACCTAACCTTAAATTGCGATCGACCTCTTTCTCAGATATTACCTGCGAGCGATCGAACTAATAACTAATGACTAATAAATACTATTTCTTATTTTGATAAATTAAATTGCTGTTGTCGCTGAGAAAGGCTACACTGAATAAAATTACCCGAGCTCAAAAATCATGACAGAATTCGATCGACCTTTAACCTACCCCACAACTCGCAAAAGCGACATCGTTGACGACTACCACGGCGTCAAAGTATCCGACCCCTACAGGTGGCTGGAAGACCCCGAATCTGATGAAACTAAGGCTTGGGTAGAAGCGCAAAATCAAGTCACCTTCGGCTATCTCAGCGAAATTCCCGCCCGCGAAAAAATCAAACAGCGGCTGACCAAACTTTGGGATTACGAAAAATACGGCATACCTTTCAAAGAGGGCGATCGCTATTTCTACTACAAGAATGACGGTCTGCAAAATCAATCCGTACTCTACACTTTAACATCCCTTGATGACGAACCCAAAGTATTAATTGACCCCAACACTCTTTCGGAAGATGGCACCGTCGCCCTCGGTGGCATAGCTATCAGCGAAGATGCCAAATATATGGCTTACGGTTTGTCAAGTTCCGGGTCAGATTGGCAAGAATGGAAAGTTCGCAATATCGAAACCGGCGAAGATTTATCAGACCATTTAAAATGGCTCAAATTCTCCGGGGCATCATGGACTCAAGACGGTCAAGGTTTCTTTTACAGCCGCTACGACGAACCCAACGAAAAGACCCAATTTGAAGACGTTAACTACTACCAAAAGCTGTTTTACCACAAGCTAGGAACGCCGCAATCTGAAGATGTCTTAATTTACGATCGCCCCGACCAAAAAGAATGGGGATTTGGCGGCGGAGTAACCGAAGATGGCAAGTATTTGATCGTTTCAGTTTGGCGCGGCACTGACCCCAAAAATCTGATTTTTTACAAAGATTTAACTGCACCAGAATCACCGGTTGTCGAACTGATTAATGAATTCGAGGCTGAGTACAATTTCATCGACAACGAAGGCTCATTATTTTGGTTGCAAACAGACTTGAATGCACCCTGCGGGCGGATAATTGCGATCGACACTCAAAACCCTCCTCCCTCATCCCTAGCCGGCGATGAAAGTCAATCCAAATTCACAGAAATTATCCCGGAAGCAGCAGAAACTCTGTCGGGTATCAGCATCCTCAGCGATCGATTTGTTGCCTCCTACTTGAAAGACGCCTACACTCAGATTAAAATCTTCAATTTAGACGGCTCTTTCGTGCGGGATGTAGCCTTACCCGGCATCGGTTCGGCAGGAGGATTTGGCGGCAAGCGACACGAGATCGAAACCTTTTACGCTTACACCAGTTTCACGGCCCCAAACACCATTTATCGCTACAATATGGAGACAGGAGAAAGCTCCATTTACCGACAGCCAAATGTAGATTTCAACCCGGACGATTACGAAACAAAACAAGTATTTTATGCGAGCAAAGACGGCACGCAAGTTCCGATGTTTATCACGCATAAAAAAGGCTTGCAGCTAGATGGAAATAACCCTACCTATCTCTACGGCTACGGTGGTTTTAGCGTGTCGCTGACTCCGAGTTTTTCGATTAGCAGGATCGTGTGGTTGGAGATGGGCGGAGTTTACGCAACAGCCTGTTTGCGGGGCGGTGGCGAGTACGGCGAAAAATGGCATCAAGCAGGCATGAAGTCAAACAAACAAAACGTGTTTGACGACTTTATTAGCGCGGCAGAATGGTTGATTGAAAACAAGTATACCAAGCCTGCAAAATTGGCGATCGCGGGCGGCAGTAACGGCGGTTTATTAGTAGGAGCCTGCGCGATCCAACGCCCGGATTTGTTTGGTGCAGCCCTGCCGGCAGTTGGGGTCATGGATATGCTGCGATTCCACAAATTTACCATCGGTTGGGCTTGGACTTCGGAATACGGTTCGCCCGACAATCCCGAAGAATTTCCCGCAATTTACGCCTATTCTCCCCTGCACAATTTGAAACCGGGAACGGCTTATCCGGCGACAATGATTACCACAGCAGATAGGGACGATCGAGTTGTTCCGGCTCACAGTTTTAAGTTTGCTGCGGCTTTGCAAGCAGCGCATTCTGGAGAACAACCCGTGTTAATTCGGATCGAAACGAAAGCAGGTCACGGAGGTGGAAAACCTACTGCTAAAATCATTGAAGAATTGGCAGATGAATGGGCTTTTTTAGTGCGGGAACTCGATATTGAATAGTTGACAGTTGACAGTTGACAGTTGACAGTTGACAGTTGACAGTTGATAGTTGATAGCTGGTAAGTAATACCCAATCCGAGTCAAAAAACCCCTTTATCATCTATGACCGCGTATGGTGCGTCGCCACAAACAACTCCTGCTGCTGGCAACTATTATCGAGCGACGCACCATACCACCAAATAAAGGGAGTGGATAACCCGGATCTGAGTATAAAGATCGGTCAAGACGTGACTTCAGAATTCAGAGAAATCGATATATCCTTCACTCCAAACACCGCAAATA
>JAAUPF010000039.1 GCA_012034575.1 Richelia sp. CSU_2_1 | reverse complement strand
AGCAGTGCGGCGGTCAATTTCTTCTCGATGATCGTAATAGTAAGTCATGGCTGCATGAACCGCAGCAGGCGACAAATTATAGTCCCTAGCGATTTCTTCTATTGACTCTCCCATATTAAGATACATTGCAGCTATGTGTGCTACGGAAATTCGATGACCCGCTATGCGTGGTTTACCACCAAGCACTCCCGGTGTAATTTCAATATAATTTGTGATGACTGATTGCTTGGACATAAAACGTGAACCGCTCCTAATTGGTAATGTTTAGAGCTATTTAAGCTTAGCACAAACACACGAAGTGCGCTCGCCCTTAATCCATGCGCCTCCATCTGTGGTTGCTAAAAAGAGCGATCGCCCTTACGACAAAAAGAGCGATCGCCCTTCCTTGACAATCAATTAGATTTACAACTCTGCTAATTGATTTTAACTCCTTCAAGATTCACTAATCTTTAATTTTAAGAGTTGCGCCCAAAGCTTGAGATACCCAAACTTCAAAAGACCGTACCGGATATTTCCGCACAGCTTCCCCAGCATCAACCATTGGTTCCACTAAAATAGTAAACATACCCAAACGATTGCCTGCTAAAACATCGGTAAACAGTCGATCGCCCACCATTGCTACTTTTTCCACAGGCAAATTCATTGCCGTCACAGCTTTTCGCAGCTTGCGACGGGACGGTTTAGCAGCACCGGTAATGTAAGGTAAGTTCAAAGATTCCGCAATCCTGCCGATGCGCACCTGACTTAAATTATTGCTTGCCAACCACAGCGATACCACTGGTTGAATTTCTTTTACCCACATCCCGAGTTCGGGAGAAGCGTTAGTTGCCGTGATGGGGACGAGAGTTTCGTCTACATCCAATACTAATCCTTTAATATCGTATTTCTTAAGAATATCTGGTGTTAAATTTATCACCGAATTCCCTAAAACTAAGTCAGGCTGTAGTAGTTTACCCCAAGACATAATGATTTTAGATTTTAGATTTTAGATTTTAGATTGAGCAATAAGAAGCACTTAAAGATTGAAAAAGTAAAAAATCAAAAGTAAATAATTATGCTTTTTCCTGGATTGCTTTTGATTTTTACTTTGGGATCGATCGCGGCTAATCTACTGATTCGATCGCAACTGCCGATCGACTTGAGCAACAGCAGCATCGTGTTCTGCTTGCGTGCGGCTGAAGATGTGAGTGCCGTCGTACCGAGCCATAAAATACAGGTATTCGGTATTTTCCGGAGCCAGAGTTGCTTCTAAACTCGGCAATCCCGGAGCGGCGATCGGAGTTGGAGGCAGTCCCACATTCAGGTAAGTATTGTAAGGAGAAGGCGTTTCCACCTGCTTAAAAGTGAGCGGTTTTTCCTTCGTTTGCCGGATGCCGAGAGCATATTCAACTGTCGGATCTGCACCCAACTTCATGCCCTTATTTAAACGGTTGGTAAACACTCCAGCAATGCGCTTGCGCTCGGAAGCAACCACAGACTCTTTTTCTACAATACTTGCTAGAGTCACCCATTCTTTCAAATCCAGCTTAGTATTTTTCTGATTTTGTTGGTAGACAGGCAGAGCCACCTGCTCGAAACGGCCCAGCATTTGCGCGATCGCAGCTTTAGGAGTAATTCTGTCGCCGTCTAGCTGGTAGGTATCGGGGTACAAAAAACCTTCCAAATGGGGCAGCCCGCTGGGCAGCCAAGGGTACTGGGCGTAGGGAACTTGACTCGCCGCCGCCATAAACTCCTTAGCCGGAAAAAAACCTTGGGATTCAAAATAATCAGCCATTTGTTGCAGTGACCATCCCTCTGGGATGGTAAAACTTTGCTGCACTACTTCACCGTTCCAAATTTTTTCAGCAACGGCGCTGAGGGGTTGAGTGGGGGACAACTCATAAGTCCCTGCTTTAAAGCCTCCCTCGCGGTTTTGCAGCGTCAGCCAGCGAGCCCACATATTCCATGCCGAGGCCGATCGAATCAACCCCGCCGCCTCTAAATCCCGACCGATTTTTTGACTGGGAGTAGCATCCGGGATTTGGATAGAAACAGCGGCATCCTCTGCTGGATTCCCCGCAGCGGCAGCAGTTTTTGGCGCAGCAGAAGCCCAACTCCACCAAGCCCATCCTTGCCAAGCGCAAACGCCCCAAATTACCGGCAGCAAGGCCAGATAAAACAACCATTTAGAGGCTTGCGGAGTGTTTTTTTTCTCCCGCACGCTACCTTTTGTCAGTTGTTCTTTATTCATGTGTCAGTTGTCCTCGATACTTTGAAATTTAACTAACGACTAACGACCAATGACTTGAGATTTACGAGCAAAAAAATTGCGACAGCCCCCTTCATCGTTCCGGACGTGCGAGCATTCGCCACTCGCGAAAAAAAATTCGATCGTCCGAGATTTTTTACTTTCCATCGAACAGTCAAATGCTCGGCTTAACTGTTTTTTGCCGGATGCAGTTCGCTAGAACTTAGCGGTAAGTTGTTGACTGACTCAATATCTATTCGAGTTCGTCAAAAAACTGGTCTTCCAGCATCGGCAATAACGGTTCCAGCTTTTGGTATTCTTCTGGCGACAGCAATTCTGGCTTGCCGTCATCGCTCATCCGAGCCAAGATAAAAAACGGGTCTAGAGGCGTATAAATTGCATATTCCTGTTCCTCGTGGTAGAAACTGGTCAGCCAGAGAAGTTCTTCAAAATCCGACTCGTCCTCGGACTCTGTATCTGGAACCAAATCCTCGTCCGGAAATTCCGGCAATTCGCCAACAACAGTCAGCGTCACTGCCGTGCGCTGGAGCGACAAATTCTGCTCTTGCAGGACAACTCTAGCAGTATCAAAAATTTTGTCAATTTCGGTCTCGTCTTCTACCAGAATTGCTGCTTCGTCCGAGTCGTCTCCGTCCCAAGTAAATATTTCTACTGGAGAGTCAACTGGCAGCAGCAAAACGTAGTCTTGGCCTTCTACGTTCATAGAATATTCAACGTTGCAAGTCAGCGATCGCCCAACTTCATCAGTTAGGGTAACGGAAACTTCGTCGGAATTGCCATTCTCTTTGGGGTTTGGGGATGAGAACATCGCGTGTAAGTGATTTTCCTTCTTCGGTACCGGGCCTACAAGGGATTTCGATCCAGTGTATCTGCGGTTACGGTGTGTGCTGCAAACTTGCACAACCAGAATATCACGCCTCTGTTACAAAATTAGGGAAATGAGGAGAGGGGGGAGGGGGAGAAGGGGAGAGGGAGATTTTAGATTGAGGGATTGAGGGATTGGGAAATTAATAGAATTACCAACTGTCAACTGTCAACTGTCAACTGTCAACTATCAACTAGCTTTTGCCTGCGATCGTCCAACCACTGCTGTAAAATTATGGCTGCTGCTTTTTTGTCGATCGCGCCCTTATTGCGCGAGGGCGAAATCCCTTCTGCTTGCAGCAATTCTTCTGCTGCGACGGAAGTCAAGCGCTCGTCTGCGTACTCTAAGGGAAGTGATAAAGCCACCGCGACGCGCGAGGCATATTTTTGTACTTGTCGGGCTTGAGCGCCCAAACTGCCGTCTAAGGAGTAGGGCAAGCCGGCTACCAAAATTTCTACTTCCCGATCGTGCACGATCGCTCGCAAGAAAGCTACGTCTCGATCGAACGACGATCTTTTGAGAGTGGTAATGCCCGTAGCAATTAAGCCAGTGCGATCGCATCCGGCAATGCCGACTCGTTTCAGGCCGATATCCAATCCCAGCGCCGAAATCCATAATTTACCGTCAGCCACGATCGATTCCCACTCTGATTCCCACTCTCTTTAACATAAATGCGACATTCTGTCAACAATCTGGACTTAAATATTATGAATTAGAAGACAGGAGACAGGAGGAAGATTCAACTGTCAACTGTCAACTGTCAACTGTCAACTGTCAACTGTCAACTCTCATCTCGGGCTTCTGGAGTTTCTATCGCCCCCTCCGGCAATTTTAAAGGCAAAACACTGCCATTATCTGTTGCTGTCGGTTCGGAAGTTTGGAAATTCAACGGGTTGGCTGGATTCGTTCGATCGGTGTTGGCATCGGGCAACAGCGGTTTAACCTCTGAGCCAGAAGTAGCTCCGGCTCCTGGCTCACCGGGCATCGGGCCGAGCCATGACATTCTGCTGGGTACGGGCTTGCGGGTTGGCTGAAAACTTTGCAACACTTCAGACAGTTGGAGTCCGTCGAGAGAAACCAACTTAGACTCGCGCAGTTTGTGCCACACCGATCGAGACATCAGCAAACTGTGGGACTGCCGCACAGCGCCAAATTGCTCTAAATAAGCTTCCCGTTCGGGTTGGTAGTCAGCCGAAACCAGTTGCAGGCTTTGCAGGGGGAAATCTTGAACCAAGCGGGCCATTTGAGACAGCAGTTCCGGGTACAGCCAAGTGTAGGCCGGGTGTACCGTCAACTGAGCGACGTGGGGTCCTTGGCCGTTGCGGGATAGCTGCACTTGAAAATAGCCGATCGCGGCTTTCCGCTGCGGTTCAAACACGTAACCGCTGACTACCTCAGTTTTTCTCAACCACTGTCCGACACCTTCGATCAAAGCAGCAAAAAAACTAATTTTGAAATCTTGGATGTGGCGATCGAATACTTGGCGCACTAAGGGAGGCATCGACGCGGTATCGAGTTGGTAGAGCAACTGTGCGTCTGCATTGCTTACGGGCAGCAGGTTTGGCAGATCCGGCGTCGCTGCGGCCATTTCCTGCAAGCGTTCCGGAGCGATCGACCAGTAAGTCATCTGGGCTAAAGGCTGAAACCCGTTTTGGCGGTACAAAGCCAGGGCCGACTTGTCGTTGACATTCACCTCTAGCAGCCAAGTCCGCGCCTCCAAAACCGCCTCAAAGCAGTGTCGCAGCAGCATCGAACCGATACCTTTGCTGCGCGCATCCGGATCTACCGCCACGCGATCGATCCGCCAAGTGCTGCGGGTGCGGTTGAAAGGAGAAATTTGGATCGCGCCCCTGACGCTGCCCTCTTCTTCGGCAACGTGAGATCGGAAAAGGTACTGACAGGGGTTGGGAAACAAGCTAAAAATCTTCAGCAGTCCGTACCAACGGCGCACTTGCTGCAACTTGCGGCCGATACCGATGTCGCAGCTTGCGCCATCGCGGTTTTCTGGTGCATCTGGTGTTTCGGCGCATAATTGTTCGATCGCATCAATATCGCGGTACTGAAACGGGCGGATCGTTACCTGGTTTTGGTTTTGGGAGGAGGATGAATTCATATCAAACAATAATTAGGAACTCAAAAATACAGCATAGAAAGTAAAAATTTTGCGTCCGGCTCGATCGACCCTCCAACAACCTACTAAAAGTTCATTCAAAACCGCGCTACGTCTGGATCGCAGCGCGGCAATCTCAAAACTCCAAACTTTTATTTTTGCGGCAGAGGTCGAATTACAACTACCGGAGTTCGCTCGTCGGCATTGCCTGCGGGGTTGCTGCGCAAGGCTTGCTCTAAAAATGTTATCGATAGATCGGAGGTCGCTGCTAATATTTTAACTGCTTTCAAGTCGTTAGCGTCCACGATCGCGGCTGCAAGTCCGGTTTCTCGCTGAATTTGTTCTACAACTTGCTGGGGATTTTCCGGGCCGAGGACGATAAATTGGTCGAAGGGAGGCAAAGTCCCGGTAACGTCATCGATCAGCCTTGCTTGTTCCCCTGCGAGTTGGTAAAAAACTCCCGGTTTGCCGAATACTTTCGCCACAGCCCCGATCGCAAATGCTGCCACCACCCGCCAAGGCCCGACTACATCAACCAAAGTTTGCATTCCGCAAGCAGTGGCCAAACTCGATGTCGGCAAGAAAAACAAGCAAACTCGCTTCGCAGCCCATCCGGGTTTCACTTCGCTGGGATGGCGGTAGCGGCCTTGCATCAAAGCTAAGGGTGTTTCTGCGAGGGCGACAATATCGCCTTTCTGGGCGCGGGGCAGCACGTAACGCTTGACAATTGCGATCGGATCGTCTATTTCCGTCAGAATGTGCGTCCGAATTGGCAAGACTTCTGCTACTCCGACATTGCGGGCTGTCGGTACGGTATCCGGGCTGGGAAATTGCAGGGGAACTACAACGTGGCGGATTTTGGCAATGCGGCCGCTGGGACCGTAGGTAGTGTAATGTACTTGCACCCAAGCTGACTGCAATTGAGTTAAATCTTGCCCTTGAATGTCTATAGAGACTTTAATTTTCGTGGTTTTTTGGGCTTTAACAATATAACCGAACCAGTAATCGTCGGGTCTGGCTGTGGCATCTTTGTGGCAAGGAATTACTTTTGTTTGACAAGTAATGCCATCTAAACTTCCGTCTGACAGCAGTTTCACCTCTGCCCGCACTTGGGGTAACATCACCTCGAACCGCTGCGTCAGGTTGCGGAATTCCATTTCCCCAATTAAAAGATAGCGGTTGGGTTCGTTGATGGCTAAGTGCCATTCTCCGGCTGTAAGTTCTAGTTGATTAACATTCCCTTTCCGGCGATAGTTCAACTCTAGGCCCAATCCGCCCAATGCTAGCAGCGCACCGACTGCTGCGACTCCTGCTGTTAAAGTCTCGATCACTGAAATCACCGCCAATAATATTTTGTGTTTACTGTAGTCGATTTCTGGCACTTCGATCGCCCTTCCGGCAGTAATTGCATTTGTGTTGGTTGTTACGGTCGATCGAACATACGGAGTTTATCGCCAATACAAATAATTTTCCTGCTTCTGAATCTGGCACTCGCGTATTGATTGCCAATCGGTAAAAGTGATTGAAGCGCGATCGATCCTTTTGCCGCCGTGTTACGAAAGTTTTCTTAGCGAATTTTGACAAATCCCGCCTTTTGAATCATTTCCTGACCCTGTTCTGTTAGCAATAAATTGGCGTAAGCTTCTCCAGCTTGCTGGTCAATTTGACTGTTCTTTTTGACAACTACAAATAACCTGCGAGTCAAGGGATATTCACCCGTCAAAAAAGCTTGTGTATTCGCTTCATTACGCCTAGATGAACACTCAGATAGCGGCACAAATGGCTGCTTATAAGGTGTAATAAGTTGATTTGAGTTGCGACCGAGCGGCAATGTTTTAACTTTACACTGCGATACCAATATGGGAGCAGAAGCTTCAAACATTCCTGCTGGATTTTCTGCAACTTTACGAATAGCTTCGGTGGGTGTGGGTACTATTTCAAGATTCTCCCCCTCGTCGCCTTGTACGGCGTAACGCTTGATGCTCAGATTTGGACCACCTAGTTGATTCCAGTTGGTAATTTTGCCTGCATAAATATCCTCTCTTTGCTGCATTGTGATGCCGGGAACATTTAAGCTTGGGTGAACTGCAATTGCCCTACCATCAATTGCTACTGGAATTTCTACTAAAGTAAAACCTCGTTGTTTCGCTTGTTCGTATTCTTTGTCTTCAATGGGACGAGAAGCATGAGCAAAAGACAATTGATTGTCTAATAACATCCGAATACCAGAACCTGTACTAGGCATAGCCTGACTGGGGTGAGTGTATCGCAGGCGAAATTGAGGCAAAACTGTTTGAATTGCTGGATCTAAATCGCGTCGAATTGTGGCCCAAGTCGTGCTACCGCCATAACTAAAGAGTCCGTTTGGGACGTTTTTGACTTGAGTAAAAGTTTGACTATTAGATTGGTCGGTTCGATCGGTTAAAATCTCTGTTTTGGAAGATGAATTACTGGTAAACCACCACAAAACCAAACCGATTAAGCCACTGGTAATTATGAAGGCAAAAACTAGAGAGGCTGTTTCGTTTTTTTGAGTCATAATTGAATAATTTTGACAAAATTTCAAACAACAGGGAAAGTAATTTGTAAGTGAGTCGATACCATTTTTTAAAAGATGCGATCGAGATAAATGACAGCCAGACTTTGGTAATTCTACCTTTGAGTTTCTGCATGAGTCTCTCATAACTTTAAAAAAATGGTATTAAGTCGATCGCACTTTCTACCGTATTTTTATTAAATCAGGTGGCTATTTGAGTTCTTAAGTGAGTTCTCATCGACTTCTCATCGACTTTTCATTAGATCCCATATTTATACAATTTTTTTAAAGATCCGATAGAGATCGAGGACGACAAGATGTTGTAATTATTTTCTTTCCCTGTTTGCGAAAGTCAACCGTAACTTTAAAAAAATCGATGCTGCGAGGCGGGCGATCGTTTGCCTGCGGTAAAATAGCTGAAGGCAGCTACAGTATTTTATATATTTTTATGGCACTTCCCAAAAAAGGCACTAGGCTAATCGAGGTTAATGATGTTAAATACCGCTGGGTTGTTAAACCAGACGATGATGGTTTGAGACTTGTTATAGGGCTTGCGGAAAATGCCGGACAAAAAATGACAATCTGGGTTGAACACAATAACATCATTTCACCTGGTTTGGTAAGAAAGGCTATTTTATCTGCACTCGATCGGGGTTGGCATCCGCAACAAAAAGGGCAGGAAATAATTTTTCACCTAAAAAGTCAGAATTCAGATCGAGATAATAGAAATGCCGTGACATCCCAACCTGAAGTAGTTTTGCAACAGGTGTTTCAGGTATCTCAAAAATCGCAGCAGCGATCGGCACCTTGTCCTGTTTGCGGAGTCGATATTTTAGGTCGTTGGGATCGAACGGGAAAACCCATCAAGCAAGAAATTAAAGGAGCAAGATTCTTTGCAATTGATGGTTTATGGCAATGGTGCAGTCACTGTCAAACCTTTTACCAGCAGAGATCGAAGAAGCTATGAAATCCTGAGATAGACAACATATTTCATAATTTAGATTTTAGCTAATTAATTTCATCACCAGGATTTTCGTCCCCAAGATTTAGTTCGGCAATCATCTGCTGCAAAGAGATATTTTGACTGCGATCGAATTTGGGTTTTGGTGGCTGTGCTGCAATCTTAGCCTCAACTTCTTCTAACAATAAAATCGGCAATTCAAAAGCTTCTTTGAACCATTGAACCAATTGAAGTAACTCTTCCACCGAGCTACCAATTGCAACGCTAGCAGCTTTTCCGCAATCAATAATTGTGCCGTCTTGTTCGTAAAAAACCTCACGAATTGAATAGCGTCCTTGGCTGTCACAGAACACGCGATAAGTCCAAATCATAGTTTTTCAACCTTCTTTAGCTCGAATTATAGACCATCGAGGCGATCGCCCCTTTGTGACAGCAAGTTATCTGAGAAGCGCGATTGCATTTGAGATATGGATAAGTTCGATCGCTTGAGTTAGAATGTAGAAGTTAAAACTACAAAACTCGCGATGCTAGCTAGCTGCTGCGGGGCGGGCGATTGTGTGCCTGCTGTAATATATTTTAATACACCTACGAGGAACTCTTGAGTTAAAATTTAGAAGTTAAAATTATCGAACTCACAATGCCAGCTAAAGATATTTACCATAACGCAGTTAAGCAAGCACTGGTTAAAGATGGCTGGTCGATCCTGGCAGAAGACTACATGTTGGAGTATGGTGGAGATAAATTGTATCCAGATATTGCAGCAGAAAAGTCAATCGCAGCAGAATCACAGGGACGAAAAATTCTTGTGGAGGTGAAGAGTTTTTTAGGGCGTTCTTTCATTAAAGATTTAGAATGGGCAGTCGGACAGTATATCATTTATCGTAATATTTTACAAGCCCAGCAATCAGAGTATGAGTTATATTTGGCAATCGCAAACCGAGTTTATAATATAGGTATTCAGAAGAAACTTTTCCAATTAATTGTTGAAACTAATCAAGTAAAATTGCTAATTTTTGAGCCAGAAAAAGAGGTTATAGATCGATGGATAAATTAGAGTATTATCGCCAACTGATTCGGAAAATTTTAACTGAATATTACAAGTTGGCAGCTAAATCCCCTAATTCAAATTTAGAAAATGCACTGATTTTTGATGAAAATCGCGACCATTATTTATTAGTAGTAATGGGCTGGCAGGGCGAAGAACGGATTAAGGGCAATACTATTCACGTCCGCTTGCGCGATGAAAAAATTTGGATTGAAGAAGATTGGACGGAAGATGGGGTTGCAACAGATTTTTTGCAGGCTGCTGTGCCGCGAGATGATATTGTATTGGCGTTTCATCCACCCCATTTGCGACTATATACAGAGTTTGCGATCGCTTAATCTAGTATTAGTCCGCCTGCTCGATTCAAAGGTAACGATCGCGCAATTTATGTTCGATAGCCCTCGTTTCCGAAATTTCCAGACCGGCTGGTGAAGTTACTAACATAACCTTCAGGTACTGAATTCACTGCCAATTCAGTTTAAACTTATGGACGAACTACCAGATTTACAAAAGAGAAAGCTTTTGTCTGCATTGTGTCACGTATCAACTTTTCTGAGTTGGTTAGTTGTTCCTGTTGCTGTGCCGATCGTCGTTTTGTGCGTTTCTGACGATCCAGTAGTTCAGGAAAATGCTAAAGAAGCTATTAACTATTATATCAGTTTTGTCTTATTCTACGTTATCAGCGGCGTGCTGGTATTTGGATTGATTGGGATTCCGCTGCTCGTACTGACGATTGTAGCCGATTACGTACTGCCAATAATGGCGATCGTCCACTGTTTGACAAATCTCAGCAAGCCCTATCACTACCCGTTTATTTTTCGATTAGTTTAGCTTTATGGCAATCCTTCCAGGAAGCATAAATTTTCAACCCCACCCCAACCCTCCCCTTACTAAGGGGAGGGAGTAAGAACTTCTATAAAATCTAAAATCAAAAGTCTAAAATCTAAAATCTAAAATCTAAAATCTGAAATCTAAAATCGTTAGGTTTTGCGACTGGCAAGATTGATTCGATCGCTCAACTGGCGCAAAGTTTGAGACAAGTTCGGATCGGTGTTCCGCAGTTGAGAAATTTTGTCGCAACTGTAAAGCACTGTAGTGTGATCTTTCCCTCCAAATACTTCTCCCACTTTTGGCAAACTCAAACCCGTATGCTGCCGCATTAAATACATTCCAATTTGGCGGGCGAGGCTAATTTCTCGCCGTCGCGAATTGCCTTTCAAATCTTCCACAGAAACATCAAATTCCTCTGCCACAATAGCAATTACTACTTCAGGCGACGCCTCAACAGTTTCAGTTTGCGGGTTGAGAACCGGGGCAATATTCTCCACCGTCATCGGCAAACCGGTAATTGAAAGATATGCTACGGCACGAATTAATGCTCCTTCTAATTCGCGGACGTTGGAATTGTAGCTAGAAGCAATGTATTCAATTACATCTCTGGGCAAACGCATATTTTCATACTCGGCTTTTTTTGCAAAATAGCCATCCGCGTTTCCAGATCCGGCAGTTGAATGTCGGCAATCAATCCCATTGAAAATCGGGAACACAAACGTTCTTGCAAGCGGGGGATTTGTTGCGGCGGTCGATCGCTCGCTAAAACTACTTGGTTTCCAGCTTCGTGCAGGGTATTAAAAGTGTGGAAAAATTCTTCTTGAGTGTATTCTTTGCCTTCAATAAATTGAATGTCATCTACTAACAAAACATCGGCAGCCCGGTAGCGATCGCGAAAACTTTGCATACTGTCTTTGCGAATTGCCGCAATTAAATCGTTAGTAAATTTCTCGGTAGAGACGTAAAAAACATTTGCTGCCGGGTCAATTTCTAAGCGATAATGGCCGATCGCCTGCATTAAGTGAGTCTTGCCCAAGCCGACGCCACCGCACAAAAATAAAGGATTGAATTCTCTTCCCGGCGATTCGGCTACTGCGAGGGAAGCGGCGTGAGCCATGCGGTTGTTAGAACCGACTACAAAACGGGAAAATACGTATTTCGGGTTTAAATTGGCCGGTTTGGGGGGATGCAGCGAGTAGCTTTCCGGGGCGTCGGCGACTGTGGGAGACGGCCAGATCGTCGGTGCCTGATTGCTACCGCCGTTTTCTGAGTCCCCGGCGATTGTCAAGTAAATGTCTACCGGATAGCCGAGAATTTCGGATACGGTATCGGCAATTGTTTTGACATAATATTTTTGCAACCAATTGCGAGCAAAGGGGTTGGGCGTGCTGACGATCAAACAGTCATTTTCGAGTTGTTCGGCCCTGGCAGTTTTGATCCAAGTCTCAAAGGTAGGTCTGCTGAGTTGTGCCTGGAGGCGATCGAGCACCTGATTCCACAGATTTTCGAGGGGGATTTCCACGCCTGTCCTTTGCCGATCGGCATTCAAAAGATTACTCTTGGACTTCAGTGTAATGCAGTTGAGCAAATCGGGGCCAGAACAGCGGACGATCGCGCATCTCAGACAAGAGGTCGATCGTCAAACCTAAAACCTAAAACCTAATTAAAGAGCGCTCAAATAAGATTCTAAGGCTTCGGAACCGCCGATCAATTTGCCGTCGATAAATACTTGCGGCACGGTAGTTGCACCCGTGACAGCCCGCAGCGATCGAGTTGTGGCATCTCGGCCCAAGACTATTTCTTCATAATCCAAGCCCTTTTCTTTCAGCATTGTTTTTGCCTTGGCACAGAAGGGACAGCCCATTTTGGCAAACAGGGAAACAACTTTCGGCTTAGCAGCTTCCGAGTTGATATAGTTGAGCATCGTCTCGGCATCGGATACTTTAAACGGATCGCCCGGTTCGTCGGGTTCGATAAACATTTTGTCTACTAAACCATCTTTTACTAGCATCGAATACCGCCACGATCGCTTGCCAAAGCCTAAATCTGCTTTGTCTACCAGCATTCCCATGCCTTCAGTAAATTCGCCGTTGCCGTCGGGAATTAATGTTACGTTGTCTGCTTCTTGGTCTTTTGCCCATTCGTTCATCACAAAGGTGTCGTTGACGGAAATGCAGATAATGTCATCTACGCCGTTGGCTTGGAAAACTTTTGCCAGTTCGTTGTATCCCGGCAGGTGCGTTGACGAACAAGTGGGAGTAAATGCCCCCGGCAGCGAGAAGACAACGACTGTTTTGCCTGCAAACAAGTCGTCGGTGGTGATATCCACCCACTGGTTGTCTTTGCGGGTGTGAAAGGTGACTTGGGGTACTCTTTGACCTTCTTTATTCGGCAACATGATTTTGACTCTTCGGGTGCTTGGGTTGATTTTGTTGGCTAAATTAAGCGTACTCATAACGAGTATGACTTGTCAAGGGGGTGCAAGAAAAAAGCTTGCTCCCGCCGGTCTGGGGCGATCGACAATCAAGAAATTGCCTATAATTTCAAATCAATTTCGAGAGTGTACCCGATCGAACAATATGCCGAAATTTGAAGACCAACTTGAGATAGTTTATGCCAGCGATCGCACTTGTTGGCGACAATGGTTGGAACAAAACCATCAACAGGCTATTGGAGTATGGCTGGTTTACTACAAAATCAAAAGCGGAAAACTCAGCGTGCAGTACAGCGAAGCAGTCAAGGAAGCGCTTTGTTTTGGTTGGATTGACAGCAAAGTTCAATCCCTGGATGAAGAACGTTACCGACAAATATTTACCCCTCGCAAACCCAAAAGTGTTTGGTCAAAATTAAACAAGCAGTACGTCGAAGAATTGATTCTCCAGGGCAAGATGACCGAGGCGGGATTAGCAAAAATTGCAGTGGCTAAAGAAAATGGTTCTTGGACTAGCTTGGATGAAATTGAAGCGTTAATCATTCCGCCAGACTTGAAACAAGCTCTTGAAGCCGACGAAACTGCCAACAAAAATTTTGCAGCGTTCAACAACAGTACAAAAAAGAGTATCTTCCAATGGATTCAAAGCGCAAAACGTCCAGAAACCCGCTTGAATAGAATCGTAAAAACTGTGAGTTCAGCAGCACAAAATAACAATCCATTGAAAGGTTGAGTTGTTCGGGAGTTTTGAGTTTTGAGTTTTGAATTGAAAAAAAGTTTTGAGTTGATAGTTGAGAGTTGGTACCCGTGCCCGCCCTCATAGTTGATAGTTGATAGTGCGAGCGTCCCCGCTCGCGATCGGTTTTTCTGAGATCGGATATCAATTCCGGTAACACCTGATATCTTGCACCAATGTCCATTGGGAATTTTTAGCAATCGCAGGGTTTTGAAACCGGATTTGCGATCGAATTAACTATTTTAATAATGCTCAGCGCCAGTCCTTCTATAAGTGAAGGCTGGCGCTGAGCTTAAGTTAGTTGTTATCTTTAGGGTCTTTATAAAAGCTGACCCCATTTCAACAGGCTAAAAGGGATTTATGGTTAGGGTCTTTAAGTTGGCTGACCCCGATTGAGTTCATGTATAGATGATGACAGGGAACGATCGCATACTCGGTTTTCGTAATAATTTCTTTATATTCTTTACTTTTCCTTGCTTAATGTGTACTTTTGTTACGGGTTGTAAAACTTTTGTTACTTGCGGGAGCGATCGGAGGCCCGCAGCTCCCAACGAAACAGCAGCACCATCAAGGCCACTACCCCGACTTGGAGGGCAAAATTGGGCAAAGCAGAGGCAACATCCCGGCCCGCAACAAGTTGAGCGAGGAAAACCAAGCCGCCAATAAAACCCGAAGCCCCGCAAGCGACGTAGACAAACTGTCGCAGCAGTCGGTAAGGAGCAGCAATTTCTCCTTTTAGGCGATCGTACTGTTCCTGAGAGAGGTTAGAGGGTTTTTTAGGGCTCTTGGGGCGATCGTCCGAATTCGGGTGGGGCATGAATTTATCAAAATAAGCGAACACTAGAGTCGAAACATCATACCAGATAGCGGTTTAAGTGACGTGGAGTCTCAAAAACTTGCGAAAAACCGACTACTTCGTCAAACCGTGTTCGAGAGCGTAGCGAACCAGCTCAGTCCGACTGTTAGTGCCAGTCTTGCTAAACAAACGGCTGACATACTTTTCCACATTGCGGACGCTAGTTTCCAAGCGGCGGGCAATTTCCTTATTCATCAAACCCTGAGCCACCAAATCCAAAACGCTCTGTTCTCGCGGAGTCAAGTCAATTTTAATCGGAGAAACACTTTGGGCGATCGAACTCCGGCCGCTGAGCAAAGACTCAATTCTCGCCATCTGATCCGCCAAAGCAGCAATATCGGGACTTTCAGCATTACCCTCTCCAGTTTCCCGAGCAGCAGCCCGCCTGGCCAGTAAATTAGTGACGATCGCTACCAATTCGTCCGGATCGAAAGGCTTAGAAAGATAAGCATCGCAACCCGCCTGATAGCCTTGAATGCGATCGCCCGTCATCCCCTTAGCTGTCAAAAATACCACCGGCAAAGCCTTGTACCTCGGATCTTCGCGCATTTGCTTGAGAAACTGATATCCGTCCACCTGCGGCATCATAATATCGGAAATCACTAAATCGGGATGGCACTGCTGCAAGCGTTCCCAGCCTTCGCGACCGTTAGTAGCAACCTCAACTGCAAAATCGCTATCTTCCAAATAAGCTTGCACCGCTTCCCGCAAACCAGGTTCGTCATCTACAAGTAACAGTCGTGCTGACATCTCTCTTTAACCTTCGCACTTTAGCAATATCTTTCATTGTGACAGGTCTGGGAAGGAAGAAATAGGTAGTAGGTGGTAGGCGGTAGGGAATCAGTCTTTAACCTAAAACCTAAAACCTAAAACCTAAAACCTAAAACCTAAAACCTAAGCCAGTCCTTCGACGATCGGATGGAAGTAAAAAGCCAGGGCCAAAACAGCATAAGCAGCCAGCAGCAAAATACCTTCAAGCCAATTAGATTTGCCGTCAGAACTGATTGAATTAGCAATCAGCACTGCAACTGCAACTGCAACGAGTTCAAACGGGTTAAAATCCAAATCCATCGGTTTGCCGAGGATAAAACCCGCTAGCACCAACACTGGGGCAACAAATAAAGCTATTTGCAAACTCGAACCCACAGCTACAGAAACAGACAAATCCATTTTATTTTTCATCGCTACCGTCACCGCCGTCGCGTGTTCGGCCGCGTTGCCAATAATCGGCACTAAAATTACCCCGGTAAACAACGCGCTAATTCCCAAACGTGCCGTAGCTTCTTCTAGAGTACCTACCAGCAGTTCCGACTCGACCGCTACCATCAAAGTACAACCCAACAGTACCGCAATCCACAGCGGCAAATTGACTTTGTGTCCGGGTTCGTCAGGGGCCAAATTGCTCTCGGCAAGTTCTTCCAGCATTTCGATTTCTGCCACTCCGGCATCGTAGAGATAGGTGTGAGTTTTCATCGAAAACAGCAGCGTCAGCACGTAGACTGCAATCAAAACTATGGCTACAGCGCTGGAAAGTTTTTGCATGGTATCGGGATCGATGCCTCTGGAAGTGACATCAACTGCCGTCGGTACCAAGATGGCAATCACGGCTAAATTCATTGCCGAAGCGTTCAAGCGGGCAACTATCGGCTGAAATTCTTGTTCTTTGTAGCGCAAGCCGCCTAACAGCATGGCAAGTCCCATTACTAGCAGCAAGTTGCCGATAATCGAACCGGTGATGCTGGCTTTGACAACATTAATTAAGCCAGCATTCAGGGCGACGATACCGATAATCAGTTCCGTTGCGTTTCCGAAAGTAGCGTTAAGCAAACCCCCCAAATTCGGGCCGAGGACGACGGCGATTTCTTCGGTGGCCGTGCCCATCCAGGCGGCTAGGGGGATGATGGCTAGGGCCGAGGTGATGAAGATTGTGGAGGAATCCCAGCCGAGAAAGTGTCCGGCGATCGAAACTGGGATAAATAACAGCAGGCTGGAAATTATTGTATTTGTGTTTAGCATTTAAATTCTGAAAGGTTCCCAACCGTCCATCATAGCCCGATCGACTCAGACAGCAAATCGGAGATTTTAGATTTTAGATTTTAGATTGGGGGATTGGAGGATTGAGGATTGGGGGATTGGGGATTGGGGGATTGGGAGAATTACCAATTACCAATTACCAACTACCGATTACCAAAGTGTACCTCATCGATCGCCCCCAAAGGCTATGTATAATATTTAAGGAATGCCATTCTGCAAGTATAGCAGCTATAAACCTTACATATTTAGGACTGTTTCAACCATGTCCCTGCAAGAAGAGATTGACAAAACAAGGAAAGAAATTAAGACAGACAGCTACTCAATGTCTATTGGTGAGTTGATTAGTCTGTATGAAAATCAGGAAATCGATATTCATCCCGATTTTCAAAGATTTTTTCGTTGGTCTGATTATCAAAAATCCTCTTTTATAGAATCAATTTTGATCGGGATACCGATTCCACCAATTTTTGTCAGTCAAAGAGACGATGGAATTTGGGATGTAATCGATGGCTTGCAAAGACTCTCAACCATATATGAATTTGTGGGTATTTTGCAACCAGACGGTCAAGAGCAAGAAGATACGTCTTTTGTTACCTTACAAGAAACTACATACTTACCTTCATTAAAAGGTAAAAGATGGGATGCTCATGATGATAAGAATAACTCTTTAACTCAGGCACAGCGGTTATTGATAAAGCGAGCCAAAATATCGGTCAATATTGTTGCCAAAGAAAGCGATGAAATGATTAAATACGAGCTATTTCAACGCTTAAATACAGGAGGTTCGATCGCAACGCCTCAGGAAGTCAGAAATTGCATTCTTTTAATGCTGAATAAAAATTTATATAATTTGATGCGTTCGCTTGCCGATCGCTCGTCGTTTAAAAATTGTATTGCTTTAAGCGATCGACTTTATGAAGAACAGTACGATATGGAATTAGTATTGCGTTTTATTCTTTTCTTCGATCGAGATGAAGCAAGCCTGCAAAAGCTGGGCGGTGATGTGAGCGAGTTCCTCACGGCTAGAATGCGTGAAATGGCTCTTAAAAAAGATTTGGATAGCAGTCACCTAGAGAGAGCGTTTGATGTAACATTCGATATGCTTAATGAAGCTATGGAAGATGATAGCTTTAAGCGGTATAAATCGGCAAACGATAAATTCGTTGGAGGCTTTCTATTATCTGCCTATGAGGTAGTAGCACTAGGAATCGGATATCACTATCAAAATCCAATTTCGACCGACAAAATATCCGATAGTATCAAAAGTATTTGGTCAAACTCAACTTATAAAAAATGGTCGGGAGCCGGAGTAAATGCAGCAAGACGTTTGCCCTATCTGATTCCGCTTGGTAGAGAGGTGTTTTCTCCCTCATGAGCATCCGAACAGCGGAACAATTAAGCGATCGACTGAGTAGCGATCTAGCTTGGCGAAAAAAAGAACTTTCAGAAATCAAATCTTCGATCGAAGCAAGAAATGTTTCTGACCAAAGACATAAATTATTAGTTCGGAGTGGAGTGTGTATTCTGTATGCCCATTGGGAAGGTTTTGTCAAATTGGCAGCTAATTCTTATGTAGAATACGTTAGGCTTAAAAAACTTACTTATCGAGAGCTTGCCACTAACTTTTTGGCTTTAGCCATGAAAGAAAGACTTAAGGAAGCTAAAGACACAAATAAACCATCATTATATATACCTGTATGTGACTTCTTTATTTCCGAATTAGATCGAAGATGTATTTTACCGAAAGATCCCATATCTACTGCGTCGAATCTATCTTCTGAAATTTTCAAGGAAATAACTGATATTCTGGGAATTGACTTTTCTGTATACTCTACTAAGTCAGTATTAACTCACATGGAGCACCAATGTCAATAAGAGGTTTTCTGGTGGGGTGGGGGCGGGTTTATTAACCTATTTGCTACCTTCTGTGACTGTTGAGAACCCGCCCCTACAGGTTATTGCGACTGGTGCAAGATCTCAGTTGAAACCGACTGAAAAAATTACATAAAAATCTTTGCAAAAAATCCATTCTTCAGTCCTCTTTCAGAGGACTTTCGCTATGAGACGGGGGGTTTTAACCCCCGGCGGATCTGCGGGGCGTGCGTCAAGATTTTGGCACGGGTAATTGCGGTGAATTATTGCTAGTTTTAAAAGGGTCGATCGAACTAATAAGCAGCATTTTCGACAATACTGTAGGGGCGGGTTCGCCAACCATCTCGGGAGGCAGCAAATAAATTAAATAAACCCGCCCCACCCCACGAAAAACCTCTATGTAAAAGTGTTATAATAATTTCAGGCAACAAAGTAATAGTTGGGAGCAACGGCTGTCACCTCCAGATTTTTGTTGCGGTGCGCGATCGCCTGGTGTGTCTGGAATTCCTGCGTAAATCCTGTATTTGAGATGCAAAAATGACACGCAAAAAAACGGTAAACATTGCAAAAAGACTGAAACATTGGTGGCGAGAATCTCAATTTGCAGCCATTAAAAAACTGCTCGATCGCACCTACGTCAGAGCTGTTATTTTCGTATTAATTCTCTCAAGTTTATTGCTTGCCACTATCTCAGTAACAGCTCAAATTCCGAGCGATCGAGTTCCCCAAAATCCGGTCTATTTAATACAGGAAGCTCAGACATTTTACGAACAAAGACAGTTCGATCGCTCTGCCGAAATCTGGCAACAAGCTGCTGCTGCATTTGCCGCAAAAAACGATGTTTTAAATCAAGCAATGGCACTGAGCAATCTGTCGCTGACTTACCAGCAATTCGGACAGTGGGAAGGGGCAAAATCTGCGATCGCCCAAAGCTTCAATCTCCTCGATAGATTAGCAAATAGCTCCGACAGACAGCGAATACTTGCCCAAACTCTCGATATTCAAGGGCGATTGCAAAGAGAAAGTGGCGACTCGGAAAGGGCGATCGAAACTTGGCAACAAGCTGCTAGTATTTACGATCGCACCGGCAATCGAGATGCGGCAATTCAAAATAAAATCAATCAATCCCAAGCTTTGCAAGATTTAGGACTTTACCCCAGAGCTTGCAAAACTTTACTTCATGCTTTTGCAGTCGGTATTCCAGACTGTAAAACTTTAACCGAATTACCCGCAGCAACCGCCAGCACAAAGTTAGCAGCAATTATCAATTTACCCGATTCACTCTTAAAATTTGACGGACTGCATAACTTAGGAAATATTTTACGATCGAGCGGCGATTTGCAGCTATCTCAAGATATTTTAGAATTGAGTTTAACTGCAGCTCAAAAATTACGATCGCCCCTAGAAATAAGTACGGCAATGCTCAGTTTGGGCAATACAGCCAGAGCATTTGCAAGCAGACAAATCTTGCTTCCTCCCCAAGACAGGGATCTCACTATACAGATTTTAAATACTCAAGCAGCTTTAAACTTTTACCGCGAAGCCGCACGGCTATCTCCATCTCCAACAGCCAAACTTCAAGCACAGCTAAATCTACTCAGTCTGCTGTTAGAAAGCCAGCCGTCGATCGAAGATGGTGAATTAGCAAAATCGGCAGATTTGTGGCCTGCCATTCAAGCAGCAATTAATAACTTGCCCGCTAGCAGAGCCGGAATTTACGCGCAAATTAACTTAGCTCAAAGTTATCTCAAACTGAGAAAAAAAGCAGCAAATACAGCCAGCTTTCCTTTACAATTACCCACAGCGATCGAGATTAATAATATCTTGACAAAAGCAGCAGAACAAGCTAGAATGTTGGGCGACACAAAAGCAGAAGCTTATGCAGTTGGCAGTTTGGGTAGCGTGTACGAAACAGCGCAAGAGTGGCAACCGGCAGAAAGTTTGACTAAACAAGCTTTAAGCTTAGTTTCAGCAGAGAAAGCTGCGGATATTACCTATCAATATTTCTGGCAGTTGGGACGGATATATAAAGCTCGATCGGACATTGAGAAAAGTTTGGGAAATATCGATCGAGCCCAAAAGGATATTGAGGCAGCATTAGCAGCATACACTAATGCTTTTGAAAACTTGCGATCGCTCCGCAGCGATTTAATTGCTATCAATCCTGAAGTGCAATTCTCCTTCCGAGATAGCGTCGAACCAGTTTACCGCCAATTCGTCGCGTTGAATTTGCAAGTCGCAAAATCTATCATCGGTAAAGGCAAAATTGAAGACAGTCAAAAATTTCTGAAGCAAGCGAGAAATGCGATCGAATCTTTGCAAATTGCAGAATTAAACAACTTCTTTCAAGATACTTGCGTTGATGTCAAAAACCAACAAATCGATGAGGTCGATCGAACTGCTGCAATTATCTATCCAATTATCCTCGAACAACAGTTAGAAGTAATAGTCAGATTGCCGGGGGGAAAATTGCTATTATACACTCCTAGCAATTCCCAAACCGACAGTCAGGCAATTACTCAAAAAGAAATTGAAAGCACCTTAAAAGAATTGCGAATCGGCGAAAAAAATGCTTCACTGCAATCGCCAGCAAGCGGCAATAACTTCTTACCATTAACTCAAAGAGTATACGATTGGTTGATTCGCCCGATCGAACCTGCACTCGAATCAAGCCAAACTAAAATATTAGTTTTTGTCCTCGATGGCGAATTGCGAAATATTCCAATGGCGGCCCTGCACGATGGTAGTAAATATTTAGTAGAAAAATACGCCCTCGCCCTCACACCGGGCTTACAATTGCTCAACCCGCAACCTCTATCGCGATCGCAATTAAGAGCCTTAATTGCCGGGGCAACTAATGCCCCCAGCTTTCAAGCAAACAATCTGAATCCCCTGCCGGCTGTCGCCAGAGAATTGAACGATATTGCCGAAATGCTGCCGAATAATGACAAGCGCGAAAATGAGGATTTTACTAAAGCTAACCTGCAAGCTATTATCGATCGAGTGCCTTTTCCTGTAGTTCATATCGCCACCCACGGACAGTTTAGTTCCAATGCAGAAAGAACATTTATTCTCGACTGGAACGGGCAAATTAATGTGAGAGATTTAGATGGATTGCTGCGAGTTACCGACAGAAAAAGACCGATCGAACTGTTGGTTTTAAGCGCTTGCGAAACCGTAGCCGGAGACAACCGAGCCGCTTTAGGATTGGCGGGAGTTGCAGTGCGTGCGGGTGCTCGCAGTACCTTAGCGACGTTGTGGCAAGTTAACGATGCAAGTACGGCGGTATTTATGAGCGAATTTTACACCGAATTAGCGAGGTCCGATCGCAGCGTGAATAAAGCTGAAGCGTTGCGCCGCGCTCAAATTAAGCTATTGCAAGATAGTAAATACCAGCATCCTTATTTCTGGGCACCTTATGTTTTGGTGGGAAATTGGCAATAGTTGTTTGGGAGTTTTGAGTTTTGAGTTGCAAGAGAGTTGAGAGTTGACTAATTACCAATTCCCAAACAACTGTCAACTTAAACGACTTTTGAGTTTTAAATGCGTGAGTTTTGAGTATTGACTCTTCTTAATTCAAAACTCAAAACTCAGGGCGAGCACGGGGGCATCCCCTCCGCTTCGCGAGAGCCCCTACTCCCAAACAACTGTCAACTGTCAACTGTCAACTGCTATAGCTAATTTCCCATTTCTTTCTGCCACTTTTTCACCAAGATTTCTCGCTCTTTTTGTTCCTTTGGCTCTGGCTTTCGCAAACCATTCTTAGCATCATATTTACCGTAATACTTTGACATTCCTTGAAAATATTCCGTGCCGTCATTGGGAATTATACCTTTTTGTTTCAGCCACTTTTCGCAAGAACTCTGCCACATAAACAGGCGATCGTGTATTTCGCCTCCTAATTTTCTGATGCGCTCAATTGACAAATCTTTTTTAACAAACAACAGCCGATCGTTCTCTTTACTCCGCCCAATTAACCTAACTTCTCCCTTCGTTCCCCGGAAAAATTCTACCGCGCAATAGTTACTAAATTGAAAAATGCAAACTTCAGTTAATTCGCTGCCATCTTCTGGTAAAATACTGAAATCAAACTGAAGTTGATAGCCGATCGTACTTGCAGAAGACTGCGGCAACAGCAAGCGAACTCGCTGAATGCGATCGCTGTAATTCGCCCAAAAATCTCTCCTTTCTTCTAACACCTTAATTTCCGCTTCTGGCAGCCTCAGCATCCGGGCTACCGAATCGATCGTTTTTTGAAAATAACTGTAGTTGAGCGCTCCAATCCATCGATTTAAGGATGTTTTTGCAGCGCCATCAAGCAACTGTGATTTGCCAGAATATTCGTCCCGCAGCCACTCAACTAATTTCGATCGATAGTTTTTAATCGGATCGTCTGAAATTTTTACTAACAATTCTGCAACTGCTGTTAACTGCTGCTGCGGGGGCATTTCCTGCAAACACTTCAGCAACCATTCGACACCGGATTTATCGGCAACTTGATTTTTGACAAAAATTTCGGTAACGTGTTTCAAGGCGCGATCGACTATCGAAATTCGCGCGGGTAATAGAGCTTTTTTTAACAATTCTGCTGGCGTTTTTAGATACTGCCAGCTTAGTTTTGCCAGTTCCCAATCCGATCGTTCTTGGGGAAATACATTAATAATTTGAATGGGTAAAGCATCAGTAGCAGTTGCATTGCTGGCAAACTCATCGAAGCATTCTGCCAGGGCGGGCGGGAGGGCATGATTGTTGCTAGCGGGATTTTCGGCTTTGTGAATGCGATCGATCGCCACTCGCCACAACAACTGCTGTTTCAGGGGTGAATTATCTCGGGCAATTTGCCAAATAGCTTGAGATGTTTCTGATGCTTTGTCGGGGTTTTTGATATCCCATTCGGTTTTTGCTTGCAGGCAATAAGTCCATTCCAAGCGATCGATATTATCGGCTCGATCGCCCTCAATATCTGCAATAATTTCTTCTAGTTTTCGTAGCGATCGTCCTTTAACTTCCGGCACTTTCGGCTTGCTTGTTAGGATAAAATTGCTGGCTGTTTTGAGTTTTTCTGGCTGTCGATCGCCGGGGATTGGCGGTAGTTTAATTTCGCGAAATTGCAAATTCATTTTTTAGTCGATAGTCGATCGTTAATAGTCGATCGTTGATAGTCGATCGTTGACAGTTATTTTTCTTCCTTCTTCCTTCTTCCTTCTTCCCTCTGCCTTCTGCCTTCTTCCTGTATTATTTTACACAAATTTTTGCGATTTTCACCGCAGGGGCGATCTAGAAAACATAGATCGATCGCCCTTAAATCGCTCTTTTGGCAGAAGTCAAGCCCGATTTGGTGCGCGCGATCGCCCTTGTCAACTAAAAATCGAATGACAAAATCATTAACCGCTAAAGTTCAATCTCCCTCTTAAGTATCATAGACTAAATTATAAAAATGTTATTTAATTCAATTAACGTCAAAATTGCTGAGACCCAAACAGAAAGTGCGATCGCTATTTCACAGTTGGCGTGAAAATCGGTTTGATACACTAATTGATGCACTAATTGATGCAGTAAGGTGCGCATTGCGCACCCTACAAATGCAGTAGTTAAAAGTTGAAATTTAAGCTTCCACAAACATAGAAGGTGTGTAATGAAAATTGCTCAAATTGCGCCGCTGGCAGAAAGAGTTCCGCCTCCAGCTTACGGGGGAATTGAATTGGTTGTCAGCTTGTTGACTGACGAATTGGTGAGGAGAGGGCATGAAGTAACTTTATTTGCCTCCGGCGATTCTATTACTTTAGCTAATTTAGAATCCGTTCACCCCCGAGCATTGCGTCTCGATTCTACTGTGAAAGAGTACGGAATTTATGAGATGCTGCAATTGAGTAAAGTTTATGAGAAAGCGGGAGAATTTGACATCATTCATTCCCATGTAGGTTGCGCCGCTTTGTCTTACTCGCACTTAGTCAAAACGCCGACAGTTCACACCCTCCACGGCATTTTTACCCGCGATAACGAGAAGATGTATTCCTATGCGCGCAATCAACCCTATGTCAGTATTTCCAATTCCCAACGGGAAGATAGATTGAATTTGAACTGCATTGCTACAGTTTATAACGGTATTGACCCGGAAACTTACGAATTTCACCCGCAGCCGGACAATCCTCCTTATTTAGCATTTCTCGGCAGGATTTCGCCGGAAAAAGGGGCGCATTTAGCAATAGAAATTGCTAAAAAATCTGGCTGGCATTTAAAGATGGCTGGTAAAGTTGATGCGGTCGATCGCGAATACTTCGAGTCACAAATTAAACCTCAGATTGACGGCACGCAAATCGAATTTTTAGGGGAAGCAAACCACGCTCAAAAAAGCGTGCTGATGGGCGGTGCGGTAGCTACTTTATTTCCTATTACCTGGCGCGAACCTTTCGGGTTGGTAATGGTTGAATCGATGGCTGCGGGAACTCCGGTAATTGCGATGAAATTGGGTTCGACTGAAGAAGTTATCGTTCGCGGAAAAACGGGTTTTCTGTGCGAAAATGTGGCAGAATGCGTTGCCGCGATCGAACCCGCGCGATCGTTAAACCGCCGGGATTGCCGCCAACACGCGATCGATCGATTCAGCGTCAAAACAATGGTTGATGGTTATGAATCAGTTTACAAGCAAATTGTAAAACAGCGCTTTTCTCAAAACGGGCACCTCCACCATTTGGCGGAATTAGAGGTCTACCGCTAATAATAAAATACGGTCGATCCCCCCTAGCCCCCCCTTTTTAAGGGGGGGACTAGAAACAGCTAAAATTTCTGCTTTATTCAATCTAAAATCTAAAATATAAAATCTAAAATCTAAAATTCCTGTCACCGCGAAAGGTTATATTTTGCTTATCGCTTCCTTATATTTTGCTTATTTTTATCTATCTCTCCAAGCGTGCAGAAGCGCTGCAACTCTTGCCCTGTAAAGAATTTATCTGTTGTCTTTGCATCCCTGACTTTACTGTGCGATCGTTTGCCGATTCTTTAACTTTTTTAAGAAACATTAAGTTTATTTGAAATAAGATAATTCGGTGTTGGCATAAGTATCGAAAAAGTTATAATCGCCCCTAGTGAAGCATTGCATCAGGGTGATTAACATAAAACTTCACTATCAAAAGGTGAAGAAAAGGTGAAGAACTTCATCAAAGTCAAACTTTTGAAAAGATGGGAACAGCCCGCTTTTATTAACAATGCCCGATACTATCGAACTGGAAGGAAAAACATTTGCAGCCGCCTCGGATGTGCCTGTAACTGAGTGGCCGTGCGCGATCGCGGAACGCCCTCAACCGACGCTAACGCTCAAAGACGACGATTTGTTTTTAATTACCGATACCCTCGGAAACATCTCAGGCTGCTTGGAAGACAACAATATTGCCAGCCTTGGATTGTTCTGTCACGACACTCGATTTCTCAGCCGTTTAGAACTGCAAATTGAAGGTCGATCGCCAATTTTGCTCAGCAGCAACACAGAAAAAGGCTACCTTCAAACAATTTTGTGTTCGAATCCCCGCATCGATAACCTCCGCGCAGAAACCATCGGCATCAGGCGAGAAATGGTTCTCAACGGCGGTTTGTTTGAAGAAATAGAAATCACCAACTTCACAACAAAACCTGTCAGCTTTGAAATAAGTCTCAGCTTCAACTCAGATTTCTTAGACTTATTTGAAGTTCGGGGTTACGGTCGAGAAAAGCGAGGGAAACTGCTGCGCTTGATGCCGAAAAAAACTGACGGAGAATGGTCGGAAAGTACAACTCAAGAGGCGCTACCAGCCACGTCTAACGGCAACAGCAACAGCGATAAACCCGCAGCAGAAAACGGCAATTTAGCAATTGGCGAACCGGGAAAAAATCAGGCATATCAAAAGTCGATCGCTCCCTATCCTCACTGCTGTTTGCAATCAGATTTAACCCTGGCTTACCAAGGTTTAGATGGTTCTTTAATGGAATCTCGGATCGAGTTTTACCACAGCCCGCCGGACTTGCTTCAAGGCTGCACGGCTGTGTGGCGCATTGCCCTGGAACCCCACGAAGCGATCGTCTTGGGCTACCGCCTCAAAATGCTGATTGACGGCACATCAATCTCCAAAGTTTCGACTCCAGTAACATTAGTTCAAGCCAAAGCAGCAGAACTTTTAGAAGAGCGAGAGTGGCTGAGCGAAGTTACCAGCATTCGATCGGACAAAAACACGTTTAACCGACTGCTGAAGCGCGCCGAACAAGATGTTTATTCCCTGCGCCAAACCTTCGGCAAAGGCAAAGCAATTTCCGCAGGAGTTCCCTGGTTTTCGACTTTATTCGGTCGCGACTCGATTATCGCTGCTTCTCAAATCTTAATTTTAGATCCGAGTTTAGCGCGAGAAACCCTGACGACTTTAGCTCACTACCAAGGCAAAAATGACGACGATTGGCGCGACGAAGAACCGGGAAAAATCCTGCACGAAATCCGCATGGGAGAAATGGCGCGCTGTCAAGAAATCCCCCACACTCCCTATTACGGAACAGTGGATGCGACGCCGCTGTGGCTGATGCTTTACGCGGAATATTACGCCTGGACTTGCGACAATCAAACCTTAGATCGTTTGTGGCCGAATGCTTTGGCTGCGATGGAATGGATCGATCGCAAATGTGCCGAAACAGGCTACCTCAGCTACTACCAAAAATCCAAGCGCGGTTTGGCAAATCAAGGCTGGAAAGATTCGGGAGATTGCATCGTCAACCGCGATGGTGTAATGGCAGAAGGCGCGATCGCCCTGTGCGAAGTTCAAGCCTACGTTTATGCTGCGAAAGTGCGGCTTGCAGAAATTGCAAAGATCAAAAAACGCATCGATCTAGTCGAGTGCTGGGAAGAAGAAGCAGCAGCATTAAAAACTCGATTCAACAAAGATTTTTGGGTCGAAGATTTAGACTACTGCGCCCTAGCATTAGACGGCGAAGGCAAACAGGTAGATAGCATTTCATCGAATCCCGGACACTGCTTGCACCTCGGCATTTTCACCCCAGAAAAAGCTCAAAGCGTAGCAGAAAGATTGCAGGCACCAGATATGTTTAACGGTTGGGGAATTCGCACTCTTTCCTCAAAATCTCCCGCCTACAATCCCATCGGCTACCATACAGGTTCGGTGTGGCCGCACGACAACGCTTTAACAGCTATGGGACTGCGATCGAACGGGTGTGTCGAACAAGCTTTAGAAGTAGCTCAAGGCTTGTTTGACATGACTTTAATGCAGCCTTACGAACGCCCTCCCGAACTTTTCTGCGGCTACCAGCGCAACAACGATAACGATCGCCCCGTGCAGTATCCTGTAGCTTGTTCCCCGCAAGCTTGGGCAACCGGCAGCATTTTTCAACTGCTGCAAATGATGTTGAATTTAGTTCCCGATGCCCCGAACAACCAACTGCGAATTATCGATCCCACCCTGCCGGAAACGATTAACAAACTGTCGCTGCACAATTTAAGGATTCGATCGACTCTGTTGGATTTGGAATTCGAGCGATCGGGTTCTTCTACTGCTTGTCGGGTAACTAAAAAACGCGGCAATTTGCGCGTGATTATCGAAGCGTAAATTACAGTTGACTGTTGATAGTTGACAGTTGACTGTTGACAGTTGACAGTTTTGGAGGTAGAAACCGGGTTTTTGTGACTGTAACGTGTCAAGGGTTTAAATCTCATAAAAACCCGGTTTCTTTAGTTTGAATGCGCCAGTAATTCCTCGGGCTTGCAGTGCGCACCCTACATATAGAGTTAGTGCGTAAGTCCAGAATAGCTCTCCTTTTGGGAATCACCAATATTTACCGCAGAAAGTCGATCGAGCTAACTTTTCTGCTTTTGAGAAAATAAGTTCGCATCAGTCCTTTACCTTTAATATCGATCGTCCCCCGTTCCTCAAACACAAACTTATCCGCCAGCAGTTGATAAGTTGCTTCACTAAGTTGAATTTGCCCCGGCAAACCGTGAGATTCCATGCGCGAAGCCGTATTTACAGTATCTCCCCACAAGTCGTAGATAAACTTTTTAATACCGATTACTCCCGCTACCACCGGACCGCTATTGATACCGATGCGGATGTTAAAGTTTTGGTTTTGCTGTTCGTTAAAACGCTCGATCGCCCTTTGCATATCGAGTGCTAAAAGTGCGATCGCTTCTGCATGATCCTGCCGGGCTAAGGGAATGCCGCCAGCTACCATGTACGCATCGCCGATGGTTTTAATCTTTTCCAAACCGTGTTTTTCTGTCAGCAAATCGAAGCTGGAAAATATTTCATTTAGCAATAAAACCAACGCCGTTGGCGGCATACAATCGGCAATTTTTGTAAAGCCAACAATATCGGCAAACAACACGGTGGCTTCTGTAAAACTGTCCGCGATCGAACTTGATGCCTGTTTCAAACGGGTGGCGATTGAAGGCGGCAAAATATTCAGCAGCAACCGTTCGACTTTTTCTTGTTCTGTCTGCAAAGCTTTTTGCACTTTTTTGCGTTCGTGGGATTCTATTGCTAAAGCAGCCATGTAAGCTAAATAACTAGCAAAGTTCTGTTCTTCCAACCTCCACTGCCTTTGCTTGTCGATATGTTCGTGACAGAGAACTCCCACAGTCTGCCCTGCCACGCGCACCGGCACATCCAGCATCGATGTAATTCCCAGAGGTGTGAAATAAGATGGTATAAATTCTTGAGTTCGAGGATCTATTTTAGTATCGTCAATTACCAGGACATTCTCTGTTTCCAGAGCCTCAAAATAGCGCGGGTAATTGACTGCATTCAACTTAAAACCACCTGTATGTAAATTTTGAGTAGCTTCGTACAAATCAGCGCAGCGAATTAAAGAGCGATCGCGATTGTACAGCCAAATACTAGCTCTTTCAACGCCCAGAGTGCGGGCAGCAGTTTCAGTAATTTCCCGCCACGCAGCCGCCAAATCGCCGGTGTAAAACTGCTGGCACTGGGCAAGTTCGATCAGTGCTGCTTGCTGTTTTTGCAACCCGATTTCCGCAGCTTTGCGATCGGTAATATCAGTGGCGATACTGCAGACAGCATTGAAGTTGCCCGACAGCGGATCTTGCAGGGGAAACTTGACAGACAAATAAGTATGCAAGCCATCATCTTGAGAAACCGTTTCCTCAATTTCTAAAGGAACTCCGCTGCTCAGAACTTTTCGATCGTTTTGGCGTAAAATATCGGCGATTTCTGGTCCAAATAAATCGCGATCGGTCTTGCCCTGAATCTGTTCGCTAGTAATATTAAATAAACGTTCAAATTTACGGTTGACAAACTGAAAGCAGCCGCCAGCATCTTTAATAAAAATTAGAGTCGAGCTGTTATCCATGATCGCTTGCAGCCTTTCTTGAATATTTTTAAGTTCTAAGTCGGCTTGTTTGCGCCGGATGAATTGACCGATTTGGCTGCCGATATTTGCCATTTTTTCTAGCAACTTATTATCTTTTTCCTGAAAAGATCTGCTGTAAAAAACCAACACGCCCCACACGTTGCCGTCATCTAAAATAGGGAAACCCAATGCACCGCGCATTCCATCTTGGCAGAGGCTATCCCTGACGATAAAGTTAGTTGTGGTGCTGATATCGCTAATCCAGTCCGGCAAACCTGTCTCCCAAATGCGACCGGGCAACCCAACGCCAAAATTGAAGCTAAACAGTCCAATGTTTGCCAAAAATTCTGGCAGTTCAATTGACGGGTTAGACCAAAAATTAGTACAAATTAACGAAGAATCAGGACGGGCAAAATCTGCAAAATTCTGCTGCATCATTTCCGCTCCTTCCGGTCTCCATAGTTCGCCTAAATCCCATCCCAGAATATTACAAATAGATTTAATGACATTTTGTACTGCCTCTTCAACTGTGGAAGACTCTGCCAAAATCCGGGTGATGGTATGCTGCACTGTTTGTCTTTGTTCGGCGCGCTTGCTCGTGGTAATGTCAGTACCCGTGAAGATCGCATATTCAAGAGTATTATCCGGTTTGCGCAGGGTTGCAGTTGTCCAGGAAATCAGCTTATTGCTACCGTCACGCACCCTCCAAGTATTTTCGTAATTGTTGAGGACTTGCGGGTTTTCTTGAAGTTTGAAAAAGGCATTTTTTACCTGTTTTACCTCGGCGGGAATCGAAAATAACTCCCAAAAAACCTTGCCCCCTACTTCAAACAGCGGATACCCCGTGATGCGCTCGCAAGCGCGGTTAAAGCGAATAATTTGCCCCTCAGAATCAAGTACCATTATTAGGGCACCAGCCGTTTCAAAAATGGCAGCAGTAAAATCTCGCTCTAGTTCCAATTGCCTTTCGGTGCGGTAGCGCAAAGTGATTTCTCGGTAAATGAAATAGTAAACAACAGCTAAAATTAAAAAACTCAGGACTAGCCCCCCCGAGAAGGCGAAAAATGTTTTGCGGTAGCTGGCTTTAACAGCAGTCGATCGCTCTTCAAATAACCGAGCTTCATTATTTTTCATCGAACCGATCGCCGAGCGAATGTAATCAATTAAACTCTCGGCGCGACCGATTTTAATCGATTGCGATACAGGATCTAAATCCTGATTTTTTTTCAGTTCTACAGTCTCTTGAATTAAGAATAAATCTTTGAATAATAAAGGTTCTAAGGTATCGATTTGTCTTTGGTAGTCCGGGCGATCGGCTGTTAATTTTCGCAATTCCCTAACTTCTGTATCGAGATTGTCGATCGCAGTATTGTATGGTTCCAAATAGCGCTTGTTCCCTGTCAGTAAATAGCCGCGCTGTCCCGCTTGTGCATCTGAGATTAGGGAGAGGATGCTTTCGAGTTTTTCGGACACATTTTTGCTGTGAATTGACTGTTGGGAAGTCGCGATTTGCTTGGTCAAGCTGCGGTAGGAAACCCAACCAACACCCATCAAAATTACCGACGCCAGCCCAAATCCGGCAACAATTTGTTTAAAAAATCCCCGACGGCGTTTGTCCGATGCTTGGTGTTGGAGGGCGGCGCGCTGGAGTGTGCCGGCGCTGCGCCGCATTTCTATCAGCCGCGCGACTTGCCGGCTGAGGGCTTGCAGGGCTTCTATCTGTTCGGGACTGAGATTGCGGGGGGTGCGGTCAATGACGCACAGGCTGCCCAAAGCGCAGCCATCGGAGGTAATCAGCGGTGCTCCGGCATAAAACCGGATGTTCGGATCGCCCGTCACCAAAGGATTGCTAGCAAAACGATCGTCTTCGAGGGCGTTGGGAACGATGAAGGGCTCGGATTGCAGGATCGTGCGGGCGCAGAATGCGTGTTCGCGGGGAGTTTGGGAAGCTTCCAACCCGACTTTTGACTTGAACCACTGGCGCTCGGCATCGACTAAACTGATCAGGGCGATCGGAGTCCCGCAAATACTGGCAGCGATGCGAGTAAGATCGTCAAATTCGGCCTCTTCTGGAGTGTCGAGAATTTCATACCCTGCTAGGGCTTCCAACCGCGCGGCTTCATTCTCAGGCAATGGTGGTTGTTTCATCCCGTACATCAATGACAAATAGCTTCGACTTCAACCCTTAAGATACACCATCAATCTCTATACTAGAGCAGCCGGATTTCGCCTCACATCAAATCTCAGTAGAAGGAACAAGGAATAAGAAAGAAGGAAGAAGGAAGAAGGAAAAACGTATTTCATCTTCGCTCTTAAATTGTCAATCTAAAATCGCATCATTTACCACCAGTAAAAGTTACTCCCGAAATAAAATAGCGGTTAAAAAAAGCATAAATCCCCAAAGCCGGCAGGGTAAAAACCATTGAAGCTGCCATAATATAATTCCAATAACTGATATATTGACCCTTAAAAGTATTCAATCCCAAAGGCAAAGTAAACATGGACGATCGCGACAGAATCATCAAAGGCATTAAAAAACCGTTCCACGCCCCCATAAAAATAAAAATAGCTTGAGCTGCCAAAGCCGGCTTAGCCAAAGGCATCACAATTTGCCAAAAAGTCTCAAAGCGGCTCAATCCATCTAGGGCGGCTGCCTCCTCCAATTCTTGAGGAAAACTCACAAAAAACTGCCGCATCATAAAAATAAAAGTTGCATTCACCGCATTCGGAACAATCAAACCCTGATAGGTATTCAACCAGCCCAGATTCTTTAAAATCAAGAAAGTAGGAATTAGCGTCACTTGTCCCGGAACCATCAATACTGCTAAAATCATGCCGAACATTAACTGATTTCCCGGAAACCTTACCCGCGCCAAAGCGTAACCGGCCATCGAGTTAAAAATGAGATTCAATCCAGTCACGCAAATCGCAACAAAGGCGCTGTTAAAAAACCAGCGTCCGAACAAACCCGATTCCAGCAAAATTTGGCGGTAATTATCCAAAGTGAAATTTTGCGGCAGGAAGTTAGCACCGCCAGCGCCAATTTCAGCCAGCGGTTTAAAAGATGCCGATAGCGCCCATGCAAAGGGCAAGAAAGTGACGATCGAATATCCGATTAGCACTGCGTAAAGCAGCACTTTCAATAAGTTTTGACGGTTCATATAATAGTTGACAGTTGATAGTTGGCAGTTGACAGTCGATGAAATTTATCTGCGTTTATCTGCGTTTATCCGCCTCAATCTGCGGTTGCAAGTTGACAGTCAGATAGAACCGTTAAAGCCGTTACATTACATCCGCTAAATCCGCTAAAAAATCCTTTGCAACTCTTCCTTCACTTACTCCTGAAAAAAACGGCGCTGTACCAGCGTTGTTATCAAAATTACCGCAGCCAATACCAAAGCTAAAGCAGATGCATAACCCAAATCTAAACTTTTAAAAGCATACTGATAAATTAACAGTACCAAAGTTAGCGTCGAATTGTTCGGACCGCCCGAACCGCCGGAAAAAATATAAGATTGATCGAATAGTTGAAAAGTGCCAACTATGCCCATAATTACCACAAAAAATGTTACGGGTTTGAGCTGCGGTAGAGTAATGTTGAAAAATCGATCGACCTCGTTAGCGCCGTCAATTTTAGCTGCTTCGTAAAGCGATGCCGGAATATCCTGCAAAGCTGCAAGATAAATTACCATAAAAAACGGCGCTGTAGACCAAATATTCATCAGCATAATTGCTTTGAGGGCGACTTCGGGATTTCCCAGCCAGTTGTAGCCCGGTAAACCGACAAAAGCTAGCAAACTGTTCAGCAAACCGTTCGAGTTATAAATCCACATAAAAATCAAGGTTAAAACTGCCGAAGATGTAACTGTCGGCAAGAAAAAGATAACTCGAAACCAGTTTTTGCCCCGCAGGTTGGCGTTGAGAATTAAGGCCAATCCGAGGGCGAGTAGAGTTTGAGCCGGCACTACTACGGCTACGTATTCGGCAGTATTTTGCAAGGCGATCCAAACTCGGCTGTCATCGAACAGTCTGATAAAGTTTCTGAGTCCAACTAATCGGTAACTGAGTTCTCCTAAAATTCTGACGCGGTGAAAAGATAGAAAAACAGCATAGAAAATTGGCAGGATGAGAAATATTCCTAAAATTGAAGCAGCAGGAGCTACAAACAAGTATCCCGATAAACTTTCTCGAAATTTTTCCTGCTGCCACAGTTGTCTGAGTCGCGTGTTGAAAGTCATGTAATTTTAGATTTTAGATTTTAGATTGCTCCCGCACTTCGGGATCTGCGTTCCAATAGTTTTAGGCTATTTAGTTGCCATCTTATGCCGATCGCACTCTGCATATGCTTCTTGTAAAATTAGTATAGCAAATAACAGTTTGATTTAAGAAAAACTATATTTTTTGTAAAAATCAGTCAACATACTTAACATAACAGTTCATTTCTGATATATATTGATAGCAATAAGTTAAAGAAGATCATGCTAACAGTGAAAGTAACTCGATTTCCCGGTATGACATTGTTAGGCGCGATCGCGATCGCCCTTAGCAGTTGCGCAAGTCCCGCACCAAATAATTCAGCAACAACTCAACAGTCTCCAACTCAACAGCAGGCTGCAAATCAAAGTCAGTCCGGGGCAAAATTTACCGTCGGTTTGGTGATGGTAGGGCCGAAAAATGACGGGGGTTGGAGTCAATCGCACTACGAAGGATTGGAGTACGTAACGCAGAAACTGCCGGATGTTGCTATAGAATATGTAGATAAAGTTAATCCGGGCGATCGACCGAACGTTAAAGGCTCACAAATTGGCGACGATCTGATTGCCAAAGGTGCAAAAATGGTGATTTTCAACTCAGATGATTTGAAAGATGACGCCTTAGAAACTGCTAAAAAACATCCCAATATCACCGTAATTCACGCATCAGGTGATTATGCGTGGCAAGAGGGCAAAAACTTCAAAAATCAGCCCAACTTAGGCAACATCATGCCGCAGATGGAATACGGCAGAGCGATATCCGGTTGCGCCGCCGCCCTGAGCACGGAAAGTGGAAAAATCGGCTTTCTCGGGCCTCTAATTAATGACGAAACCCGCCGTTTAGTTTCCGCAGCCTATTTAGGTAGCAAATATTGTTGGGAAAATTACCGCAAAAAACCCCTTCAAGAATTGAATTTTAAAGTAACTTGGATCGGCTTTTGGTTCAACATTCCGGGACAAACTTTAGATCCGACAAAAGTAGCGGACGATTTTTACAACGGCGGTTTTGATGTGGTAATGTCAGGGCTAGATACGCCGGAAGCAGCAGTGCAGGGTAAAAAAGCTGCGGAAGCCGGAAAAAAGTGAAATTCCTGCACTATACTTTGAAATCTGGTTGCGATTTGGCACCGGATATTTGCCTGGGCGTGCCTGTTTACAATTGGGGACCTGCTTATTTAGAAGCTGTCAAGCAAACGCAAGCTGGCAACTTTAAGAGCGAGTTTGTTTGGGGAAAACCCGATTGGAAAGATTTGAACAATCCCGATACTTCAGCGGTGGGATTTGTCAAAGGTCCAGCTTTGAGTGAGGAGAATAAAAAGTTTTTGGAGCAATTTATTCAGGGATTGGGAGATGGGAAGATCGAGCTTTATAAAGGGCCGTTGAATTTTCAAGACGGTACTGCATTTTTGAAGGAGGGGGAAACAGCAACGCCGCAGCAAATTTGGTATATGCCGCAGTTATTGCAAGGAATTGAAGGGCCGAGTAAATAAGGTTTGGATGAGTGCGATCGTCCGATAATTCAATAGTCCAAAAAATCCGATCGTCCCACATTCAGACAATCCGACAATCCGACAATCCCACAGTCCGCCAGGGGTTTAAACCCCTGTCTCATAGGGCAAGTCGTCTAAAGACGACTGATATCAATTCAAGTTAAATGTTGGCTTGCAAATGGGCAGTTTAATTGACAATATTGCAGTCGGTTTTAACCGACTTTCGCTATGAGACAGGGAATTAATTCCCTGGCGGACTTTGAGATAATGAATGAATTCCCGGTAGGATTAAAGAAAATGAAACAATCATTATTCCTTCTGCCTTTTTCCTATGAAAGTTGAACTAACTTCTATTACCAAAAGCTTTGGTTCGGTGCTGGCTAACGATAACATATCGCTGACTGTTGAAGCTGGCAGCATTCACGGTTTGCTGGGAGAAAACGGGGCAGGAAAAAGCACGCTAGTAAAAATTTTAAGCGGTTTTATTGCGCGCGATCGCGGTTCGATTCTCTTAAATAATATCCCAGTTGAAATTAAAAATCCTCAGGATGCGATCGCTCGCGGAATCGGGATGCTGCACCAAGATCCGCTGGATTTTCCGGCGCTTTCTGTTTGGGAAAATTTTACGATCGGACGCTTGACTTCGGGTTTTAAGAAAACTGAATTTCTCACTACAAACCGGACAAAAAACAAGGTTTTTTTGTCTAAAAACGCTGCTGCTTTGGAGTTGAAACAGCTAGCCGATCGGTTGAATTTTAAGTTAGAGATCGATGAAAAAGTTGGCAATCTTAGTGTCGGCGAACGGCAGCAATTAGAGTTGCTGCGTCTGCTATCTCTGGGCGTGGAAACCTTGATTTTAGATGAACCGACAACGGGTATTTCTGCTTCTCAAAAAGATGCTTTGTTTGCGGCAGCAAAACAGTTAGCTGCGGGCGGAAAATCGGTGATTTTTGTATCTCACAAACTCGAAGATGTCGATTTGTTGTGCGATCGCGCTACGGTGATGCGTCAGGGCCGAGTTGCGGGAAATGTGGAAATTCCTTGTCCCAGCAATAAATTAGTAGAAATGATGTTCGATCGCGAACTCGCTCAACCAAATAAACCGCCAACTGCTCGATCGGATGTTGCTTTGAATTTGCACAATATTACCATCAAAGATGAGCGTTTTAGTATCAAAATTGATAGCTTAAACTTGCAGCGTGGCGAAGTAATCGGACTGGCAGGTTTAGAAGGTAGCGGTCAAAGATTGCTGTTATTGCTTTGTGCTGGTTTGCTGCCTGCAAGTTCCGGTACAATTATAATTAATGGCGCAAACATGACTCGCAAATCTTATCAAGAATACTTGCAAGCGGGTGTAGGAATTTTGCCTGCCGATCGACTCAAAGAAGGATTAGTTAGCGGCTTGTCAATTCGCGAACACGTAGCGTTGCGTTCCCCTAACAAAAGTTTTTTTGTTAACTGGAAAGATACGCTGACAATGACACAGCAGCGATCGCTTTTTTCAACATTCGCGGTACTCCCGACAGCCAAGTCGAACGCTTGTCGGGGGGAAACCAGCAGCGGACTCAATTAGCTTTGCTGCCCGTACCTTTGAATCTATTGCTGATGGAACATCCGACGCGGGGTTTGGATATTGAGTCGTCAATTTGGGTGTGGCAGCAGTTAATTGCGCGCTGTCAAACTGGAACGGCAATTCTGTTTGCTTCCTCGGATTTAGATGAGATAATGCAATACAGCGATCGAGTAATTGTTTTTAGTTCTGGGAATGTTTCAGAGGCGATCGATACGGCACAATTAACAGTCGATCGCTTGGGACAAACGATCGGAGGTAAATTGAATTGAACTCGATCCTAAAGATATAGCGATCGTAAATCATTTGTGAAACTCTTACTCCCTCCCCTTAGTAAGGGGAGGGTTGGGGTGGGGTTAAAAATTTACGATTCATTTTTAAACCTCCGGCGGCAAATCCACACTGTAGAGAATTTTACCTTCAAGGTTGTGCAGTGCTACAGTCATCACCTGACTGTCGCCATTAATTTTAACCGTACCAAAGAATTGAAGGCCTTTTGTAGGAGATAGATTGTTTGCTTCTCCCGGCGGCAAGCTTTGAAACTTAACTAAAGGGCCAAAAGTATTATCAAGCTTATTTGGCCCGTAAGTTCCAGCGTGAAGTGGCCCGGCAACAAACTCCCAAAACGGTTTAAAGTCAGTGAATTGAGCTCTGCCGGGATCGTAATAATGCGCGGCAGCATAGTGCACGTCAGCGGTTAGCCAAACGACATTTTGGATGTTATTTCGCTGGATAAAGCGCAACAATTCGGCAAGTTCGAGTTCGCGTCCCAATGCAGGGCCATCTCCATTGGCGAGGTTCTCAAATTTGCCGCTATTTTTGCCATCTTCAACCACCAATCCGACTGGCATATCGCTAGCAATTACTTTCCACCTTGCCTTTGAATTCTGCAATTTTTTCTTTAACCAGCTAACTTGATCGTTACCTAAAAATGCCGTTTCTTCACTTGCTGTTGTCTGAAGGTTGGTCGTGTTTGGCCCTCGGTAGCTGCGCATATCCAGCATAAAAATTTCCAGGGAAGAACCGTAATTAAACGAACGGTAAATTCGTTCTGGGTCGTTGGCATCGAAGCGAATTGGCACGTACTCCATAAATGCCTGTTTGCCTCGCGCTGCCAGTAAAGAACAGCTTTTGACTTTGTAACGATCGTCACTGATTAGCATCTCGCCTGGATACCAGTTATTGGTAGTTTCGTGGTCATCCCATTGAACTAATTGAGGCACTTCGGCATTGAAGCGGCGGAGGTTATTATCTAGCAGGTTGTAGATGTAATTGCCACGAAATTCTGCTAAGGTTTCAGCTACTTTTGACTTGGCTTCTGTTGTGATGTTTTTCCAGATGCTACCATCATCAAGTTTGACCTCAGATGCGATCGGATTATCTGCATAGATGTAATCGCCAGAATGGATGAAAAAGTCTGGTTTAAGCTGCCTGATAGTTTCATAGATTTTCATGCCACCCCATGCAGAATTGATACCCCAACCTTGTCCGGCGGTGTCTCCTGACCAGGCAAAAAAGATGTCGCGCTTGCCGTTTGGAGGCGTGCGAAAACTTCCGATGACGGGGACGCTGTAGGTGTTTGGATCTGCTAAATTTTGGAAGCTGACTCGGTAGAATATTTGTCTATCGGCTGGCAAGTCAATTAGATTAATCCGCGCGGTATAATCGCTAGTTTCTAATGCTGCTGGACCGATGATGCGCTGTACGTTGCGGAAGGAATCGGCGGTGTCATATTCAACTATCATGCGGGAAGAGCGATCGCACCTACTCCAAATCACGGCACTGTTGCCAGTAATATCACCGCTAGCAACACCGTATGGAATGTTGGGGCGCATTCGATCGGAGGTAATAATTGCCGGTGCAGAAGATTGCGCTAACCCAGATTTCGATCGCAGGTTTTCGACAATAATGCTGCTAGCTGCAACTGCCGAACCGATGAGAAAATGGCGGCGGCTGAGTCGATCTTGTTGTTGGCGTTTCATGAGTACCCTCCTCTTTAAAAATACCGAGATTTCTGAATCCAATGTTACTTGCTAAACTGACTGGTCCGAGCCAAAACGATCGCTGTTGGGAAAGCGCGATCGATGTGTACGTGCGGTGCTTGCTTCGGTTCTCGATCGTAAAATTATAGCCTATAAAATTGTAGTTGATAATGATTGAGATGTTGCACCGATGTCAATCAGAGGATCTTGTGCGGGGCGGTTTTATTTAACCTTACTGTAACCTTTCAAGCTATTAGTTAACCATTGTCAGGTTAAACTCGTTATTCGAGTGCAAAGTTTATAATAAGATTAAGATCGACAATCTATCGAAGCGACTATCGACAATAAAATGCCGATCGCTCTCCCCAAAAGCCTAGATAATTTCTGCATACTTTCGTAAAAATTTCTCGATCGTTTGCCGATAAAATTCTAATATAAATATTCGAGCCGGAAATTATTTAGCTGTTAAAACAGCATCGTAGTAAAATTTAATTAATCAAGGATATTTTTGCGACATGACGCTTGTAAAATTATTGCCGATCGCCCTGCTATTATTAACCTCGATCGTCGCAGGCGATTCCTTAGCACAGTCCCAGCAACCCAGCAGACAAATCGGACAGGGGATTGATTGCGATCGCGACGGACAAAACGACGATCTGCGCGTGGATGATAATGGAGATGGCATACCCGATCGCTGTTTGCTGAACCAAATTAAGCCTGCAATGAATCGGGCGAATTACGATCGAGAGTTAAAAGAACTTCAGGCTCAGCCCTGTGAAAAAGCCACAAAAATTGTCAAAAATGTTAGTTACATGATGTGTTCGCTCAATGGTGGTAGTAAAATTATTATTAGTGCATCAGAAGCTTTGATGGAAGTGGGAGATGGAGTGGGATATTGGCTGAAAGGCAATCGGGTAAGGGCGATCGTCTTTTTTGGTTCCGGTCATGTTGTTTTCTTCAATCGTGGAGTTTTAGAAGCACAAATTGTGTCATATAAAGCGGAAGTAACAACTGTTTTTACTGCGGATGAACGACAGCAGTTTGAGGGACTAGAAAGGAATGGAGTAAATAAAATTTTGCAAATATTTGGGAGGTAGCAGGTGAGAAATAAAGACGCGATCGACCTTGAATTGTCGGACACAATTACACGCTTCAAAGATTGGCAAAAGTGCTTAGTTAGAGACTCAAATATTATGGGAGGAGAAACCGTTTTTCCCAATAGTCGCCTCACTGTTCGCCGGATCGGATCGATGCTCGATCGCGGTGAATCAGCGGAGGTGATTCGCGATGATTACCCATATTTATCTCAGGAAGATTTGGAGTTTGCCCAGATATATATTCGGTTATCACACCGATCGCTTCCTGAAAAGCTGTGTTAATCTAGGATTAGGATCGGTACAAAGCAATTTTTTTGTTTCTGAGATCCAAAAGTTTCCCCCTGGAAGGGAGGGCTTTGTTGACGAATGCTCGGGACATCGCGCATATGGCTACACCGATTGTTTATGTGGCGATTAAGCTACGAAAAAAATCGAAAAGCCTGTCTGTCACTAACGAAAACAAAGGAGGAAAAAAATCATGAAAAAAGTTATGAAAAAAGTTATGAAAAAAGCTATAGAAGAAATTCAGCTAATTCTCGAAATCAAACGTAGATTAGCGTCACTAAGCTATTCATTAGCCATATTTGCGATCCTCGTCAACGGGTCTTGTCCAATCCTAAAACTAAATAGCCTGTAAGTAGGTCTACCTCAAAAAACAGAACACCCAGAGCCCCGACTTCTTTAAGAAGTCGGGGCTCTAACAGTGAGATGGTTTTACGTTTAATTAAGTTAATTTACTCACTTCAGCCTTTTGCCAGATGACAACTCCTAACCCTTCGCAGCAAAATCGATAATATTTTGAGTCAGAGTGTATGCCGCAATACTTCGGAAAACTTCAAACTACCGAACAGCCTTGGTCAACGATCGGCTCCGTACAATCTATAAATAAGATCGATCGCACAATTCAATTCAACTGTACGAATGCCTCATTGAAAATCACAATCCTCGCACCAAATTTAGTCCGAGTGCGAATGTCTCCGACAAGTGAATTTAAAGACCGATCGCACTCAGTAACTCTCCCCGACGAACAATGGGAAATTACACCTTTTGAAGTGCGAGAAACAGCAGAAAAAATCGAAATTGAAACATCACAAATAACAATTTCTGTCAAGCGCGATCGCACTTCCATCGAATGCTTTGACAAATCAGGAAAACCCTTTGCTTGCGATCGCGAATCGGCGATGGGATGGCGCACAGGCGCGATCGCAGCCTGGAAACGCATCGAACCAGACGAACACTTCTACGGTTTTGGCGAACGCACCGGCTTGCTGGACAAACTCTCCGAAGTCAAGACAAACTGGACAACCGACGCCCTCGACTACAATTCCCTAACAGATGAAATGTACCAGGCGATCGCATTTTACATCGCCCTAACTCCCGATCGCGCTTGCGGCATCTTCTTCAACACCACATTTTGGAGTCAATTCGACATCGGCGCAGAAACGCCTGGCGTTTTGCGGATGGAAACCAGAGACACGGAACTCGACTACTACATCATTTACGGCCCCGAACCCGCCCAAATTTTAGCCACCTACACGCAGTTGACCGGCCGGATGCCGCTTCCGCCAAAATGGGCGTTAGGATACCACCAATGCCGCTGGAGTTACGAATCCGAGGACGTTGTGCGCGCGCTGGCTAAGGAATTTCGCGATCGCAACCTTCCCTGCGATGTCATCCACCTCGACATCGACTACATGCGCGGCTATCGCGTTTTCACCTGGAGCCCGCAGCGTTTCCCCGATCCGGCTAAATTGATCGCAGACTTGCAAGCAGAGGGTTTCAAAGTTGTCACTATCATCGATCCGGGCGTCAAGTACGAACCGGAAGCAGGTTACGAAATATTCGATCGCGGTGTGGAAAATGACTATTTCGTGCGTACCGCCGAGGGAAAGCTGTTTCACGGCTACGTTTGGCCGGATAAAGCCGTGTTTCCCGACTTCATGAAACCGGAAGTGCGCCAGTGGTGGGGCGAATTGCACAAAACCCTGACAGATATCGGCGTTGCGGGGATTTGGAACGACATGAACGAACCCGCGATCGCGGAAAGGCCTTTTGGTGACGGCGGCGAGCACATTTGGTTTCCCCTGGATGCACCGCAAGGCCCGCCAGAGGAACTCTCGACGCACGCTGAAACCCACAATCTGTATGGGTTGATGATGGCAAAAGCTTGCGCTGAGGGGTTGCAAAAACTGCGATCGCGCGATCGATCTTTTGTGCTGACGCGATCGGGATTTGCGGGAGTGCAGCGTTACTCTTCCGTGTGGATGGGCGACAATCAATCGCTGTGGGAACATTTGGAAATGTCCATCCCGATGCTTTGCAACATGGGGCTTTCCGGCGTCGCCTTTGTCGGCTGCGACATCGGCGGTTTTGCGGGGAATGCAACTGCTGAATTGTTCGCGCGGTGGATGCAAGTAGGAATGTTGTATCCCTTGATGCGCGGGCATTCAGCGATGACAACAGCGCAACACGAACCCTGGGTTTTTGGCGATCGCACCGAAAGAATTTGCCGCGAATACATCAACTTGCGTTATCAATTATTGCCCTACATTTACACCTTATTTTGGGAAGCTGCAACGACGGGCGCGCCGATTTTGCGGCCGTTACTGTATCATTTTGCGGGCGATCGAACTACTTATCAACTGTACGATCAAGTATTGCTCGGCCCGTCGCTGATGGCAGCACCAATTTACCGCCCCGGAGTCGAACACCGCGCCGTATATTTACCCGAGGGTACTTGGTTTGATTGGTGGACTGGTGAATGCTATCGCGGCCCGACGCACATTTTAGCGATCGCACCTTTGGAAAAAATGCCGCTGTACGCGCGCGGTGGAGGGATAATTGCGATCGCGCCCGTGAGGCAATTTGTTGGGGAAAGTGCGATCGAGCCTTTAACAATGCGAATTTGGCCGGGAATTGGTGAATGGACGCTTTATGAAGATGACGGACGCAGTTTTGAATATGAAAAAGGTGTTTGGGCAAAGACTCATTATAAGGTGTATTTTGAGGGGGAAGAAACGATCGTTGAAATAGCAGAACGCGAGGGGAAATTTGCGATTTTAGAGCGCGAAGTTATTGTCGAAGTTGTGGGGATTGGCGAACAGCGATTTACAGATGATGGCAAGTTCCGTCGCTTGACATTTGGATAATTTTAATATCAGAGTGTACCGTGTCAATTACCTCTAAGAAAAACGGTTTATGTTGCTGAATATTGCAGCGTTTTCAACAATGCTGTAGGGGCGGGTTCGCCAACCATCTTCGCCTAAAAATAACAATCTCGTAAACCCGCCCCCCACCCACGAAAAATCCCTAATTGACATTGGTGTAAGATGTTAATTGTGAGGACTAAAGTCCGCACCTGACGAGGACTTAAGTCCTTACTACGAACCTGATTTATTGCGGTCGATCGAGCGATCGCGCTTGCGAGCGGTTTGTGCTATGGTGGGATTTATTCAGGGCGATCGCTCGATCGATAAAATTTGAGATAGAAAGGGCGATCGCCAGCCTCGATCGAACGGGAGATATTGCGATGGCTCAAGCGATACTCAAATTAATGACTTTTGATGAGTTTTTGGAATGGAAACCAGAAACCGGACACTACGAACTACATGAGGGAGCGATCGTTGAGATGCCCAATCCCACTGGCAAACATTCAGTAGTAGCAGGTTTTCAGACGATCGAGTTTGGTTTTG
>JAAUPF010000038.1 GCA_012034575.1 Richelia sp. CSU_2_1 | reverse complement strand
CAAAACTAAACTCCCTACACAACTAGTCAACTTTCTTTAACTCAAACTCAAAACTCAAAACTCAAAACTCAAAACTCAAAACTCCCTCACAACTATCACTAGACATTATGCTATTTCCCACTTATCAATTTCTCGTATTTTTCCTGATTGTTTTTAGCGCGATCGTATCTTTAAAATCCAAAGTCGATTTATACAAAATTGCTTTGCTAGCATCCAGCTTGCTATTTTATTCTTTTTGGAGTTTCGATTTTCTTTTAGTTTTGGTATTGGGAACTGCCTACAATTATATCATTCTCCGCGCTGTTTGCAACGGCAAGTACCAAAAACTTGCTTTAATTTTCGGAATAATTTTCAACATTGCCAATCTCGGCATTTTTAAATATTGCAACTTTTTTGTAACTTCTTTATTTGAACTGCTGAACCAGCTCAAAATCCCCGCCAGCTTTCAAGTTTTGCAAATAATTGCCCCCGTCGGCGTGTCATTCTATACTTTTAGAATGATGTCCCATTTAATCGACTGCTACCAGCAAAAACTTACCTGTCCGAAATTTGTAGACTACGCCACTTATATCACCTATTTTCCTCAAATTGCCTCAGGTCCGATCGCCCGTGCGGGAGAATTTTACGCGCAACTAAATTCACCTAAAAAATACGACTATCAAATCGAAGAAGTTATCGTCTTAATTCTGTCGGGATTGTTCAAAAAATATACTTTATCGAGCTTTTTATTTAGTTTCACGCAGCAGCCTTTCAGAGTTCCGCAACAATACAGCAGCATCGATTTAATTCTGGCAGCAATTTCCTATTCTTGTTTGATTTATGTAGATTTCAGCGGTTACTCGGATTTAGCAAACGGCATTTCTTGCTTGCTGGGTTTCAAGCCGATCGCCAACTTTAATATGCCATATCGATCGCTCTGTTTGCAAGAGTTTTGGAAAAGGTGGCACATCAGTCTTTCCGAGTGGCTGCGAGACTATGTTTACATTCCTTTCGGCGGCAACAAATACGGCAAATTGAGGAAGTACCTAAATTTACTTTTGACAATGGCGATCGGTGGATTTTGGCACGGTGCGGGTGTAAACTTTATTGTCTGGGGAATCATGCACGGTTTGGGATTAATTGCTAACCATTTATGTCGGGATATTCCCCAAGCGATCGGACTTAAATTAGAATGGAATAATTCGCGCAAAGCCAGATTTATTAATTGGCTGATGACCTTCACTTTTATTACTTGTAGCTGGGTCTTTTTTGGCACTCCCAACTGGGAAACTGCGATGGTGTTCTTTCAGGGCATATTTCGCTTTTCCTTTGCAACGTTTCAATTTAACTTTTGGCAGTTGTACTTAGTAATTGCAGTTATTGGCGCGATTAATTTGTGGGGCGATCGTATTTCCAAGCAGTTGCAAATTGTATTTGCATTAAAAATATTTTTTTCGAGTTGTCTTGGTTTCCCTGTTCGTGTATGCTATTTTGATGCTGGGACCGACGACTGTTCCGCCTTTTATCTACTTTAACTTTTAAGCAATATGAAAGATCGGGAAATTTTGCTAATCGTCACTTCGGTAATTTTGACTTTAGTCTTGGGAAATTTAGCATTATTCCTGAAAAGTTTTTCTTCAACTCCGTTTGCAAGTTCTGAAATCAAACAAGCAGCGCGGCAAATCGAACTTGACGGCTTTAGGAAACAAGAGCAAGATTTTTGGCGCAGAATTAAAGACATTGACTTTGACAGCCGCCCGCAAAAAACCGCAACCCCGAGAACCGAAAAAAGGTCGATCGACCCAACAAAAACAACAACTAAAAAGCCTGCTAAAAAACCGAGACTTACCCGCCCTTACCGCAAGTTTTTGTTTGTAGGAGACTCAGTAATGCTGGATTTGGGAACTCAACTTCAGTACAGTTTGAAAGAAAATTATAATATTGCCAATACAAAAATTGACTACAAAGTATCCAGCGGCTTAAACCGGATCGATTATTATGATTGGTACGCCAGAACTCGCCAAATCATCGGCGATTACCAGCCGGATGTCATAGTGGTACTTTTTGGAGGAAATGACACACAAGATATTTCCGATTTTCAAGGAAAATATCGGGTAGTCGGGACCAAAGAATGGCAAACAGCTTATCGAGAAAGAGTAGAAAAATATGCAAAATTGTTAGCTGCATTGCCGGTGAGAAAAGTATACTGGATCGGTCAATCGCGATCGAACAAATCTCAGTACCGCCGACTATTTCCCATGATGAACGAGATTTACCGAGATGTCAGTAAATCTCACCCGAAAATTACCTTTATTTCTACGTGGGAAACTTTTGCCGCCGGAGGCGATTTTGCTCCCGTTGTCGCGGACAAATCGGGAAAGCGGGGATATGTTAAAGTCAACGACGGGCTGCATTTTACTTTGCACGGTTCGCGCATCGTCAGCGATTTAATTGTTGACAAAATGGTAGCAGATAAAATATTAAATTCTCCCAAAAAGAAACCATAACTTGCTGCTAGTTATCATAACTGTCAACTGTCAACTGTCAACTGTCAACTCTATTGTATTGACAAAAAGCAGCAGTAGGTGTAAAGTGGCAGTCAGCATCAGGCAAACGCATCAATATTCAGCAATATCTAGCACAATATCTAGCACAATATCTAGCAATTGTCGGGGCGAAAAACATGACTAGCAATCAATGGAATCTCGATCGCAATGACATTCCGCAGTCGATGGAGTGCAGCGGGACAGCGCTAACTTTCAATCTGGGTAAATGCACTCAGCCTTGGCAAAGAATAAAAGTCGTTGAAGGAATTTTACAGCAGTGCGGGCTCGATCCTTTTGCTGAAGTTTTAGATGTGCCCAAAAGCGGAATTATCGGGGAAGATATACCGGAATCTGCGAGAAAACCGCATCCGAATTTGCTGTTTCAAGCTTTGGCAATTCAAGCAATCGGTAAAGTGCGAGATTTGCAGTTAAAAAGTGAAATAGCCTCCGGCATTAGCGATTTTAGCAAAAATCTGCTGCTGGTACTGGAAAAAGCAGCGCGATCGGGTGATACACCTTTAATTAGGTGGTCGGCTGCTGTTAGTATTAAGTCAATTTGGCTGGATGATGAATGGCAAACGCCGGCGATTGAAAATAATATTGACAGCGCGACAAAAGTCAATATCAATGCGCCGGAAATTGAGCTGCAAGTTGCTAAAGAACAGATTCAAATATTGACAAATAACAGTGTTAATTCGGGGGATGAGGATAACGGAAATGGTACGGGTAAGGAATCTGAAAATGCTGTGGATTTCTGGGTGTACGGCCCGAGTTGGCTGCTGTTTAGCTTGCAAATGGATTGCGCAGAATATTTATTGTGGATAGATTTAGTATTTGCCGCGATCGCAGTTACGAAAGTTCAGTACGGGTTGAACGCCGAAAATGATGCGACGATCGAAAAGTTTTTGCAAACAGCAAAAAATAGTTTCAATCGGGAAGATTTTTGTCAAATTATTGCCAAAATCTTTGAATTTATCGAACACCCGGAATCGATTGTCAAGGAGAAAGCTGCAACTATTTTAGAGCCTTACAAGGACGATCTGGATCGGAGATCGGCACCGATCGTGAGAGCGCTAACCTACAAATTTAAATTAGAAAACCAGCAATTAGAAATGCTGATAATTCCTGAAATAGAGGAGTTTAAATCATCTTTAGATCGATACAAAATAGAAATCGATACAGTGTATTCCGAGGCGCTAAATCTGTGCGATCGCGACACGGAAGTCGCAAAATTTTTGTTAGAAAAGAAGCAGGAATATCAAAACACTGTAGACAATCGGATCGAAACTATTAACAAGCTAATTAAGTCGATCGTAGATTGTCAGGGATTGCTGGATGCTAATATGGAACTGCTGCATTTAACGGTCGATCGCCTGCAAATATTGGATTATACGTTAGGTAGCAGGCTGGTGGAACACCAGCAGAAATTGCAAGGTTTGAACGTGGAAAAAAACACCTCCCAACAGTGCATCAACCTCGACAATGAATTAAATGCGATCCGAGATTCGATGCAGAATGCTTTGGGAGAAGTGACATCTAGGATTAACAGCAAAATTAGAGAACTAGAGCTTTCTGCATCCAAAAATAATAAAACAGCAACCAATATCCTGGGGTGGAATGGGGTATTGTTGGGCCTGTGGTTCTCGGTAGGGCTGATGCTGTATTTTTCCGATTCAGTGATTAATTCGCTATTTAGTGTAGACTATCAGACAGAGTTTCTGGTTTATTGGACGCTGTTCTTTATTATCGCGATCGTATTTTTGTCAGTATTGGCACTATTTTTTGCGACTATCGCAGCCTTAGACAAACGCAAAGAATCTCAATTAATTCCTAAATTCGATAAATTAAGCCAGATAGCTAGCAATTTTTCTGGTATGTGGCAAAAGAGTTATTTACAACAGTTCGTACCGTCAGTGCGATCGAATTAACGGACTCGATCGAACTGACACCCATAAAATCTTTTTAAAAAGACTTACTTTTACACTCTCTCGTGATTATACACCCACAATTTTGCGGAGAAACCAGTTTTTTTTGCGTAATTCCTGAAAATAATTCTCGTACCCCGACCTCAAACAATTTTGAATGACTGAATATTCTTAAGTTTGAGAGATTGAGTACAACTCTAATGGCTAGCCTGTTTTGCCCGATCGGCCCAGTAAGATTTAAGCTAGTTGTACGAACAGAAACAAGTTGACTGAGTTTCCCTTTTCTATTTGGCGTTACGCTGTGGGGACAATCGCAACAACATTCAGAACAGGGAAAATTTAGTCAAATTGATAATTTAGTCAAATTAAAGTAGAGTTTCGCAGTAGATTTTCAATGCTATGGCAAATGTTATTTTCTACGAAAAACCGGGCTGTGTTAACAATACAAAGCAGAAAGCATTGCTTGAAGCGGCGGGGCATACTGTAGATGCCCGCAACCTGCTAACAGAAGCGTGGACGGCAGATAAATTGCAACAATTCTTGGGCGAACTTCCAGTGGTTGAATGCTTCAACCGTACAGCCCCATTAATTAAATCTGGGCAAGTGATTCCGGAGCAAATCGATCGCGCGACTGCATTGCAGTTAATGATAGAGCATCCGCTGTTAATTCGGCGGCCTTTGATTCAAAGCGGCGATCGTTATGCAGTAGGATTTAATACCGATGAAATTGAAGCTTGGTTGGGATTAACTGCTGTACGTTCCAGCCAGCAAGCTTTTGCCGATGGCTTGAAGCAACAGGACTTAGAAACTTGCCCGAGGGCGGCCCACAACACACCGTAAATATTCGATGCTTTGAAACTTACTCAAACAGGATTTACGGACAAATTATTATTAGCGGTAAGGTGCGCAGTGCGCACCCTACATATAGATCCTGTACTTAATTCTTGTTACTACTTTGCCTTTACATAGCAACCGCTACATCGGTTAGGACATTCAATAGGACATTCAAAAATTCATCAATAGGGTCTAAAATCCATACTTCATAAACGGTTGGATTCGGATACTATAACGATCGACCCTCAACTGTCAACTGTCAACTGTCAACTGCTATAACTTATGTCTGAACGCGATTGCGATCCGGCTCAACTAATTCCTCAAGCCGGATTGAGAGATTCCCATTTTGCCGATTTAGTTCGCTTTGCCCAAATCGTTTACGATCCGACTGGAGGCTTGTCCGGGCGATCGATCGCGGTTAATTGGCAAGCATTTGGCTTGTCTGAAGCTGTTATTATCGATCTCAAAATGATGGGGCAGCGGTATCAATATTCCATGCCCAACGTCCCGCCTGACGTAATCTGGGAGCAACTCGCTCCAGCCAGCCGCAAATGGTTTATTGAAAATCGGACTCACCTCGCTAAACTAGAAGAAACTTTTCTCGCTCGCGATGAAGATTGAATTGCAATTCTCATCGTAATATTAATTTTAAGGCCGCAGCTAATGCGGCCTTATTCGATCGACTAAATGCTGTATTTTGGAATTGCGGTACTGCGCTTGCCTTCTCAAGCGAAATTGCCAGATGTGCAAGCAGCAGCAGAAATATTAATTCGCGGATTGGATGCCGCAGAAGTTGCAGGTAAATTGTGGATTATCCGAGGGGAACAATTTTTAGAGTATCGAGTAATATCGGAAGATGCAATCTGACTGAAAAATTCCCATAGGAGTTGGCAATATTACCGCTTACAGAAATCTGGACAAAGCTACCCGCGAGCGCAGGTACGATCGGAAAATCGCGATGTAAATGTTTCTACAACCATTAAGATCGATCGTGATAAACAGACAGTTCGTCAACGCGAATCTCAAATGGATCTACCATATCCGGAGTTGAGTAAATCCGCAGTTTGGCATCTTGAGAAAACTGTGCCATGACATTGCCCAAGGGGACAACACGGTTGAGAACTTGCCAATTCATAGCGCGATCGGGACAAACTATTGCCAAGGTAACAACATTAGCTGTTGTTGTGACGCACCAATCGCAGAAGTCAAGTAGCTGTTTGCTGGCGGGATCGCACTGTTCCTGAAAACGTTGAGTCAGAGTTGCATCTAGTTGCCGGCGCAAAATGCGATCGTCCAATTCGATTTGCTTCGGTGGCAAATCATCGGGTCCTAAATTAAAGATAGACATGAGATTTAGATCGTTTTCGATCGAATGCTGTTAGTTAAGAGAAATTAGCAACAGCCAAGCTAACAATATCGAGACGCTGAGATTGCTTTCTTGCGGATCGCTTGGCTGACGTTACACTTTATTTCACTTACATTTAATATTACCAGCAATCGATGGACGCGATCTAATATTGTGTTCGATCGAACTGAAATTTTGCACCAAAGTTAATAAATATAAGTTGAGATGCAGATTTTTTCCAGAAACCCGGTTTCTGGCTAATGCCAGCTTGGCTGACGCGATCGAACTCTTCAATTTATCCGATCGCGATCGAACAAATTCCCGATCGCGATCGCGTACAATACATTGAGATCAGTTTCTAAAAAAGCTTGCGTTTCATCGTCGAAAAAAGCACCGATGCCGCTGCACCCAAAGTTGAGATAGGTAGCAGCCAAATAAATCCGCTGTCCCACCAAACCTGCTTGCTGCAAAGCTACCTGATAGTTGCGACAATCCGACACTACAAAAAATACCACCGCACTATCGCGAGCGATCGCCTGATTGATGCAAAGATAGCCCGCGCGATCGTGAAAATCTCCCTGTTTTAAACAATAGTTGCCGCCACCCCCGATTTGATAGATTCCCGACTGCATCCCAGTAACCCGTTGCACCGCAGCATAAATCTCAAAAGCAGCAGCATTCTCGCTCGAAATCGGTTGCTGCATGGCGTTGCAAACTGTTAGGAAATCATCTAAGCCGATCGAACTCGGATGAAACTTTCTCGCCGATCGCCGCCGCTGAATTGCTTGCAGCATTCGCTTCGATTCAAAAGGAAATTTAGGTACTTGAATCGGCTGTTTTTCTGGATTTTTCACCCAAGTTTGTTTGCAGCCTTCTTCGATAAATAGATTGGGTTCAAAATAGTCAGTAGCAGCAACAAAAGGTAAGGGCGATCGCAGCTTGCGCACTGATTTATTATCTTTCGCTTTGCCCGCGATCGCCACCGCCGCGACAAATTCTTTATTCTCAAATCCCAAATCATCGTTGAGGGCCAAGCGATCGAAATCGAACAGCAATTGGTAGGGATAACTCGACACGCAAGCCGCCGCTTCGATCGCTCCTAAATGATGCCCGCTATCCAAAAAACAATAGCGCAAACTGCGATTTTTGTACTTCCAACTCGACCGAAAATAGACGCAACTCACTAAAAAAATACAGCCTTTAATCGGGCGATCGTCGCTAAAATACCCCTCCAAACCATCGTCAATCAGTTCGTAAATCAGAGCGATCGATCGGCTATCCGGCTCTAAATGATAGATACCGTCGAGCATCCCATTAATGCCCCGAATTTGCACGTAAATTTCCGTAGGATAAAGCGCCCCAGCAGAGGGTTGAACTCGCAAAGAATGAATCCCATCGCGATATTGTTTTTGAAAGGTAATAGCGCTCGTGAGGGATAAGAATCGATGCAATGGATTGTTTAACTCTAAGGGAAAGCGGCGGAAAAATTTCGGGTATCTTTTGAAAGCAGCAGGTTGAGTTGTCGCATCCACATAATTCGGATCGATTTGCACCGAAATCGCCGAATGCTTTGTAGCTTCGTGGTATTTATTGCGATCTTTATTTTCGATCGTCCTAGACGACAACATACTTCAGCATCCTGAGAATTTCGATGTTTCCTGCAAAATCGATCGCCCGAAAATCATCCAGATTTTTTAATTGCGAATCAGCACCAGCGGCTAAAAGAGCTTGCACCATTTCTATCTTGCCCGCCGAAGCAACATACATCAGTGCGGTAGCCCCATTATCATTTTGATTGTTGATATCAATTCCAGCATTAACCAATAAGTCAATCAGATCGTGGCGATCGCGAAAACAAGCAAACCACAAAGCATTATTGCCATCATTATTTCTAGCATTCACAACCGCACCTGCTTCGACGAGCGATCGCACAATTTCGAGTTCGCCCGATCGGGTAGCTTGCATCAAAGCAGTATCGCCGTTGCTGCCTTTCTGTTCTAAATCCGTTGGGTTAAATCCTTGTTCCAACAACCAATTTTGTATGGCTTGTGGGGGTTCGATCGCGAGTAGTTTGCTCATGGTATGACAGAGTAAATTCTTAGTACGAAATAGGTCAAAAATAGGTCACAAAGACCCTTTTAGGGTGGACTTCAGCCCCCATTATCAGAGCAGACTGAAGTCTTTACTATCAACTAAACCACAAACGAATTTGAACGAACTTCAGTTCGCACTCCAAACTAATTTGTATCAATTATGGCTGCGTTCCGCCATTAAAATTTGAGCGATCGCCTCTGGCATATCTTCCAAACCAGTATCAGATTCTGTCGCTTTAATTGGCGAACTAAAAGTATAACTGGGGTCGCATTCCCGCGTATCGTAAACTTGCAACACCCATTTATCCGGCAGTCCTTCGATCCCAATTTCCACCACATACCAAGTTTCCCCGATCGGGCGCACGTCCAACACCGAAAACCACTCTCGATCGTCAATTGAGATATCTAAATCGTTGGTAAGAAACTCCATTGCCACCTCTCCCGCTTCGGTTTTGCTTAATTCGGCAATCATCAGCACCTCCGTTGAAAATTACTGTTCTGGTGCAAGTAAAAACACGATTATTCCGGTACAGCTTCAGGGTACAAACCCATTTCTTTACTCAATTGCCGGGCTAAGAAAATCAGAAACTTTGCGCCATCTTCATTATTTTGATGCGCCATCATTGTTGCGACTTGCATCAAAGTTTTGACAAATCCTTCATCCAGCAAATCCCGCTGGCTGTCCAAAACATCCGGTTCTTTTCCGTTAGGGCATTTGATCAGTCGATCGATTAAATCGAGGTATAGTTCTTGGCGTTGTTCTGACATGATATTTTCTGAATAAAAGGATCGGGAATTCAGACAGGATTTGTGCATCAATAACCTGTTGCAGTTATTGCGATCGCCAGCGTTGCACGATCGGTCTTGATTCTTTGTTTTCGATGCACCGACAACTGCTAGAAAATTTTGGCAGTGTGATTAATGACATCAAATTCAAAACGTTTGGAATGGTGAGTTTCACCGTAGATACTGAAAGTAACAGTCGTTTCCTCACCAACAGCTTCTATCGAGTGAATTGCCTCGGGAGTAAAGCTAATAATATCTCCCGGTAACAAGATTCCCTCCGCGGTTGGTTCTACCCAATCTGGAAACTGCGGATCGGGAGTCCGCTTCCAAATAGTGTTTTTTTCTTCCCCTTTCAGTACCGCAACAACCCCCCAATTTCCGTGATTGTGAATTGAAGATTTCGCGCCCGGTAAGTAGGTGGAAATTTGCACTGTCAGCGGGTAGCCAATTTCATCGTAAAGGACGATCGTCCCGCTTCCCGTTGTGGGGTTGGGTTCGGCATACTGCGTTTGAATCCAATAGGAATTGGTGATTAACCTGCGCACCAGCAGCCGCAGTTGAGACAAACAATTCGTCTCCTCTATAGCGTCTTCTAGCACATCTTCAACTTCCGTCAAAAAACGGTGAAAGCGATAGGGAGTGCGCAGCAAATCCCATTCTCTAGCAGGTTTGCAAACCTGCCACTGCCCGTCTTCTGTGACCAATAAATCTCGGTATTTCATAGCTGTTTCGATCGCAGTTAATCTTCCTCCTCATTTTCAGAGTTAGTCAGAATACTTAACACCGTAGCTCCTCCAAACTCTCGTTTATTGTCAATGTCGTTCACGCGGGTAGCGATCGTTTTTGCTCGATCGATCGCGCCCATTCGTGCTAGAACCAATCCCGAAGCAGAATAAGCACTGAGATACAAACGGATGTTGGTTTCTTCTTTGCGACTGCTCAGAATTGGTGCCAATTCGTCCCAGTCTTGGGGAAGCTTTTCTAAATGCCGGACTTGCTCGATCGCCCCCTGAGCCATTTGCAATGCAGCAGCATCATTGTGTTTGTAGAAAAAATACCGGTAGGCTGCAATAAATACATCCAGAGAGCGATCGGAAATCGCTAGTGCTTGATGGATGTATTCCTGAGACTTAGCAGTATCTTCCCAGCTATCAGTTGCTGCAATTAACAACCGTTTGACTTCGGCTGGCAGGTCGTACCAGGACAAAGTTGGTTCGGGGGTAGATGGGGAATTCACACAAATTTGCATTGGTTTAGAACAGCGTCAAAATTTACATCAAAGCGCACAAAACCCTCCAATAATATCTAAAAATTGCTAATAAATCGATCGAAATGATAGCAAATCCCAAACTTGCAGGTCTGGGCGTTGAATCAAAGCAATTCTGTGACTTATTTGCTTATATCAGATACTTTCGGCACTACAAGCTGTACTCATCTTCCTGCGCCGACTCAACCCATTAGTAATGTACTCAAAGTCTCAAGCGCCTCGATCTCAATGAGTTCGCGCCAACCTCCGGGACGGGGTGCGGGTATTTTTCGACCCCAAAGTTGAGTGTTTGCGGGTCAGGGGACGGGTATTTTATCGCTGCTGTCAGGTAGATGAGATTTAGATTGAGATGGGAGATTTAAGATTGGAGAATTAGCGAGCGATCGAGAATTTCAAATATTTTTTGGTTGGATGTAAAAGCTTACTAAAAGCAATGTAAAAAGTTATGAATCGATCGCATACTATCGGTAACAAAAGCTACCAAATAACCAGATAAACTGTTTGTGAAGAACAGATTGTAACTCAAATCTTAAAAAAATATTTAATTGCTTAAATCAAACAAAATAAAAGAACATTTTTAATTATAAATTAAGACATTAACCAACTCTTATTTGCAGAGAGTAGCATCGTTAAAGCGAGTAGGGTGCGTCAGAAAAGGAAGATCCGAATTTTTCGTACTAGCCTCAAGACGCTCGGCATCATAACAGTCAAGCTTCTACTAAACCACGTTAAATTTATGGCGCACGCGATTACAAACCAATGCAACCTTTGCGGGGATTGCGTCCCTCAATGCCCCAAACAAGCGATCGTGCTGGAAGACGGGGAATTCTGGATCGACCCCATGTTGTGCAACGACTGTCAGGGCGACGCTCTCGAACCGCAATGCGTGAGTGTTTGTTCGATCGATCGGCCGCCAGTCCCCTTGCAAGCAAAGAAAGGTCGCTGCAAAACGACAGCCAGAAAGCCTCCGAGTCCCAACCTGTTTGCCAATGGCAAAAGTAGCCCGTTTGCCTCCGCGATCGTGGTTTGGGAAGCCTGTAACGTGCTGGCACAGCGTCTGTCTCTACCCTGGAAAATTGATGCGAATGAAAAACTCTGTTACGAACGGCAGGTGAACGGCGGGCGGGGTACGATCGCCTTTCGCCTCACCAACCCCACCGATTCAGAAAGTTCCATTGCCTTTGACGCCCCTGGGGCGAGGGCTGAAATGGAAAATTGGGACGTGCGGGCAGCTTGCTTGCACCTGATTTTTGCGGCTCACGCCATTAATTTAGAACAACCTTGGGAACAAGAATTTACCATCAGCGATCGCCAAATAGAAAGTTATTTAGGTCTGGAAAAACGCAAAGATTTGAGCAAACTGGCCAAGTTGAAAGCGATCTCCGATTTGGTTCAGCAGCCCTGCAAATTACTGCTAGATATCAACTGGTTCCAACAAGGGCGAGTGCGAGGATTTTCGCTCGAACAAAGCCGTCTGTGGCATTTGCTAGAAATTCAGCATCACTTTCAGGAAGACGAACTCGGTTGCAAGCACCTGATCGGCCTTACTTTCAGGATTAGGGCCGGAGAGTGGTCAAAATATTTTCTCGATCGACGCGGGGCCAGAGAAAGTACGGCTTTTTATCAATACAGCAGTTTGCCTAAATCGCTGTTGCAGACTGTAACCAGCCTGTGGCAGCAGCACGAAGGTGCCTGCCGGATGTTGCTGTGGCTGCTATTCAAAACCAAAATGGGCAACGAACAGCGTTTGACGATACCGACGCTGATGCGGATTGCTTGCGGCGAAGCCAAGGTGTTGCAGGCTTCAACGGTGCGAGAGGATCGGAAGCGATTGCTACGATCGTTCGAGAGCGATTTGGAAGTGCTCGATCGTTACGGACTCAAACCGGTTTTCGATCCGGTAACTTACCCGACTGACATTCAACCCCTGTGGGCGAAACTGGCAGACTTGCCCGACGATGCTGACGCGGCATTAGATTTTTGGATTTCCGACGGCAGCAATGACAATCGTCTGACTGATGCAGCACCCCGCGACAAATGGAACCGCCTGATGCAAGCGCGGCTGTTGTGTTTCGAGCTACCTGAAGGCTGGGAAGCTCGATCGACTCCTACTGCGTCTCAAAAATTGCGCAAATCCCAACGCAAAACAGCAGCCAAACCGCGATCGGCGCTTTCGGGGCAGGAGATAGTAACTGCTAGAAAAAGTTTGCAATTAAGCCAAAGAGATTTAGCAGTTCATGTTGGCAAAAGTCAAAGTTGGGTGCGCGATATTGAGAGCGGCCGCCTGCAAGCTGGTTTTAAAGAGCAACAACTGCTTTTAAAAGTTTTGGGCGTGAGTCTTTGAAGAAGGAAGAAGGAAGAAGGAAGAAGGAAGAAGGAAGAAGGAAGAAGGAAGAGTTGAGAGTTGACAGTTGAGAGTTGACAGTTGACGGTTGATATCCTGTTTGTCAGATCGATTGCATATATAGCAGTCGCCACTGGGGTTAAGACATACCGTTCGCGCAGCGTCTCCTACGGAGAATCGAGTACAAAGCTGAATGTGCAAAGCTTTCAAAGCCGATCGCTCGTGACGGCTGATGGCTGACGGCTGCTATACCTGTAGGGGTGAAGCATTCGGGCGATAATATCTGCATCTAAAATCTAAAATCTAAAATCTAAAATCTTTTTATTCTCGCTCCAACAAGGTTTCTAGTTGAGAAAGCAGCGCTTGGACTTGCGTCCACCGCTGGGGATCTTCCCATAATTTTGCCTTTAGCAGTCGTTGGTGGAGGTTTGTCAGCAGAACTTCAGGAGATTGAAGTTCGGGCTTTGCTTCGAGCTTTTTAATACAGGCTCGAATTTGACTGAGAGAAAGATTTTCTTTAATCGCTCGATCGAGCAATGCTTGACGCTGAGTCTCATTTTTCACGCGGGCTATGGCCCGAGCCTTGGTGTAAGCAATCTTGCCGCAGCGAATCGCATCCAAAACCTCGGGCGGCAAGTTGAGCAAAGGCAACCGATTGCAAGTGAAGGAAAGCCAGCTCATCAGCCCTAAATCTTGAAAAACTGACTGAATCTCTTGCTGTCGATCGAATCGAGAATTAGGAATAACGTTATTCCTGGCTTCAGCCTCCTTTTCCAGCGTATTTTTCATTTGATACAGCAAGGTGGGAATTGCCTCGGGTGGCATCTGCAACCTGCAAGCGAGGAGTTGCAAAACTCCTTCTGTTTCTTCGATGGGATTTAGATCTTCTCGCTGAAGATTCTCAATTAAGGTTAATTGAATCGCTTCTTCATCATTCATGTGCCGAATTACGACGGGCACTTGAGACATACCGAGTTTGAGAGCAGCCCGGTAACGTCTTTCGCCGGCCACCAGTTCGTATTTGTTGGCACTCAAAGGGCGCACCAGCAAGGGCTCTAAAATGCCGTGCTGCGCGATCGAGTGTACCAACTGCTCTAGCTTTTCTGGATCGAAGTAATGACGCGGCTGTTTGCGAGTTTCGATCGACATCAAGGAAACCCATTCAGCAACATTCGCAGTCTCTCGAATTTGGGATTGCACTACGTACTGCCTCCAGTATGCTGACAAATTGGGAATAGAGATCGAATCGCAAATCGCAAATCGCAAATCGCAAATCTAAAATCTAAAATCGATCGAGTAGCTTCTTTGCTTATATCAGATCCTTTGAGACCAACAAACACCTCTGGCGCTCGATCGAGCTCAGGAAACCTATTAGTGATGTACTCAGTCGCTCAAACCGTTACCTACATAGAGTTTAGGTACAAGTTTGGGGACTGGGTGTCTGTATTGCCCGATCGGAAAATGAGTCTTTACGGGTAAGGGGACTAGCATTTTTAACAAAATGTAGGGTGCGCAGTGCTCACCTTACCGCTAATAGGATGTCACGGGAATTTTAAATAAGCCGAAACTTCTCGACAAATAGTAATAAAAGTTGTTTTTTGGTAAAAATAGTTTTGATTTACAAGGAGATTTGTATCGGCTTTAAAAAATTAAGATATTCTTTGAATGTTATCGTTGAACAAAAGTTGTTGCTGATTAGAAATACGATGAGATAATGCTGCAACGTCAACAATTTAGGAAACAATTAGCCGAGAATAATCAGTCTTAAATTGAGGATAATATAACGATTGTAGTTAATTTGTAAAAAATTTCAGGGCAGAAATATTGCCTGTTATAAGTTTAGATAATACCTGCCCTACGGAAATGCCGATCCTTAATTTAAGACTGAGATAGAGACAAAAAGACTGGAAGTTTTAAATTTGTTACTAATTCTGGGTCATCACAAACAACCATGACTTATACCATTACCAGCGCTTGCAATCAGTGTAATGACTGCTTACCGTTATGTCCTACGGGTGCAATCAAACAGGAAGGTGAAAAGCTTTGGATCGATCCGATGTTGTGCAATAACTGTGAGGGATTTTACGATCGACCTTTATGTGCTTCGATGTGTTTAAACGATGCTCCCGTGCCGTTGCAGGCAAAAAAAGGTCGATGCAAAGTCGATGCCAATGTAAGTACAAGTCCCAAGCTATTTGTCAATGGCAAAACGAATTCATTTGCTTCTGCAATTGTGGTTTGGGAAGCTTGCAACGTGCTGGCACAACGACAGTCTTTGCCCTGGCAGACCGATGAATCTGGCAATCTCTGCCACCGGCGGCAGGTGAGCGGCGGAAAGGGAGAGGTGACGGTTTGCATTTCAGATAAATCCACTCCCGATGCAGGGGAGGTTCTGGAAGCAGAAGCGGCTCAAAGGTCGATCGCCTCTTGGGATATTCGATCGACCTGCTTGCACCTGATGTACGCTGCTTATGCAACATCTCTGGATCGCCCTTGGGAAGAGACTTTTACAGTGAGCGATCGGGAAATTTCCAGCTATCTGGGCTTGGACAAGCGCAAAGACCTCAGCAAACTAGCAAAACTAACTTTAATTAAAGAGCTGGCAGAACAGCCTTGCAAATTGCTAGTGACTGTTGACTGGTCGCCTCAAGGCAGATTCAGAAAGATCGGAATTCCTCAAAGTCCTTTGTGGCAACCGATCGAAACTCAGCATCACTTTCAGGAGGACAGTTTGGGATGCAAGCACCTAACTGGGTTGACTTTTACCATCAAAGCGGGAGAGTGGGCGCAGTTTTTCCTCAATCGAGAAGGTGCTAAAGAAGGAACGACGTTTTATCAATACGGCACGCTGCCAAAATCTCTGTTAACCAACGTGATGAGTATTTGGCAGCAGCATGAAGGGGCTGCCCGCATCATGCTGTGGTTGCTGTTCAAAACTCGCATGGGCGTCGAACAGCGAATTGCAGTGCAGACATTGATGCGGATTGCTTACGGAGAACAAAGGTTACTCAAAGCATCCACCCAGCGAGAAGATCGGAAGCGATTGCTGCGATCGTTCGAGAGCGATTTGGAAGTGCTCGATCGCTACGGACTCAAGCCGATTTTCGATCCGGTTACTTACCCGACCGACATTCAACCCCTGTGGGCGAAGCTGGCAGACTTGCCCGACGATGCCGACGCAGCATTGGATTTTTGGATTTCCGATGGCAGCAACGACACTCGCCTGACTGATGCGGCACCCCGCGACAAGTGGAACCGCCTGATGCAAGCGCGACTTTTGCGTTTAGAGCTACCTGAAGGCTGGGAAGCTCGATCGACTCCTGCAGGAGGTCAAAAATTGCGCAAATCCCAACGCAAAACCGGCCCTCGATCGCGATCGGCACTTTCGGGGCAGGAGATTGTGACTGCGAGAAAAAGTTTGCAATTAAGCCAGAGAGATTTAGCAGTTCATGTCGGTAAAAGTCAAAGTTGGGTGCGCGATATTGAGAGCGGTCGCCTGCAAGTTGGCTTCAAAGAGCAACAACTGCTTTTAAAAGTTTTGGGAGTAAGTTTGTAAATTGGGGATTGGGGATTGGGGATTGGGAATTGGGAATTGGTAATTGTTAATTCTCCCAATCTATCAATCAATCGATCTCTCAATCCGTCAATCTCCCAATCAATCTAAAATCCAAAATCCAAAATCTAAAATCGCTCTATATGGTAAGATGGGGAGAGCGTGAAAATTTTTGACTATCGGTTTTTTTTTAATTTATCTATGAGCTTACCGATCGCAGCAAAAGACAATTTCCCGCGATTCACTCCTGAAGAATATTTTGCTTGGGAGAAAACGCAATTAGAAAAGCGTAAACTACCCACCACCAATTGCGTCTAGCAATATGGTGGGGGCTTTAAAAGCCCAAAGTTTACCCGACTAAGTACCTTGCGTACTACGATTTTCAGGTCATCTTACCTACAAATGCGCAGCCAGTTTGGAGCTCTAAGGTTAACAGTTAAACAGAATCATTGGGTTTGAATCAGTGCTGTTAGCATAAAAAGCCTTTAAATCATTGTCCAGGCTAACATTACCCGCAAGGAGGCACTTTATGTGCAAAGTATTCGTTTTAGACAGCGAGAAAAGACCATTAGACCCAATTCATTCGGCACGAGCTAGACAATTATTAAGAAACAAAAAAGCAGCCATCTATCGTCGCTTTCCGTTCGTCATTATTCTCAAAGATTCACACCCGGATTCATCAGTAACAACGCTGCGATTAAAGCTTGACCCAGGTGCTCAAACAACTGGAATTGCATTAGTCAGCGATGCGACAGGGGAAGTTGTATTTGCAGCAGAATTAAAACATCGCGGCTTTGCAATTCGAGAAGCTTTAACATCTAGACGACAATTAAGACGCAGTAGACGTACTAGAAAAACTCGTTACAGACAACCTAGATTCCTCAATAGAAAACGTTCAGAAGGATGGTTAGCACCGAGCTTACAAAGTCGGGTTCACAATATTAAAACCTGGGTTAAAAAACTGTGTAAATTTGCTTTAATTGCTGCAATTAGCCAAGAATTAGTACGCTTCGATATGCAGTTAATGCGTAACCCAGATCTCCAAGGTAAGGAATACCAACAAGGTTTACTTGCTGGGTACGAGACGCGGGAATATTTACTCGAAAAGTGGGGCAGACAATGCGCTTATTGCGGAGTGAAAAATGTTCCTTTTCAGGTCGAGCACATTCACCCAAGAGCTAAGGGAGGCACTAATTCTGTCACGAATTTAACGCTAAGTTGCGAGAAATGCAATACCAAAAAAGGCACCAAGGACATTAAAGAATTCCTGAAAAAAGAGCCACGATTATTATCACAAATCTTGGCGCAAGCTAAAAGACCATTAGCTGATGCAGCAGCAGTAAACACAACTAGATTTGCATTACTATTCGTTTTAAAAGCAACAGGCTTACCTGTAGAAACAGGTTCAGGAGGTTTAACTAAATTTAACCGCAACAATCAAAACTTACCCAAAACTCACTGGTTAGATGCTGCTTGTGTTGGCGCATCAACACCAATTCTTAATATTAAAGGTGTCAAACCATTGTCGATCGTAGCTAACGGACACGGTTCCAGGCAATCTTGCCGGACAGATAGGTTCGGTTTTCCCAATCGTCACGTACCAAGAGAAAAAATCCACTTTAATTTTCAAACGGGTGACATCGTAAAAGCAGTTGTTACCACTGGTAAAAAAGTTGGTAATTATGTTGGGAAAGTCGCTATTCGTTCATCAGGCAGTTTCAATATTTCTACTAAAAACGGTTTGGTTCAAGGAATATCCCACAAGTTTTGTCAACGCATTCACGCCAAAGATGGTTACTCCTATGCACAATAGAAGATTTGTTAATTACTCAACTGTCCCTTTCATTGTTTGTGCTGGCGTACAAAATTATTCAAGGGACGTTTCACAATTAACCCTCCATTCCTCCCGCCACCAAACTGAGTACAGTTTTGGTAGGGGTCTCCTGGAGGGTTAGATGAGTATATTGGTGGTGAAGTTTATGCAGCGTCACCTGCGACGATCGCGACACAACCACCACCCAATACATCACCTATCCATGCTTAATCGTTGAAGTATTGTCACCCAGCACCGAAGCCTACGATCGAGGTGGCAAGTTTAGAATGTATCGCAGAAACCCGGTTTTAAAAGATTATTTGCTAGTGAGTTCGATCGAGATTGAAATTGATTTATACCATAAAAATGATGCAGGTGAATGGATAATTATCAACTACCAAGAAGGAGACATCATAGAACTCCGAAGTATTAACCTCAGCTTCCCGATCGAACAAGTCTATCGCAGACTCACTCTCACACCAGAATCTCGATCGACAGAATCTTAAATCAAAACACCAACAACTCCACCTGAGAAGGACAGAGCTTGTTCCGATCGGCAAGTCTGCACTGGTGTTCTTTCAGTTTAGGTATTCATCGATGTTCAATCGAAAATCGAAAATCAACAGGCTTCCTTGCTCAGCCACTTTTCGCCTAACTGCTTCAAAACTGCGATCGCCCCTTGAAGTTCTCGCCCTTTTTCTGTCAGCGAATATTCCACGCGGGGCGGAATTTCGGCATAAACCTTGCGGTTTACCAAACCGTGCGTTTCTAACTCTCTGAGCCTCGCAGTTAGAGTTTTCGAGCTAATCCCCGGCAAAGCTTCTAACAACTCGTGCGTCCGCCTCACCCCCTTGAACAACTCCCGGACGATCGACACCGACCATTTATTCGCCAGCAGTTCCAACACGAACTCGATCGGGTGAGTATCCTCGCAGCACGCTGCTGCCAACGGCTGTAAATTTGGTGCGGTACAAGTATGTTTTATTTTCATTTTTTAAACTTTTATATCTGTTTCTTTAATTATAACTCCCGCAACCGCGCCACTGCCATTTTTTTACTTTTGGTAACTAAGAGGAATTCCCGCGCCTATCTTGTATTTTTCCCAGAAAGTTCTAATCTGTAAATAGAGGCAACAAAAAAACTTCTCCCAACTGTTGCTACGATAAAAAACCGCGCAAACAACTTTGAAATTTACTTTCAATAGCTGGGGATCGAGATTATTGACTCAAAAGTAGATTTACTTAACACGAACCAAAGTTAGCTGTCAAGGTCAATTATTAGTTTTGATAATTACCCGGCACGGCACAGCTAATAACTGGCGGCGGTTAAGTCAAGAGTTTTTGATGTTTCGAGAAAAATCTCAACAAAAATACATAGAGAACCTCGGCAGCACGTTGACCGAACATAGCTGAAGCTTAGAGGAAAAAACCAATGGTCCAAAGATTAGAAATCCCAGAAAAAGAGCTTGTAATTCCCAAAGACAAAGCTTTAGTATTGTGGTTTGATGAAGTCGGCATCGCCGACATCCCTTTAGTCGGCGGCAAAAACGCTTCTTTGGGAGAAATGATCCAACAGTTAACTCCCAAAGGCGTCAAAGTTCCCAACGGATTTGCCACTACAGCCCACGCTTACCGCTACTTCATCGAATCTGCGGGATTAGAAGCTAAATTGCGCGAACTTTTTGCCGATTTAGACGTAGCAGATGTCAACAACTTGCGCCAAATAGGTAAGCAAGCACGGGCGCTAATTCTCGACACGCCATTTCCGCGAGACTTGCAAGTGGCGATCGCCCAAGCTTACGATAAATTATGCGAGATGTACGGCGATCGCACGGATGTAGCGGTGCGATCGTCTGCCACCGCCGAAGACTTACCGGATGCGAGTTTTGCGGGACAGCAGGAAACTTATCTCAACGTTCACACCTGCACCGGCGTCCTCGAATGCTGTCACAAATGCTTCGCTTCTACCTTCACTGACAGGGCGATTTCTTACCGCCAACTTCGAGGATTCGATCACTTTGAAGTCGCGCTTTCTGTCGGCGTCCAAAAAATGGTGCGATCGGATTTAGCATCTTCCGGCGTCATGTTCAGCATCGACACTGAAACCGGTTTCAAAAATGCCGTATTAGTTACCGCCGCCTACGGATTGGGCGAAAATGTGGTGCAAGGTGCTGTCAATCCCGACGAATACTTTGTGTTTAAACCCACTTTAAAACAAGGTTTCCGCCCGATTCTGGACAAGCGGGTTGGCACGAAAGAGATTAAAATGGTGTACGATCTCGGCGGTTCTAAATACACCAAAAACGTATCGGTGACGCCAACCGAACGGCGCAAATTAGCCATTGAAGATGACGAAGTTTTGCAACTAGCGCGCTGGGCGGTATTAATCGAAGAACACTATTCCCAAGTGCGCGGAACCTACACGCCGATGGACATCGAATGGGCAAAAGATGGCGTCACAGGCGAACTGTTTATCGTGCAAGCAAGACCGGAAACCGTGCAATCTCAAAAAGCGGCGGCGGTTTTGAGAAACTACAAACTGCAAGGTTCGAGCGCAGTTTTGGCAAAAGGTCGCGCCGTTGGCGAAGCGATCGGTCAAGGAAAAGCGCGGGTAATTTTAGATGTTCACAACATTGCTGATTTCCAAGCGGGCGAAGTTTTAATTACTAATAAAACTGACCCGGATTGGGAACCGATCATGAAAAAAGCCAGCGCGATCGTCACTAATTCGGGCGGCCGCACTTGTCACGCTGCCATTATCGCGCGGGAAATGGGAATTCCGGCAATTGTCGGTACCGGCGATGCGACAAAAATTTTGAAAAACGGACAAGAAATTACTGTTTCTTGCGCCGAAGGAGATGAAGGTAAGGTTTATTCCGGTTTGGTGCCTTTTGAAGTTCAAGAAACTGCGATCGGCAATTTGCCCCGCACTCGCACTCAAATTTTAATGAATGTCGGCAATCCCGAGGAAGCATTTGGTTTGTCAGCAATTCCCTGCGACGGCGTGGGCTTAGCGCGGCTGGAATTTATCATTGCCAATCACATTAAAGCGCACCCCCTAGCACTGATCCGCTACGATGAATTGACGAATGAATCTGTCAAGCGGGAAATTGATGAAATGACGGTGCTTTACCCGCACAAACCCGATTTTTTCACTGACAAATTAGCTTGGGGAATTGGGACGATCGCTGCTGCATTTTACCCGCATCCAGTTATCGTGCGGCTGAGCGATTTTAAGAGCAATGAATACGCTAATTTGTTGGGAGGAAAGCAGTTTGAACCGAAGGAAGAAAACCCGATGATCGGTTGGCGAGGTGCTTCTCGCTATTACGATCCGAATTATCGCGATGCTTTTGCTTTGGAATGCAAGGCCTTAAAGCGAGTGCGAGATGAAATGGGCTTGACAAATGTAATTCCGATGGTGCCATTTTGCCGCACGCCGGAAGAAGGGCGAAAAGTGCTTGCCCAGATGGCAAAAAATGGTTTGGTGAAGGGCGAAAATGGTTTGCAAGTGTATGTAATGTGTGAATTGCCAAGTAATGTAATCTTTGCTGATGAATTCGCGCAAGTGTTTGATGGATTTTCGATCGGTTCTAACGATTTAACTCAGCTAACTTTGGGATTGGATCGGGATTCTGGTTTGGTGGCGCACATCTTTGACGAACGCAATGAAGCTGTGAAGCGGATGGTGGAAATTGCGATTAAGGCGGCGAAGAAGTACGATCGTAAAATTGGAATTTGCGGTCAAGCGCCGAGCGATTATCCTGAGTTTGCGAGGTTTTTAGTTGAGTTGGGAATTGATTCTATCAGTCTGAATCCTGATTCGGTTTTGAAGACTTTGCTGGATGTTGCTAAGGTGGAAAATTCGGGTTCGGCGATGGATTTGGCGATGGATGTGGCTGGGGTTCTTTAGGGTGGGATTTTGCAACGGCTGATTTTAGCTGATTAACGCGGATGAACGCTGATGGAATACTTTGACACTCCCCGACCTTCAAGGCGCGGGGATTGCAAGGTTGCGCAGAGTCACCATAACCCAGCAGGGTTGCCCCAACTGAACTTTAGGTTTTTGGGTCAACCTCTTTTACTGGACTGGCGCTCTAGCCTTTGATAAACTGTTCTAATTTGTGAGCCATCTTTTCTACAACTCCCTCCGAATTATCGGTTGCCGATGCTTCAGCTTCAATGCGCTTGACAGCATCCTCCGGCAAATCCAGCAACCGCACTAATTTTTGATAAGCCGCCGCTTCTTCCGTATTAATTTTTGGTTCATCAGGAGTGCGAGAACTTGATGCAATTACCTCGTAGCCGAGTTGCAACACTAATTCTCGTTCTGCTTGACTTTCCAGTTGGTGAATCAACTCGTCAAGGGGAATATTTTGCATGATATAATCGCGCAATTCTTGTTGCATTTGCTGCTGTTCGCGATCGCTGGCGAACAAACGGCAAAAACGATCGAGCATTAAATCGACTTCTTCAGTCGCCAATTCGCCGTCAGCCCATGCCATAGAAGCAACAATTCTCAGCAGGTTCATTTGACGGGGCGAAATAGAGGGAGGAGGTGGGGGTTGGATCATAAAAATTAGGAATGGGGAATTGGTAATGGGGAATGGGGAATTGGTAATGGGGAATTGGGAATTGAGTTTGATTCCGTTTGTGATTTATCTCCTGTTCCCCTGTACCTTTTCCTGCTCCTTCTCCTTCCTTTATCTCACAAGTTCGACAAAGGAACTCCCAGCCAGCCGGTAAAGTTTTGTTGCTGAATTTCGCTCGGCCGATCGACTGCTACGATCGAATAGCGTCCTGGTTGTGCTGCTGCTAGAGTAACCGGACAAGTTCTGAGTTCGTCTTGATGGAAAACCGTCACCAAAACAATATCTCCAGGCTTGTAATCCTTTAGCCTCTCGTTCGTTTGTTCTGCATTTACTACTCGAAAACCGTCGATCGCCAGCAACTCGTCACCAGCGTCAATTCCTGCCAACTGTGCGGGAGATCCTGCTTCAACAAACTTAACTGTTTCCCGTCCGTTTTCCGTTGCCAGCGTCCAACCGAGCCGAGGTATTTCGTTAGTTTCATCTACCGAAATTTGCAGGCCGAAAGGTTCGAGATATTCGTCATAGGGCAACTCTTCAGTGCCGTCAATATAGCGGGCAAAAAAGTCGCTCAAATCAACACCAGCCACCGACTCGATCGCCGCTTTCAACTCTTCTGGAGTAAAGCCAATTTCTGTTTGATGCGAATGAGAATTTAACTTGCCATTTGCCTGCGCGTTTGAGTTTTGTTCCGTTTCCGAATTTACGGCATTTCCGCCGTTTGGCTCCGAATTAGCATTGCCAAACTTCTGCCACATCAAACGCATCACATCATCGAGCGATCGTTCGTTGCTGTGTCTCGATCGAATTAACAAATCCAGCAAAAACGAAACAACTTCCCCTTTCAAATAATAAGAAATTTGGGAATTATCGCTGTTAGCATCCCGGCGGTACAGCTTGATCCAAGCATCCCAACTCGACTCGCTTGCCGGCTGCAATTTCCGCCCCGGAGTCGTTTGCAAGCGGGTGATTTCCTTGGCAAAATTTTGGAACAAACCCTTAACGCCGTAGAAACCTGCTCGAAATGGAATCACCAAATCGTAATAACTGGTCGTGCCTTCAGAGAACCACAAAGAAGTAGTATAATTTTCTTGTTCGTAATCAAATACTTCTAGAGCTTTCGGTCGGATGCGCTTGACATTCCAGAGGTGAAAAAACTCGTGAGCTACCAATTGTACGAACCGTTCGTACTTGTCCTTATTCCGAAAACCAAAACGCGGGTAGTTGAGTGTGCAGCTATCTTTGTGTTCCAAACCTCCGTAACCCGAGCCGGACAAATGCAGCAAAAATATATAGCGATCGTAAGGCAAACCGCCGAACATTTCGGCTTCAACTTCGATAATTTTTTGGATATCTCGAATTGCCCGATCGGCCTCTAAATTGCCTTTGCCCCACACAACGAACTGGTGGGGTTTTCCCATTACATCAAAATCGCACGCCTTGTGAATGCCGATCTCAAAAGGACTATCGACCAGGGTATCAAAATCTGTCGCCACGAAAGTGTTCTCTTGCCCCGGAACGGATGGCAAAGCCGTCACAATGCGCCATTCCGGCCGGGGCGGTACAATTTCTACGGTGTAAGGAGCGCGATCGAATCCCGGCAAGAAAAAGCACAAAGCAGCCGGGTTAAAATAACCGTGAGTCCGGTCTAAATGATTGGTGCGCACGGTCAGTTCGTTCGCGAAAATGCGGTAGCTTACCGTGACATCCGAGACCGAATCCGTATCGACTTGCCAGTGATTTTTGCCTGCCTTGTGCCAAGGCAAAGCTCGATCTGCCGCGCGCGATCGAAAGTCTTGCAAGTGTTTGGCGTACTCTCGAATTAAGTAAGAACCGGGAGTCCAAACCGGCATTTTTAAATCCAAAACTGGTGACGACCAATTTTGAACGCGCAAAGTCACTTCAAACAGGTGGGATTCAGGATTGGGCATCGCCACCGAATAATTAATTGTCGGGGCCCTTAGTTGCTCCGGACGGTTCGCGACAACTTCCGAGGGATCGAGACGGGTGGCATCTATCATTTACTTGCCAAATTCATCAAGTGTTTGAGGTTGATTAAATGGATAGTTTGGCGATCTGAATCGACTTTAATCCAGTTTTTGCTCTCCAGCGTTTCCATAATTTTGCTGGTTTCATCGAGGGCGATATCTGTCACGTCCGCTAAATCTTCATAAGGGATATTAAATATCTCTTTGCCCTGTGCAGTTTTCTGACCGTGGTTTTCTGCCAGCTCGACTAAAGTATTAGCTAGTTTAACTGCTGGTTGGCGGTTCCGGAGTTGGTAGCGGAGATTGGTTTGGCGCAGCCTGCGCACCATCAATTGCAGCATTCGGTGGTGCAACTGCGGATCTTTAAACAGGGTTTGAATAAATCGCTGGGCCGTAACGCTGATCAGTCGCACGGGCGACAGGGCAATTACGTCATTCGATCGCGGAGATTCATCCAGAATGGCCATTTCGCCGAAGAATGCGCCCGGTCCCAAAATAGCCATCGATACGGCTCGATCGTTGGACAAGCGCCGGACTTTGACCCAGCCCGATACGACAAAGTAAATTGCGTTGCCCCAGGAATCTTCCATCACTACAGCTCGACCGGGGGGATACTCGTGCTTGACGGCATTTGATAGCAGCCCTCCCAAAGTTTCTGGGTTAGCACCCTTAAATAGAGGGAACAGCTCACTGAAAGCTTCTGTCTTCATGCAAACTCGCAAAGCGTGGGAAATTATGATTAGGCGACAGCCAACAGCCGGGGAGCGATCGCTGTTTGAGAAAACAAGCGATCGCTTGCTCCTTTAATTATCGATGATAAGGGTGCAGGGCGCTGTTCGCCTAAAATTGGCCGATTCTTTAACAGCATCTTACCGCCTGTTGAATTTTCTCCAACAGGGGTTCTATATAATTCGGCCAGCCGATCGCGATCGGCTGACAGTGGGCTAGGGTTTCTGGATTTAAGGCATCGGGCGTCCATTTCAGGGGTTGGCCTTGCAAGTCGCAGCAAACTAATCCGGCAGCTTTGGCTAGGGCAACCGGGCCGGCAGTATCCCATACTTTGACTCTGCCGTTGAAGTACAGGTACAAACCTGCTCTACCGGCGATGACTTCGAGCACTTTTAAGCCGAAGCTGCCGAGGGAATAAAATTCAGCGCCCGGTACGATCTGGGCGATCGCCCGACCGTAGTTTTTTTGGTCTTTGTCTCCGAGTACAATTTTACAGTTGTCTGCTGTTGGGGCTGGCGGTTGGTGAATGGCGATCGGCTGTGGGCTTTGGTCTCCCAGGGTTTGGAACAATCCCCAATCTTTGCCCCCGAAGTACATTTGCTCGAAGGCTGGGGCGTAGATCCAACCGGCGATCGGTTCTTTGTCCTTTAGCAAGCCCACCATCGTAGCGTAGTGAAGTTTTCCCTGCATAAATTCTTCGGTGCCGTCAAGGGGGTCGATGCACCACAGACTGCGGTAATTGCCACCGTAGGCCGCTCTTGAGGCGGCATTTTCTTCAGTAATCAGGCCGTCTTCAGGAAATAAGGCACAGAATGCGGTCGATAGTTGTTCGTCTAAGTATCGATCGATACTTGTTACGTAATCACCTGGCCCTTTTTCAGAAATTTCAAAGGGTCGGGCGGCGAGTTGGAGAGCTTGCCGACCGCAATCCCGCAGGGTGGAGCGAATTTTTCGGTCTCGATCGGGAGAAATATACATAAAGCTAATAATAAACGAATCAGTATTTTAGTGTTAGCAAATTCTCGGCACCGCCTTGTTGAATTAATTTAAAGGTGCTATAAACGATGCAGCACAGTTTGCTCAGTCCATTCTATCAAACCAGTGTAAATTTATGTTGAGCGAGTTGTTCGTTCTCGGAGTCAGTAACCAAGAAAAATCTTAAATAAAATCTGAGATTTTAAGTAGAAAGGATCGAAACTACACAAAATAAATACCGATTCAGAGATTTTTGGTTCTGAGATTTTTGGCACACATTTTTGGAATGCAACACAGGAGAATACTTTGAGATACCATTTAGCATTGGGCCGCAAAATAGACTTAGACGGCATCGATCGCAATGCTCGCGAAGGCAAATGCCCCCGCCACGTCCTGCGGGCGATCCGAGATTGTTTGCCAGCAGAAGTACACGCCCCGGATGGGGAGGAGATACTGTGGAGTGACAACCTGCGATCGAAAATTTCGAGTTTGCCGCAACATTGGGCTCTCGCCCGCAAATTGTCCGATCGAGTCAGCAGCGAAGATGTCATATTCTGTACCGGGGAAGACATTGGCATTCCAGTAGCAACTTTGTGCGGTGCGAAGCGCGATCGTCCGAAAATAGCTGTATATTTCCACAATATCGATCGGCTGCGGGGACGCGCCGCCCTAAAACTGTTCGGTTTAGCAAACAAAATCGATTTGTTCATGGCCTGTTCGAGCCCTCAAACTAATTTTTTGTCCGGCTATTTAAATATTCCCGAATCCAAGATTTTATTGCTTTTAGAACAGACAGACACGCAATTTTTTACTCCAGGTCTAGTTTCGCCCGAAAAACAGCGGAAAACAGTGGTTAGTGTCGGACTCGAAAAGCGCGATTACCGATTGCTAGCCGCAGCAACAGCAGACTTAGACGTTGACGTAAAAATTAGCGGTTTTTCCAAAGATGCCAAAGCATTAGCGCAAGCTTTTCCCGAAACTATGCCTGCAAATATGTCGCGCCAATTCTACGAATGGCCGGATTTAGTGCAGCTTTACCGCGATGCCGATGTAGTAGCAGTTTGTTTGGTAGAGAATAAATATGCTGCCGGAGTCCAGGGTTTGGTAGAAGCAATGGCCTGCAAAAGACCGGTAGCAATCACTCAAACTCAGGGCATGGTAGATTATTTAGTGCAGCCAGATATTGCTAAAGTAGTAAACGTCGGAGATGTAGCCGGTTTGCGCGAGGCGATCGTCCATTTGTTAAACAACCCTCAAGCAGCAGAATCTCAAGCGCAGAAGGGTTATGAAATGGTGATGAAGCATCACAACAGCGAAGGTTATGTAGATATTTTAGTCGATCGACTGCGATCGCTGTGAACTAAAAAACGGTGCGGTGCGCAGTGCCAGGGCTTGCACTGCGCACCTTACGGCTATAACTCACGTGTAAAGCTACGTTTTACATTATTTCTTCGATCTGCATCTGCAATTTGATGATTTTATAAAACATACGGCAGTATGAAAGAGCGCAATCAACTATTGATTCTCGATTTAGACGAAACTTTAATTTATGCTACCGAAACGCCTCTTAATCGAAAAGCGAAATTTTTAGAGCAACTGCAACCTACCGAAAATATTCGCAGCCTTGAGAAACGATTCTGGCGCGATCGGCTGGCAAGAGCGATCGGCAATTCAGAAATCTCAAACTCACCGCCTGCAGCATCACAAACCGATGAAGTTGATTAACTATCAACTCTGAGCTAAAATGATCGAAAATTATTCACTACCAGCCCAGAGGCTCTGAGGTGACTCCTAACGAGGGAACTGCAAAAACCAAAAGTCAGAAAATATCGAGCAAAACCCCCTTGGGTTCCAGCTATTACGGCTTGTTAGGGCTACATCCTTCCGCATCAGCGATCGAAATTCGGCGATCGTACCGCGAATTGAGCAAACTCTACCATCCAGATACTACCCACCTGTCACCCGCAGTGGCGACGGCAAAATTTCAGCAGTTAAATAACGCTTACGCCACCCTTAGCAATCCCGAACGCCGCCTCGCCTACGATCTCAAAATCGGCTATTCGCGCGCACACGCTATCCAGCAGCCATCTAATTTCAATACTCCGGTTTCCGAATCGCGAGGCACAAATTCCAACTCGGCTTACTTAGATCCCACGGATCGCCCGCTTTCGGCTGGAGAAATATTTGCCCTATTTATTATGGCAGCTACTTTAATCGGATGTTTGGCACTGGCGATCGCGATCGGCTTAATTCGCGGCACTTGATAATTATAGATTTTTTCAGGCAAACAAGGTATCTTTGGTAATTGGTAATCGGTAATTGGTAATTGGTAATTGGTAATTGGTAATCGGTAATCGGTAATTGGTAATTGGTAATTGGTAATTGGTAATTGGTAATCGGTAATCGGTAATCGGTAATGCTCAATTCCTAACCCCCAATCCCCAATCCCTCAATCCCAATCCCCAATCCCTAATCCCTCAATCCCAATCCCCAATCCCTAAATCTAAAATCTAAAATCTAAAATCTAAAATCCCATGTCTCTTCCTCCCGCTGATACTCCTTTGTACAACCATCCGCTGCCCGAAATTGAAGGCTGGCTGAAAAGCCGAGGCTGCCAGCAAAACAGCCAGGAACTTCACTGCTGGCAACTAGATCGACCCAATTGGAAAGCAGAAATCGTCCTCGAAATCGACCAAATTACCGTCCGTTATATCAAAGCTGGTGCCGGCGGACAAGATATTAATCGAGCTTTTAAATACTCCCTCTCGCGCCAAGATATTGAAGCAGCAGTTTTTTCTGGTCCTTGATTCGATTGGGGATTTTTGATAATTCCAAATTGACATCAAAAATCACCAATTTCAAGAATAGTGGAATTTGTTAAAACTTCTCGATCGCCAATCTAAAATCAAAAATTTTGAGGATACTTGACTTTGCCAAACATCAAAAATCGCCAATCTAAAATCTAAAACCTAAAATCTAAAGTCGATCGACCCACTTGGAAAGCAGAAATTGCCTTCGAGATCGATCGAATTATCGAAAATTGTCAGACTTTTCCAAATCTACGGCTGCGCTGCTGGTAATCAGACAAAGCGCGATGAAACTCCGATCGATCGAAATCCGGCCACAGCGTTTCAGTAATGTAAATTTCCGAATAAGCCATTTGCCACAAGAGAAAATTGCTCAACCGCATTTCCCCACTCGTCCGAATTAGCAAATCTGGATCGCAAACATCAGCAGTATACAAATAGCGTTTAAATAAAACCTCATCAATCTCCTCCGGCTGCAACTTGCCCTGCTGCACCTGAGTCGCTATCGCCCGACAAGCCTGTACGATTTCCTGACGCCCGCCGTAATTCGTCGCCACCCGAAACCGAATCCCTCGATTGTCCCGAGTCGCCGCTACAGAACGCTCGATTTCCGCCTGCAAAGACTGTGGCAAATCCTGCAAATTCCCGATAAATTGAATTTGCACGTCCTCATCCACCATCTCCCGCAATTCTTGTCGCAGCTTTCCCTCAAACAAACTCATCAGAAAATCTACTTCCCCGGCCGGCCGACCCCAATTCTCCGTAGAAAAAGCATAGGCCGTTAAAGCTTGAATTCCCCAATCTTTGCAGCAGCGCAGCAGTTCCTTGAGAGCGCTGGCCCCTCGGCGGTGTCCTGCAATCCGCGGCAGCCCCCTATTTTTAGCCCAGCGTCCGTTTCCATCCATAATCACCGCTACGTGATTGGGCAACAGTTCTTGTTCCAAATCCGCAGGCAACTTTTGCAAGCAAATTCCTTGACTCATCACTTCTCCCGATTAGCTGACGGCGGACGGCGCAGTATCCGTTTTAACAGCGTCCATCCTTTCAATCCTATCTGGCGTCCGAGATTGGTAATTGGTGGGGCCACAGTTCTTTCACCCTCCGAGGGAAATAGCTTGGCTTCCAGCAACTCCTTAAGTTTGTTGCTAGTCAAAGGCCGATTTAAAGTTCCCATAGAGGCTAAAGAAATAGAACCCGTTTCCTCAGACACAACCACGCACACGCAAGCTTGCACCCTTTCTGTAATCCCCATCGCCGCCCGGTGGCGGGTCCCCAACTGCCGCGACGCGCTGCGATCGGACAAAGGCAAAATTACCCCCGCCGACACGATCCGGGAAGCCCGGATCAACACAGCCCCATCGTGCAGCAAAGTTTGCGGTTGAAAGATCGTTTGCAGCAACTCCTTAGAGACTTCAGCATTAAGCTTCACTCCCGGTACTGAAAAATCCCGATCGTCGATCGGAGAATCTGTTTCTATAATTAATAAAGCACCCGTGCGGTTTTGAGAAAGTTCTTTTACGGCGTGCACGATTTCATCTATTACGCTGTCCGGTTCTGGATTGGGCCGGCGATCGCGCCCAAACAACTGCAAAATTTCCCCCCGTCCCAATTGTTCCAAAAATCGGCGAAACTCCGACTGCAAGATCACCGCCATCGCCACAGCCGAACCAGTTACCAAACTGTTGAGAGCAACGTGCAACAGCTTCAATCCAGCCCAGTTGCTCACCGCCGAGGCCAACATTAGAATAATAAATCCCCGTACCATCCACAGCGTCCGGCGTTCCCCGACAATGACGAGTACCAAGTACGCTAGGGCAAATACCAATCCAATATCGATCGCCTGAATCAACAAGGATTGAATGAGAGCAAAGTCGTAGCCAGATTGTTTGTTCATGGTTCATCGAACGCTACCGCCTGTGAACCGCGAACCTTGATGCACTCGAACCCGTGAACCATGAACAGTTGTTATTCCAATCGCGTCACTGAACAATGTATAGCAGAAGGAAGAAGGAAGAAGGGAAATGCTGTTACCGCATATTTTCAACCTTCCTTGAATTCCCTAACCGTCAACCGATTGCTATAAAAGTAAAAAGTTACGAGACAACCTTCAATAATTTAAAATCGAAGATTTTACTTTTTACTTTTTACTTTTTACATCTTACTCGTGAGTTCTGAGTCTTTCGGGAAGGCGGTCAAGCCTCAGCAAATCTTGGTAAGTTTCCCGCTGTATAATCGTGTTAGCTTCCCCCTCTCTAACCAAAACCGCCGCCGGTTTTGGCACTCGGTTGTAATTAGAAGCCATGCTGTAATTGTATGCGCCTGTAGCCGGAACGGCGAGAATATCTCCGGTTTGGCACTTTGGCAGTTTGGCATCTTTAATCAGAACATCGCCTGATTCGCAGTGTTTCCCAGCAATTGTCACTGTTTCCGTTAGGGGGGCGGACATTTTGCCGGCGGCGACGACCCGATAAACTGATTGGTAGGTAATGGGGCGCGGATTATCTGACATTCCGCCATCGACAGATAAATAAGTCCGCATTCCCGGAATGACTTTTTGCGAGCCAACGGTGTAAGCTGTAACGCAAGCTGTACCCACGAGCGATCGACCCGGTTCGCACAGCAATTTTGGTAAAGACTTCAAATCCAGCTTGTGATTCTGCCAAGCTGCTACCATTGCGGAGCAAACTGCCTCAGCCCAATTTTCAATGGTTGGAGGATCGTCCGATTCAGTATAGCGAATGCCCAACCCGCCACCAATATTAATTTCTGTCGGCTTCAACTTGCAGCGAATTGCTTCTTGGAAAGCCTCAACAATAACATTGGCTAAATCCTTGTGAGGTTGCAGTGCAAAAATCTGAGAGCCAATGTGAGCGTGCAATCCGACGCAGGATAAAGAGGGCTGCTCGCTCAAAAATTTAAAGACTTTATTGAGCGAGTTGGGATCGAAACCAAATTTACTGTCGAGCTGACCTGTTTTAATGTAATCGTGGGTGTGACATTCAATGCCTGGGGTAAACCGCACCATAACTCGCGCTGGCTTGCCTGTTTCTGCCAACTTTGCTAGAGTCTCTAGATCCCACCAGTTGTCTGCTACGGTAATGCAGCCGACTTCGACAGCCAATTGAAGTTCTTCGCGGGATTTGTTGTTACCGTGAAAGTAGATTTTGTCTGGGCTAACGCCGGCTTGCCGTGCTGTTTCGAGTTCGCCAGCAGATACAACATCTATACCTAAACCTTCCTGAGCCGCGATCGCGCAAATTGCTAAACAACTCCAAGCTTTGGAAGCGTAGAGCACTTGAGATTCACCCGGATAATAGTCCTCAAAAGCCTTCTTGTACTGGCGGCAAGCTTCTCGCAGCGTTTCTTCGTCTAAAATGTACAAGGGCGAGCCAAATCGCTCTACCAAATCTGTTACCTTGCAGCCTCCAATTTCCAGAATGTTTTCGTTAACTTTAGCTGTCAGCGGTAACAATTGTTGGTTCGGAGAGCGATTTTTTGTGGATTCCTTGGACTCAGGCAGGTACTGACGCCCAGATTCCACCCCGATCGATTGTGTTGATACCATCGCGCAATAACTTTCTTTAGTGTATTTCATAGTGTACAATTGAACGTCCCCCGTTTTTTGGAAATTAAACATCTCGCCGCAGAAGACCTGCAACAGGCTGTTGAGCTCGATCGACTTTGTTTTGGTGGATTTTGGTCGATCGAAGGCTACCGGCGCGAATTAGAAAGCCCTAACAGCGATTTATTGGGTTTGTGGATTGGGGAAACAGAAGAAGGCTCCTCAGAAAGAATTTCATTTGATATCTTCACTCCCCAACATTCAGAGTTATCAGCAGCAACTCCAAACGGGACGGATACGGGGGCAGCACCCCTACAGATTTCCCGAAAGTTCATCGGTTTGGGTTGTTTGTGGGCGGTGTTAGAGGAAGCTCACATTATTATGCTGGCAATTCACCCTCAGTTTCAAAGTCGAGGTTTCGGGCAAGCTTTGCTGTGGGCATTATTGAAATCGGCTTGTGACAGGCAATTAGAACGCGCAACTTTAGAGGTGCGGGCTTCTAATTTGGCTGCAGTTTCTTTGTACAAAAAATTTGATTTTAAAGAGGCGGGACTGCGGAAAAAATATTACGAAGACACTGGAGAAGATGCTCTGGTAATGTGGCGCAGCGGTTTGGAAAAACCGGAATTTCAGGAATATTTAGAGAGCAAAAGACAGGAAATCTGCGATCGACTGCGGCGGAAAAAATGGTAGCGGGCGATCGACCTTTGTGAGCCTTAGAAATTAACGAATCTCCTCCTACTCCCGTACCGGAGAATTCCTCCCCCTTGGCCTCATTGTTGGCTTTTTTGGGCTTGGGTGGAGTTCACCTGTGGAGAAAGTCGAAAAAGGGAAACAACTAATAATCTTTACCAACCTAACTTGAGAGGAATGAAAAATGGCAGTAATAAATACTCCGTTTTTGGTAACGGGTGGCGAAACTAACAGACCACCTAGCAATGTTAACCCAAGTGAGCGTCAAATAAATATTCGCGCGCCCTTCTCTGTTCCCTCAACCGAGCAATGGAGCGGCCAAAAAGTATGGCTGCTGATTCCTGGTTTTACCGATCCCTACAATTATTATGATGGGACTTTGGCAACAGCCATCAACAATGCCAATCCAAATGATACAGTCCTCAAAGTTTAGGAATGTTACTTGAGAGCTAAGGCAAGCGTGTTACAATTACAGTCCCGGACGCACCAAGACCAAAGAAACCGGGTTTTTCAACTAATTTGACGGCTACAGCGAAGATTTTCTCCAAAAACCCGGTTTCTGACTTCCCCTGCGATCGCGAACTGGATTAACATCGATCGCCCGTCCAACAAATAAGTTTTGTAAAGAAACCTTCACAAACTTTCAGATTTATGACTTTCGATCGCGCCTGCACGAGACAAAAAAGATTGTGCTAAAATCCATCAATACGAAGTCGTAGGTTGGGCACGGGCCAAAAAGAGCAATCTTTTTGCAGTCTAGGGGAGGTTGTAGGTCAGCCGCCATCTGGGCCTTCCCAGTTGAAAGCCACCCTGCAACATGAGCCTGGAACCTGCAACCGCAGCCGAGTGCGGCAGAGCAGTAGAAGTGTCACGCTAGAATAAGCTTTACGAGTTAACACTCGAAAATACAAACGCTCGTCGTGCGAGCGTGACCTCTAAACGGGCACATAGCAGCAGGTGATGGGAATAAATCATGTTTGAACGCTTCACAGAAAAAGCAATAAAAGTAATTATGTTGGCCCAAGAAGAAGCTCGCCGCTTGGGTCACAACTTCGTAGGGACAGAACAGATCCTCCTGGGTCTGATCGGCGAGGGAACTGGGGTCGCAGCTAAAGTCCTCAAGTCAATGGGCGTGAACCTGAAAGACGCGCGCATTGAAGTTGAGAAAATCATCGGCCGCGGTTCGGGTTTCGTAGCAGTAGAAATTCCGTTTACCCCCCGCGCCAAGCGGGTTCTGGAACTGTCCCTCGAAGAAGCACGCCAACTCGGACACAACTACATCGGCACCGAACACCTGCTGCTCGGCTTGATCCGTGAAGGTGAGGGCGTGGCGGCGAGAGTTCTGGAAAATCTCGGCGTAGATTTGTCGAAAGTCCGCACCCAAGTCATTCGGATGTTGGGCGAAACCGCAGAAGTCGCAGCGACCGGCGGCGGCGCGCGCACGAAAACTCCTACTTTAGATGAGTTCGGAGCCAATTTAACTCAAATGGCGGCCGATGGCAAGCTCGATCCGGTAGTCGGACGCCAAAAAGAAATCGAACGGGTAATTCAAATCCTCGGTCGCCGTACCAAAAATAACCCGGTGCTGATCGGAGAGCCCGGCGTTGGTAAAACTGCGATCGCAGAAGGTTTGGCCCAACGCATCGCTAATAACGATATCCCCGACATCCTCGAAGAAAAGCGTGTCGTAACTCTGGATATCGGCTTGTTGGTCGCCGGTACTAAATACCGGGGCGAATTTGAGGAACGCCTCAAAAAAATCATGGACGAAATCCGCACCGCAGGCAATGTCATTCTAGTGATTGACGAAGTGCATACTTTAATAGGTGCGGGTGCTGCTGAAGGCGCGATCGATGCTGCGAACATCCTCAAGCCGGCGTTGGCCCGCGGCGAACTCCAATGTATCGGCGCTACCACCCTGGATGAGTACCGCAAGCACATCGAACGCGATGCAGCCCTGGAACGGCGCTTTCAGCCGGTGATGGTCGGCGAACCCACAGTTGACGAAACGATCGAAATTCTCTTCGGCCTGCGGGAACGCTACGAACAACACCACAAACTGAAAATTTTGGATACAGCTTTGGAAGCTGCTGCTAAACTTTCCGATCGGTACATTTCCGATCGCTATTTGCCCGACAAGGCGATCGACCTTGTAGATGAAGCAGGTTCGAGAGTTCGCTTGATCAACTCGCAACTTCCCCCCGCAGCTAAAGAACTTGATAAAGAACTGCGCCAAGTTCTCAAAGACAAAGACGAAGCCGTCCGTTCTCAAGACTTTGACAAAGCAGGCGAATTGCGCGATCGGGAAATGACAATTAAAGCCGAAATTCGCGCGATTTCCCAAGCTAAAAAAACCGACTCGGCGGCCCGCGGCGACAGCGATCCATCGCCAGTAGTTACGGAAGAAGATATCGCCCAAATTGTAGCAAGTTGGACGGGCGTTCCGGTGAACAAACTCACCGAATCCGAATCCGAAAAACTGCTGCACATGGAAGATACTTTGCACCAGCGCTTGATCGGACAGGAAGAAGCAGTAAAAGCTGTTTCTCGCGCCATTCGCCGCGCCCGCGTCGGGTTGAAAAACCCCAATCGCCCGATCGCCAGTTTCATCTTCTCCGGCCCGACAGGCGTCGGCAAAACCGAACTGACAAAAGCTTTGGCTTCCTATTTCTTCGGTTCCGAAGAAGCGATGATCCGGTTGGATATGTCGGAATACATGGAACGCCATACTGTTTCCAAATTGATCGGTTCTCCTCCCGGATACGTCGGTTACAACGAAGGCGGTCAACTAACAGAAGCAGTTCGCCGCCGCCCCTACACCGTGGTGCTGTTCGATGAAATCGAAAAAGCTCACCCCGATGTCTTCAATATGCTGCTGCAAATATTAGAAGACGGCCGCTTAACCGACGCAAAAGGTCGCACCGTGGACTTCAAAAACACGCTGTTAATTATGACCTCCAACATCGGTTCCAAGGTAATTGAAAAAGGCGGCGGCGGCCTCGGTTTCGAGTTCAGCGAAAACCAAACCGATGCTAATTACAACCGGATTCGTTCTTTGGTAAACGAAGAACTGAAGAACTACTTCCGCCCGGAATTCTTGAACCGTCTCGACGAAATTATTGTCTTCCGCCAGTTGAACAAAGAGGAAGTCAAAGAAATCGCCGTCATCATGCTCAAAGAAGTGTTCGGCCGCTTGACGGAACAGGGAATTACTCTGGAAGTGACCGATCGTTTCAAGGAACGCTTGGTAGAGGAAGGTTACAATCCCAGTTACGGAGCTCGCCCCCTGCGTCGCGCAATTATGCGGTTGTTAGAGGATAGCTTGGCTGAGGAAATCCTTTCGGGACGCATCAAGGATGGCGATATCGCCCTCGTGGATGTGGACGAAACCGGCGTCGTCAAGGTGTTGCAAGGCCAAAAGCGGGAATTGTTACCGCAAGGTGCTGAGTAATAGTTGACAGTTGACAGTTGACAGTTGACAGTTGATAGCCGTCTGCTGTCCGCTGGTGAAAAAGATACAGGATAAAAGAAGCAGGGAATTATTGCAATTCTCTGCTTCTTTTATCTAATTAATTATCTAAATACATAATTTCCGTAGGGTCGGACATCGCATATTACAATCCGCAATTAGAAATATACATCTCGCGTCGAATTGCTGACCACTCGCTGGTACTAACTCGATCGCCCCTACCAATTGGCTGTCCTACCCGTTGGGGGTGACGGCTGTAAAAAATTGCATCTGCTAGCGCATCGTAAGTCTGTTCGTAGGTTTGACCGTTAATTGCGGTAAATTCCCATCCCGTTTCTGTCGGGGCAACCCTAAAGCAAACTTCCTGTATTGACTTCACTCGCGGATCGATCGATTCGCGCAATCTTTGCCATTGGTAGATATATTCTCGCTCGCCCGGTTGCAGTTTGCGATTGTTCAATTGCGGGTTAACTCTGTAAAATAAGAAATCGGTCAATCTATCTACAGCTTGTTCCCGCGATTCTGCTTTGGCTGAATTTCCCCCAACAAAAATCAAGGCTACCGTCAAAAGACCGATCGTTAAAAATCTTGAGATATATTTCACCGACAGCAATTTGATTAGCATGGCAAAATGTCAGATCGAATAAATTGAACTACCTGCCATATTCAGGCTTATCTACCGGCTACAACTTCCGAGGCATCAATTCCGAAACATAATTGCCACCAAACAAAGCATATTAAAAACCTGCCCCCGCCGCACAAAAAATGTTAATTTGCCTGTAAGTTTACCGCGTGACAGGGCGGGATAAATTGTCGCTTTTTGTTGTGTATGGTTGGGTATTGCGCAGCCTTCGAGCTAAATATGTCGAAAAAAAGCTAAAATATCGACATATTTTATCGACCTGTCGATCGACTCGACATATCATCATGACTAATTTTGCACCCGATCGACCCTACAACGATCTGCCTTTATTGCCGCCACCTGGGGAAATTGAGACGAAAGTTGTTTTGAAAGCCTGTATAGAAGCTCGTGCTGCGGTAGCAGAGCTCAAACAGTGCGGTGGGTTGATTCCCAACCAAGCGATGTTGATTAACACGATTCCAGTCCTAGAAGCTCAAGCGAGTTCAGCGATCGAAAATATTGTAACAACAGCCGATCGCTTGTTCCAGTTTGCCAGCACTCCAGATGCTCAAATTGATGCCGCCACCAAAGAAGCACTCCGTTATAGTAGAGCCTTATTCTCGGGTTTTCAGTATATCCAAAAGCGACCGCTAACCGTGCGAACGGCAATAGAAGTTTGCTCGACAATTAAAGGGGTTGAGATGGCAATTCGACAAACTCCTGGGACTGCTCTAATTGAAGCCAGTAGCGGACAAGTCATTTATACGCCACCTGAAACCGAGACAGTTTTACAAGAAAAACTCACTAATTGGGAAAAATTTATCCATCAGGCAATTGAATTCGATCCGCTGGTACGGCTGGCAGTAATGCACTATCAATTTGAGGCGATTCATCCGTTTACCGATGGCAATGGGCGAACTGGTCGGATTCTTAATATTTTATTTTTAGTCGATCTGGGTTTGTTAGAGATTCCCGTGTTGTACCTCAGCCGCTACATTATCGATCGCAAGCAAGATTACTATAAGTATTTGCATCAGGTCACGACCCAAGGTGATTGGCAAAGTTGGATTTTGTTTATGCTCAATGCAGTGTTTGAAACAGCAAAGTGGACAACTCAGAAGATTCAATCTATTCGCCAATTAATGGAGATTACCACAGACTATGTAAGGGAAACTCGACCTAAGGTTTACAACCGCGACCTGCTCGATCTAATTTTTATTCAGCCTTACTGTCGGATTGCCAATGTTGTTGATGCTCAAATTGCCCACCGACAAACTGCGGCAAATTATCTGAAAGAACTCTGCGAGATCGGGGTGTTGCAAGAAACCAAAGTCGGGCGGGAGAAGTTATTTATTCATCCCCGTTTTCTACAATTGCTGACGGCAGAAAACCATACTGTATATCCCTATGCAGATTTTGGTACGGGTAGGGCGATCGAAATATAGTTCTACTCTTTTGCTAGAGTAAGTTTAGCATCGATTTGGTAAATTTTTAACTAAATATCTTTGATTTTGATGGAGACGATCACTGATGAGATTGCACTTATTAAGATTTGAGATTTAAAATTACAACTCTAATTTTTTAATGAACTGTTGGGGTACAAAATCTCAAGAAAGATATAATTCACAAATCCTGCAACGATCGCCCTTGGAGTAGAATATAGCAATTAAATGATGTATCGGAGAGCTAAATGACATCTGAGAACAAGAATTTGGATGCAGGAGCAGCAGAAAGCCTGCCGGAACCTTGGTGGCAAAAAGCGTGGAAATCGCAGCGAGAAAACCTGCAAATCGTCGTTATTGCCTTGAGCTTAGCAATATTGATTCGAGCGTTAGTTGCAGAACCGCGCTTCATACCTTCCGATTCCATGATACCGACTTTGCACGTGGGCGATCGCGTCGTTGTCGAAAAAATCTCCTACTACCTCCAACCCCCCGCCACTGGCGACATCGTAGTGTTTGTTCCTCCTGACAATTTGCAGGAACAAGGTTTTACCAAAGACCAAGCATTCATTAAACGGGTAATTGGCTTGCCCGGTCAAACTGTCGCGGTCAAACAAGGTTTAGTTTACCTCAATGACAAACCGATCGTGGAAAAATACATCGCTCAACCACCGAACTACCGCTGGGGGCCCAGCGCGTTCCAGAAAATCAATACTTCGTGATGGGAGACAACCGCAACAACAGTAACGATTCCAGCAGGTGGGGATTTTTGCCACAGAAAAACATCATCGGCCGCGCTGTATTTCGGTTTTGGCCCCTGGGGCGGTTAGGGCCGGTTTGAAAGAACTCAACAGCGCGGTTCGTGAACTCGAAATTGTAGCTAAAGATGCCTTTAGTTAGGTTTGGGTAAGTTTTACGAAGCAGGCGCGACTGAGGATTGCATCACGGATAAAGTAGGGCGTGCGATGGAAAAGATTCTATTAGGAATTAGGCAACTGTCTCACTCGCTCTTAAATCCGGTGGTATTGGAAGTATAATCGTGCGAACATCGTTCCCTGGCGGTGAAAGATAGCGAGTGCCCCCACTCGCACTCTTGTTTGTTCAAATTTCAGATATCGAATGCCGAATGCCATAGCTACAACAATCAAATCAATTAAATACTGCTACCGACCCCAAAAAAACAGGTAATTATATCCGCAATATTAAAGTCGTTCGCGCCCAAGATTAAAAACTTTATCAAAGTGGTGAAATATTCAACCCGGTGTTTGTAGAAAAAATTAAAAAATTTAGAACCTTATGTTTTATGGATTGGATGGGTACAAATTCTGCTGCTACCGCACAAAAAACCTGGTCCGATCGACCGAAAATAGATAATATCTCCAAAGTATAATGCTTTAATGGATTTTATCCACAAGCATCCTTGTTGGTGGGATAACTGTGCTGTTGGCGTTAATTTTAAGTAAGTAATTTGGCGTGAATATTTATCGATCGCACAGACAGAGATAGCTAGAGGCAAAAACCCGGTTTCTGGGAAAAATCGTCGCTCTTTAGCAGAAGTATTGACGCAGAAACCGGGTTGCAAAACCCCCGTCGATTGTCATTTCTAATTGACACCTTGCCACTGCTAAAATCCCTGTGTTCCTGCTGAAAGTTGCAAGAACCCCCTCGATTGTCATTCCTAAATTATCTTCAATTCTGCGACCGCAACCCATAACTATTGTCTACCTCATGTCGTAACTATTGCGTGCCTCACCCCACCGAAAACCGCTGCGATTTGCGACTGGAACTGTCTCGGCGAGAACACCCTGGAGTCGGCGAAGAACCGCACCCTTCTTTTTTACTTTCTTTTTTAGCTAGTAACTGTTGTTGGGAATCGTTGAACTGGTATTCCCCCAAGGTAGCCTGCTCGATGTTGTGAGGAAACACAGTGGCAGCAGTCAGTAGGGTACTTAAGCAAATTAATTTAACAGGAGTATACATGATGAAATTTCTTTTCAGATTTTCTACTCACCGATACGGGATTTTGCCTTGCGTCTCCGGACATAATTGCGGCTAATACTTAGTTTAAGAATGCCCCAATTTATCAACTATTATTTCTCGACGGACAGCTAAAAATAGCTGATATATCGATTGGCTATTTTCCTCTTGCTTTTGACAAAGATAGATATTATTGAGAGTTATCGACCACTTCCCCGCTCCGGCAATTTATCTCGATCGCCCTCTGAATGAAACGTCAGATTTTCTGGTAGAGTTGTTGAGATTTCGGACGCAGATCCGCCTTCAGAGAACAATGACGATCGAGTTTCTAAATTTTGAGCTTTTACGGAGGTAGCGCTCAACAACAAGCTCGACAACAGGAGCGAAGAGCAAACGCGCATCATAAATTTTTGCCTCATAGTTTCCACTTCTTGATACGCAGCCTCTACTCTGCTATCAGGGTAAAAGATGGAATTTTCGCAAAAATAACGAGCTTATATTTCGATCGAATCTGCAACTTTTTTAGCACTCGCTCTAGGGGGTTAAACCCCTCACGGCTTTGCTGCTGAAAACTGATACAAGCCTTGCTGGATAGCTCACACAGCCTCAGAACCAGCCGAATTTCTCTCCCTCGAATCCTTCGCAAAACCCTTCAAACAGGCGAGTTCTGCCACCGCACGAGCTCGATAACAGTGAAATTTTTTTGAATTCTTCAGAATACCTTCATAAATATTTGCTAGCGTACCGGGCGGACATTTTTGTCTTTTTATTTTCCCCAACTCTGCTCCTTATTTTATAATAATTATGCTTCTTCAGATTAATTTCATAAATTCCTGCTAAGAGGGTTGCGCGCTGCTTTATCCTCTGCTTTCCCTGCTGCAAAAAAGCAAATCTACTTGTTTCAATAGCGCGTCGAGGGTTGAGGAGTTATCCAAAACAAAATCAGCTTGCTGGCACTTGTGAGCGAGGGGAAGCTGAGTATTAATGCGGGCTAGAGCTCGATCGAAACTCAAGCCGTCTCGCTGCATGAGCCTTTCTAACTGTATCGAAGGCGAACAATACACGACCCAAATTTCCGTACACAAGTCGGTCATCTTAGCTTCAAACAACAGAGGCACTGCTAAAATTACAGTCAATGTATCTTTTGACACCGGGTTTAACCTAGAAATGCAGCTTTGAATTCCTGCAACTAAGCGACTGCGGACGAAAGGATGAATCAATTGTTCCAACCACTGCCGATCGGCTAAATTACTAAAAACAATATTTCCCAACTCTGCCCGATTTAAATTGCCGTCGGGGAGCAAAATATGGGGGCCGTAACGTTCTACAATAGCATCTAGGATTGGCGAACCGCATTGCACGGCTTCGCGCGCATAAATATCGGCATCTAAAATACCTACTTTAAAGCCCATTTTGGCAAGGGTAACGCCTATGTTTGCGGTTACAGTCGATTTTCCTACGCCTCCTTTACCAGAAGCAATAGCAATGATATTTTTTAATTCCTGGAATGGCTTTTCCTTTTATTTCGTTGGCTTTTTCTGGGGTTTCTACTTTAGTATTTATTTTAATAGATTCTACTTCAGGAAATGAATCGGTTAGTAATTTACGTATATCGTCTTCGGCACGTTTTTTAATGTGCATGGCTGGGCTGGCAAGTACTAAATCAATCACTATTTCGTTTCCAAAAGTAACCACGTTTTGCACCGCACCACTTTCTATCATATTTTTACCTTCACCTGCAACAGAAATGGTTTCTAAAGTTTGCAAAATGAGTTTTCTGTCTAGTTTCATATAATTATATCAGAAATTTATTTTATTTAATCTAAATTTATAGAAAGCAAAGATATATAAATATTATAATGCAACCAATTTAGGAATTATTTTAAAGAAAATTTTAAGATTTGTTTTCAAAAAAAAGCTGCTCCAATGGAACAGCAATTTCTTTTTAAAATTCTTATTTTTTGTATGCAATTTTTTTAACTGCTTTTATAACATCTTGGGCGTTTGGCAACCATTCTTTTAATAAAGTTGGAGAATAAGGAGCAGGGGTATCAGCTGTAGTAATGCGTTGTATTGGAGCATCTAAATAATCGAAAGCTCTTTCTTGAACCATATAGGTAATTTCTGAAGCAACCGAGGCAAAAGGCCAAGCTTCTTCTAAAACTACTAATCTGTTGGTTTTTTTTACCGAGTTGATAATGCAGTCATAATCCATTGGGCGAACGGTACGCAAATCAATTACTTCGCAAGAAATTCCTTCTTTTTGTAATTCTTCAGCTGCTGTTAGGGCTTCTTTTATAATTTTTCCGAAAGAAACAATGGTTACATCGGTTCCTGCACGTTTAATATCTGCTACGCCTAACGGAAGAATATATTCACCTTCAGGCACTTCGCCTTTATCGCCATACATTTGTTCGCTTTCCATAAAAATAACTGGATCGTTATCTCGTATTGCAGCTTTTAATAATCCTTTGGCATCATAAGGAGTTGAAGGTACAACTACTTTTAAACCAGGCGTGTTGGCAAACCAATTTTCAAATGCTTGCGAGTGGGTGGCTCCTAGTTGCCCTGCCGAAGCCGTTGGCCCTCTAAAAACCATGGGCATAGGAAATTGCCCTGCCGACATTTGGCGCATTTTGGCTGC
>JAAUPF010000037.1 GCA_012034575.1 Richelia sp. CSU_2_1 | reverse complement strand
AATACAGCATAATTTACCTTGTAATTACTTATAATTAATAGTCGGTTTTAACTGAGATCTTGCACCTTTCTCAATAGGCTGTAGGGTTCAAGGTGAGAATCGAATAACGAGCGCAGCATATTCGATTCTCACCTTGAAAGGGTTCTCAACAGCCACAGAAGGTAGCAAACAGGTTAATAAACCCGCCCCCACCCACCAGAAAACCCCTTATTGACATTGCTGCAAGATGTCAATTTTAACCGACTTAAGCTATGAGGCTCTTGTTTAAACCTCTGCCGGACTGTTAGACTGCGGGTTAAATCCGATCGCGGGAAAGAATATTTCAGCTGATCCTAGCACAGTTAATAGCTTACCAAAAATAGTTAACTATCAATTGTCAACTAAGAGGGCGGGCACGGGGGCACCCCCTCCGCTACGCGAGAGCCCCTACAACTGTCAACTGTCAACTTTCAACTTTCAACTCCTCTTTCCCCAATGCTTCCCCGCTAAAAGGATTGTAGAAAAACGAACCTGTTTGCGGCGGCAATTTGGGATTGAGAACAATTTCTACGATACTTTTGACAACTCCAGTTAGCGGAATTGCCAGGATAACTCCTAACAACCCTCCCACTCTACCTCCTAATAGCAAAGCCGTGAAAATAATTACGGGGCTGAGTCCCGTAAGATTGCCCAGAATGCGGGGCGCTACTAAATTATCCTTAACTTGCTGGAGGGCGATCGCCACTGCCAAAACTTGCAGCGCCAACCACCAATCAATAAATGCTACAATTATACTAACAGTTCCAATTCCCAGCGTCGCCCCGATAAAAGGAATTACTTCCGTCAACCCGATAAATACAGCAAACAGCAGGAAAAACGGAACTCGCAACCACCAAAAAGCCAGAGTCAAAATTGTTGCCATAAACAATCCCAGCACCAACTGTCCCGATACAAACCGCTGGAGATTTCGCTCTAAAGTTTCGGTTAAAACATAGCGAATTTCTGGGGAAAAAATGCTCGTTAGTCCTTCCCACACTCTCTTCCCGTCTAGGAGCATATAAAATGAAATTACCAGTATCAGAATTAAATCGAGAAACCAGTTAACTGTACCGACAACTAAACCCAAACCGCTAGCCGCGATTGCCTGTACTTGTTCCTGGACTTTAGCTGATAGTTGTTGTTCTAAAATTTGCACGTTAAACGGCAAATTGCGATCGGCACTCCAAGTTTGAAATTGACTTAGTTGGTGCCTTCCCGACTCCAGCAAATCCGGCAATCTCACCCCCAACTGCCGCGCTTGATTGAACACCGGCGGGACGATGGTTAAACCAATTACTGCTACTAGCAAACCCGCTGTCACGTAAACCAGCGCCGCAGCGATTCCCCGAGGTAAAAATACTTGCAATTTCGCCACTGCATAATTCAACAAAAACGCAATCAGGCCGGCAGTTACTAAAATGCTAACCAGTTCCCCGACATAATTGACAGCAGCGATCGTAAACCATCCCGTCACTAGCACCAGCAGCCAAGTAATGAGAAACTGTTGGACGGGAGAGAAAAAAGTATTCATTATGATTTTCAGTCAATTAAACAGGCACAACTTCCTCAAGAGATTTGTCGTGTTCGACGACAAACACATTAGAGTATAGATTAGCAGTAATCTGTTTTCCCTGCTGCGTCAGCGACAAATAGAGCAGGGCCTCTTTGACATAAGGGTGAACGATATCCCAGTAAAACTGAGAATAGTTATTGCGGAGGTCGGTGGGGTTTTTGTATCCCACTTTTTGGTTAAACCCTATTTCCTCAAATTCATAATACAGGGAACTAATTTTTTTGAGATAGCGGGGGTCGCTGAGTTGCCCGATCAGATCTGCAGCCCGCAACAATCCTGGAAAGTTGTTTGTATCTGCATTATCCGACTTTTTCGGCACTGGAAATCTGGTCAGTTCGATGTTAGACTTAATAATTTCAGCATCTATTAGTTTGTGACCGCCAAACCTTTCTTCAACAAACAATTTAGCCCGATCGACATGATAGGGAGTCAAGCTAGCGTCAGTACATCCTGCAGGCAAAGGTAACAATTCATTGCCTTGACCTGTTGCGTACCAGCCTTTTTTATCTTGGCGGCAAACTCCTTTAACGTAGCCGATATCGTGACAAACCAGAGAAATAATGAAGTGCAGCCAATCTTCGCAGGAAATCCCGCCCTCGCGAATTTGTTTGCCTCGCAAGATTTCTTGACCTACTAATGTCACCAAGATCGTATGTTCGACATTGTGGTACAGGGCGTCGCTGTTAGCAATATTTTCTAGGGCCATGCTTCCGGCCCAAGCGATAATATCTTCGCAGTCGGGCTTGTATCCTCCGTAAGTGCGGTGGTAGCCTTCCCGAATTTTTTGCACGAAGGCATCAATTAAAATTTCTGTTGCATTAAAAACCATAAATTTGGAATTGTTGGTGCTGAATCGAATATTTTTTTGCGTGAATTTTTGCGTGACAGTGGAATGTTATTTTTATAGTTTTTAACATACTTCGGGAGTTTGGCAATTTTGGCATTTCACTTAATTATGAAACGCGCAAGCATAACATTTGATGGCAATTTTAGCAGCCGCGATGTTCTGATAGAACCCATTTAAGATCTATTGCTATAACTGTAAGCCTTTGGGTTCTATAGTAGGACGATCGCCCGCAGGCTGCAAGGCGCGATCGAAGTCTCGAAGCAGACCAAAAATTCTCGCCTGTAACCGCCAGCCCGACACGACCACCGCCAACCGACACCAATCCGAACAACTTCACCCATAAGGAGGACGCGCGACAATTGAGAGACTCCGCTAAAATTGGAGAGATCTTCGGCAATCTTTCTTTACAATTAAGATCGAAAACCAAAGGCAAAGACCGGCGGGAGGAACTACTGTGATCGATCGAGTGTTTTCAGAAGCGGAAGAAAAGCAACCCTTGGTAGAAGTCCAGAGCGAGCGCGACGGGAATTCAGCGAGTCCGGCTGAAAATGCTGTCTCAGAAACATCTCGCCAGCACTTGGCATCTGATGAAGATGAACGCGGAATTCCCCTAGAAGTTCCAGATGAGGGGGAAGACTCAGAAGTTTGGGAAGCAGAACCAACGGAAGTTCCCGCCAGCAAAAACATTAAGTGGCTGACAGTCTTGGCGGGCGCGGGAATTGGCGTAGCTGCAACCCTGCTCGCAGTACACTTGGTTGCGGGAAAAAGCGCGCGTCCCCCAGTTGCAGCCCCGGCTGTGGCCCAGGAACCCACTACTCAGACTGTGACGGTGGCGACTGTGGAATCTACCCAGGTGGCTCAAACTCTGGAAGCGACGGGCACTGTTGTCGCCTCCGATTTGCTGCCGGTGCTGCCGCAAGCCAACGGCTTGCAAATCAAGCAGGTTTTGGTGCAAGAAGGAGACAGGGTAGAAAAGGGTCAAACGATGGCGGTACTTGATGATTCCGTGCTGCGATCGCAAATTGCTGAAGCCACTGCCAGAGTACAATCTGCTAACTCTACAGTAGAACAAGCTGCAGCTCAGGTGGAGCAAGCCCAGTCCGCTCGAGAAGAAGCCGAGGCCGGCGTCGCTCAAGCCGTGGCTGGCGTGGAAAAAGCCATCGCCGACTTAGAGCAAGCCAAAACAGGCGTCGGCCAAGCTGAAGCAGGCGTCGGCCAAGCTAAAGCCGGCGTCAATCAAGCTCGCGCAGGCATTGCCTCGGCTCAAGCTAAATTAGATCAAGCTCAAAGAGAAGTAAATCGCACCCAAGATTTAGCAAATCAGGGAGTAATTAGCCAGCAAGAATTGGAAAGGCGCAAGACGGAACGGCAAACAGCAGTTCAAGATGTGAACAAAGCTAAAGCCGATTTGAATAAAGCTTTGGAAGAACAGAATAAAGCAGCGGAAGAAGTGCGATCGGCTCGAGCTAAAGTAGTTAATGCTGAAGCTAATATCAGTACGGCAAGAGCGGCAGTCAGTAGCGCCCGAGCTAAAGTGAATACAGCAGCTTCTGCCGTCAGCAGCGCTCGGGCAAATGTAGGAAATAATGCAGCAGGAGTCCGCAGCAATGAAGCGCAAGTCAGGCAATTGGAAACTCAATTGGAACAAACAATTGTGCGCGCACCAGACAGCGGTTTGGTAGCGGAAAGAATCGGTCGAGTTGGCGATGTTTCATCGGGAAATCAAAAATTATTTTCGATCGTCCGGGGCAACAAGTTGGAGCTGCAATTAAAAGTACCGGAAACTCAGTTATCGCAAGTGCAGCCGGGAACGTCGGTGCAAATTACTTCGGATTCCGACAAGCGGATTAAACTGTCAGGAACTGTGCGGGATATTTTGCCGTTAATTGACCCCCAAAGTCGGCAAGCAACAGTAAGAATCGATTTGCCTCAAAGCGAGTTTCTGCGATCGGGAATGTTTTTGCGCGGGTCGATCGCGACTGCAACGGCGCAGGGTTTAACTGTTCCTGCCAAAGCGATTTTACCTCAATCTGACGGCACTTCGATCGTCTATAAACTTGCAGGTGATAATACCGTGCAGGCTCAGCGAGTAGAAGTCGGGGAAATTTCTGGGGGTGCTGTGGGCGATCTGACTGAGGCTAAAGTACAAATTAAACAGGGTTTGAAAGCGGGCGATCGTGTAGTTGTTACTGGTGCCGGTTATCTTCAAGATGGCGCTCTGGTTAAGGTTGCTAAATAGTCGATCGTTGACAGTTGACAGTTGACGTTGTTACGAATCATTAGTCAGCAGTGCGATCGCCCTCGCTAGCCAGATAGAAAACTAAAATAGTAGACTGAGAGAGCAAATAGTTGTATAATATTTTTTACGTTGCTTGTTACGGAGATACCTAAAAAGTGAAAGCAAGTAAACAAGAGCGATCGCGGGCGTAATTCAGTGGTAGAATGTCAGCCTCCCATGCTGAACGCCGTGGGTTCGAGTCCCACCGTCCGCTTAACATTAAAACACTTGAAAGAAACCCTTGAGAAATCTAGGGTTTTGTTTGTCTGATGCTGCTTGTCACCCTGATTTTGAATACAAATCAACTGCTAAATGACTCCATTTTGAATACAGAGAGTTAACAGCAATTAGCCAATTAGAGCCATACAAACCAATCCAAAAGTTGTTATGTCTTTTCCTAGTTCTACCCGTTTCTTGAATCAGAAAAATATATTTATCTTGTCAGATAAAGTTAGTTATTTTTCTTGCGATCGCGCAGAATTCATGGAAGCGGCAACTAAAATTATTAAAGCAATTCATGTCTCAAGATCGCTCGCGCTTCATTATAACCGCTATATTGAACCGAACACGATCTAAATATCGCTCTCTAATTTCTCCCGATCTTTTCCTTTCGATCGATCTTGATTCCCACTCCAATTAAAGCGTCAATAATTTTAGTGGCTGCTTGTTTGCGCGACTTATTTTGCTTGGAAATAATCGCTACTGCTGCTGACAAACGATCGCGCTCTGCTGCCGATAAATCTTTTGAAGTTAGCACGATCGCGGGTATTTGACAAGTATCCGGGTGAGATTTTAATTTTTCCAATACTTCAAATCCATTCATTCCTGGCATAACTATATCGAGAAATATTGCCTGCGGTTGATGCTCGATCGCCCTTTGCAAACCTTCAGCCCCGCTAGCAGCTTCGATCGGGATGCAGTCAATTTTTGCCAGCAAGTCTTTAAGCGAATAACGAAAAACTTCTTCATCGTCTACAATCAAAATTTTCGGCGGTAAATTGTGCGAATTTTGCCCGCAATGCGCGATCGCAGGCAGTATTTTTTCTGCAAGGTCGATCGATTCTTCAAGGTCTTTTTCCGCATCTCCACCATAAACAATAGGAATGCTGGCCAAAAATGTCGAACCTTCACCGGGGATACTTTGAAGTTGAATGCTTCCCCCCAAAAACTCCGCTAGTTTTTGACACAGAGACAATCCCAATCCCGTGCCTTTAACGCGACTCTGCAAGGGGTTTTCGATTTGGACAAATTCTTCAAAAATTCTAGTTTGGTCTGCCAGATCGATGCCGATGCCCGTATCTGTGACGGAAAAAGTAATGGTGTTGCTATCTGCCATTTCGGCGGCTACTCGAACTTCACCTGCTTCGGTAAATTTGAGGGCATTGGAAATGAAATTGCGCAAAATTTGCGAGACTTTGCCTTCATCTGTCGTGAGGGTAGGAAGCGATCTCGGTTCTTCAAAAATTAAAGCAACGGCAGAGTTTTGAGGCAACAGCGGTCGCATCATTCCCCGCAGGGCGCTAAACAACTCTTCTACTTCAAAATCAGCAGCGCGGACTGTGACTTTCCCGGCTTCTACTTTAGCTAAATCTAAAGAGTCGTTAACTAATTCGGCTAAAACTTGGGCAGATTTGCGGATAAAATTTACTTGTTTTTCTTGTTCTGCTGAAAGTTCTCCGTCGAGGCGATTTAACAGGATTTCGGAAATGCTTAAAATTGCCGTTAGCGGAGTGCGAAACTCGTGACTCATGTTGGAAAGAAAGCTGGTTTTGAGTTCGCTGACGCGCTGGAGGGATTCAGCTTTGTCGTTCAATTCTGCGTAAAGGGCGATGACTCCCCGGTTGGTATCTTCTAATTCTTGATTTAAGTGTACCAGTTCATCTTGCCGCTGCCGGAGTTCGTCTAAAGTGCGCATCAATTCCTGATTTTGCTGTTGAATTTCGCTGTAAGGATCGTCGGGAATTTGACGGGCTAGATTGTCGAGGAATTGATTTAATTCTGCCGGAGTCAGCAGTGGCATTTGTTTGGAAAAATGCTCGATCAATTCCACTGAAGTGCCACTGTCGGGAGAGGAGTCGATGCGTACTTCATCCATCAAGCGTTTGGCGGCTGCTAATCCCATGCCCGCGCCGGTTTGCGATCGAAAATTCGGACTCAAAACAGCGGGTAAATCGGCAATTCCCGGCCCGCTATCGGAAATGCGAATTAAAAAAGTTTGCGAAGATTGACCTTCGACAATAAATTCTACTTTGCCGCCGCCGGCATATTTAAAAGCATTGCGGGCAATTTCCGAAACTGCGGTAGCGATGCGAGTTTGTTCCCGCGCCTCGAATCCCAGTAAACTAGCGATTTGGCGGGCTCTTTGGCGTACTTGCACGATGTCTTGTTCAAAGCGGACTTCCGCTGTCAGGATCGGATAAGTCATGGAAGTTGTCGCTCCTTTGCTACGATAACGGTCATGTCATCGCGCGATCGCTTGAAATCCCGGTAAAGTACGGCTGCGATTAAAGCCGGATGCTTCGGGGCCAAACCGGGATAGCGGTTTAAATCCCACTGCGTTGCCAAACCGTCGGAGTGCATGATGAGTATGGAATGGGAACTCCAAGGATAGGTAAATTCTTCTACTTTGCGCATTTGATGTCCGATCGTGCCATTGTAAGAAACCATGCTGCGAGTTTGGGTGTCGGTGTAAATTACGCCCGAAATATTGCCAACTCCGGCAAAACAAACAGTATTTTGAGTTCGATCGATCTGGGCGATCGCCGCGGCCGCTCCTCGGGTATGTTTTAAAGCAGCATGGGCTTTCTCTAAAATTGCTTTCGGCCCGAGTTTGGCATTGGTTTGAAATACAGCGACTGCTTCCCGCGACGCGCCCAAAGCCAAACTGCCGTGTCCGAGCCCGTCTGCTACTAAAAACGAGTTTTTGTTGTCGGCGTTTTCTACAGCCCAGGAATCCCCGCAAATTTTCTCTCCAGCTTTCGGCAAATTGATAACCCCAATTTCCAAGGAATTTGGATTTAACAGGCATTCCCGGCTGTTTTTGCCCGATTCCAGGCGCGCTATTAAGGCGGTTCCCAGTTCCGGTAGCGAGTGAATTTCAAAAAAATTAGAAAGACGCTGGATTGCGCCGAGCCCGGTGCCTGGAGTACCCGCCGTAGAAAAACCGTCCCGCAAACACTGCCCGACATTTGCCATGCCCGGCCCCCGATCGATCGCTACAATTTCTATGCTATCTCGCCTGCCAGTATTGGGGATTTGCAGAATAATTTCTCCTTCGCGGGCGTGTTTGAGGAGATTTTTCGCTGCTTCAGTGGCGACAATAGCTATTTTACCGCGATCGGTTTCATTAAATCCGAGTTGGGCGGCGAGGGAGACTGCGAGGCGGCGTACTTCTCCCACTTGACTTTCTTCTGTTACGGATAAGGCTGTAGCTTCTTTCATGATTTAATTTTATGTAATTAAAGGTGCGATCGTCACCTGCAAAGTTCACAAGCAACCAGAAACCGGGTTTTTAGAATATTTCGCACCAAGGCATAGATTCCCTAAAAAACCCGGTTTCTTGAATAGTCTCTCACTTATCTCCCTCTCTGCGTTCTCTGCGTTCTCTGCGGTTAAATAAAAAATGATAAAATTTACAACTATATAATTTATCCAATGGACTCTCCCTCGCAAACAACACCATTAAACGCCGCCCGTGCCGCCTTTCAAAAAATCTGGGGCTACGACAACTTTCGCCCCCCGCAAGGAGAAATCGTCAACAGCTTGCTAGCCGGAAAAGATGCGATTATCGTCATGCCCACAGGCGGCGGCAAATCGATTTGTTTTCAACTTCCAGCATTGTTGCAAACCGGATTAACTTTAGTCATATCGCCGCTAGTAGCATTGATGGAAAATCAAGTGCAAGAATTGCACGATCGCAATTTACCAGCTTCTCTACTCCACAGTCAATTACCCCCGCAGCAGCGGATGCAAACCATGCAGTTGCTGCAACAAAATAAGTTGCGCTTGCTGTATCTATCCCCCGAAACTTTACTCAGCAAACCTGTCTGGGAAATCGTCAGCAAACCGCAAGTAAAAATTAACGGTTTAATTTTAGATGAAGCGCACTGTTTGGTACAGTGGGGCGATACGTTTCGCCCGGATTACCGCCGTTTGGGAACAGTTCGATCGGCCTTGTTAAAAAACAAACCAGCAGGCAGTAAAATTGCGATCGCGGCTTTCACAGCTACTGCCAATCCGCAAGCGCAGCAGACGATTAAAAATGTCCTGCAATTGCAAAAAACCCAAGAATTTTTGCTGAGTCCTTACCGGGAAAATTTGCACTTGCAAGTAAAAACAGTGTGGACGCCTAGAGGGAGAAAACAGCAGTTATTGAAATTTATTCAAGTGCGATCGAACGAATCGGGATTAATCTACGTTCGCACTAGAAAAGACAGCGAAAAATTAGTAGAGTTGCTGGAAGACGAGGGTTATAAAACAGCAGCATATCATGCAGGCTTAAGTTCCGACGCGCGGCGAAAAATTGAGAAAGCTTGGCTGAATGGAGAGATTAAATTTGTAACTTGTACCTGTGCGTTTGGCATGGGAATTAACAAGCCAGACGTGCGGTGGGTCGTGCATTTTCAAGCACCTTTGCTGCTGTCAGAATACATTCAAGAAATCGGCAGAGGCGGGCGGGACGGAAAGCCTGCATTTGCTTTAACGCTGATTTCGGAACCGACAGGTTTGCTTTATCCTGACGATAAACAAAGGGGAGAATTTTTTCAAGATAAATTGCGATCGCAGTATCGAGAAGCGCAGCAATTAATTAAAAATTTGCCTGTTAAAGGTGAAATTGCAGCAGTAGCGCGGGAATTTCCAGAAAGTGCGATCGCCCTGGCGATTTTGCACGGCAGCGGTCAGTTACAATGGGAAGATCCGTTTCATTATGCCATCAACAAATCTCCGCAGCAAAAAACTGCAAAACCGGACTTGAGCGCGGCCCAAGAAATGGTAAAATACTTGAAACACAAACAGTGCAGGTGGCAATTTTTGCTGCAAGCTTTTGGATTTACCAAAGAAGCGCAAGGAATGCGGTGCGGACATTGCGATAATTGCCGTTAAACAGTTGACAGTTGACAGTTGATAGTTGACAGTTGACATGAAGGAAGAAGGAAGAAGGAAGAGTTGCCTGTTGACAGTTAACGAAAAGAGAGAGTGATATCGTGTCCGGTAGCATTGGTTGTGTAAGAATCAGGTTCACCGATTGTCTGCACCGAATCGTTTGTTATGTAACCGCAGATTAAAACAGATGAACGCAGATGAACGCAGATGCTGCACACAGTTTTTACGCTACCGATGCTACCGGACATAATATCAATCCCCAATCCCTCCGCTTCGCTCCGCCCAATCGAAAATCTCAAATTCCCAATTCCCAATTCCCAATTCCCAATTCCCAATTCCCAATTCCCAATTCCCAATTCCCAATTCCCAAAAAAATGAGTCTTTCTCTAACAGATTTACTATCACTTACCTGCAATTCCCTACTCGGAAATCCCCTGCGTTCCGCCCTCACAACAGTCGGAGTTTTTATGGGCGTAGCCGCCGTCAGCGCCACATTACAAGTTGGCAATATCAGCCGCGCCGTAATTGCCGAAAAATTAGCAAAACGGAGTGCGCCTCAAGCTTATGTAGGCCCGGACTGGGACCCGGTTTCTTTTGAGTCTTTGCAACTCAGATTAGAAGATTTAGAGTTTTTAAAACAGCGTTTGACAAAAGCACGAGCGATTAGTTCTTTAGATTGGGCGGGCGCTACAGATACCATTTTTCAAGGTCAAAAAGGCAATCCTTTTATGATGGCTGTTACTCAAGATTTTTGGGTGACATCGGGTAAGCAATTAGTAGCGGGTAGATTTTTTACGCCCGCAGATTTTGCCAACTATCGACCTGTAGTAATTCTCGATAAATTTATAGCCGATCGACTTTTTAAAAGCACCAATCCTATAGGTCAGCGCATCTATGTTAACAGCAGACCTTATATTGTAGTTGGAATAGTACCTACCAATACTAACAGGGAGCAAGAACCTCAAGGTCAATTATTTATCCCGATGTCTGTTTACAATTCGCTGACGGGAAGCAGAGAAATTGGGAGTTTGTTGATTCGACCTCACACAATTCAAGACATAGAACAGGTCGGAAACCAAGCGAAAAAATTGTTAGAACAGCGTTTTCCCGGTAAAAAGTTTTACGTTGGTAACAATATAGAAGAGATTTTAGCACAGCAGCAAACTTTAGAAATGGTTTCGCGCTCTTTGCTGGCGGTGGGGATGATTTCGCTGTTAGTTGGCGGTGTCGGAATTGCGAATATTACTATTGCTTCGGTGGCGGAACGAACTCGCGAAATTGGTTTGCGGCGGGCGATTGGTGCGACGCAGCAAGAGGTGATGTTGCAGTTTATTTTGGAAGCTGTTTTGTTAAGTTTATTTGGGGGAATTGCAGCAATTGTGACGGTTCATGTTTTAACTGTTTTTGTGGCGGATACTTTTAAATTACCTTATAAATTTGACAGCGGTACGGCAGTTTTAGCTTTAGGATCGGCTTTGTTGGTAGGGGTAGGGGCGGGATTTTTACCGGCCCGCAAAGCCAGTCAGCTAGATCCGGTAAAAGCATTGCGATCGGACTAATTTTTAAAGTTTTATATAGTTTAAAATATTTTTGAGGTAATTCATCTGTATAATTATTTGTACGGGGCGATCGTAAGCAAAAGCGTAAAGTCCGGGGCGAAGCATTCGGATATAGATATTGAAATTTATTGCAAAAATTATCGCCCGAATGCTTCGCCCCTACAAATCTATAAATATACAACTGATGCTACCTGACAAGATATAACAACTGTCAACTGTCAACTGTCAACTGTCAACTATCTTCCTAGTTGCGTAAATATTGTCTAATTTACGATCGCAAATTCAATGACTGAACTGCCCGACCCAAACTCTCCTCCTCCCCAATCCGATCGCGATTGGATATTGCGTTTTAGTTTGATTCTAGCTGTTATTTGCAGTGCCGCCGCGATTTTTGTTGTTTTCCAGTCATCGCCGATTGTAAGGGCAAAGGGGAACGCTTCGCAAGCAACACCTAAATCTCCGATTCCAAACCCTCAAAAATCACCTGAAACTATTTTAAAATCTCAATCGGTTAAATCATTAACAAAGCGTCGGCAACAAGAGGCGCTAATTCCTGCTTCAAAAAATAGCAGTGAAGAAACCGAATCGAAAAGCAGCCCAGAAAGTTTTACAAAACCTCCCCATCTCGGATCGACTGCGACGGCAGCCAGCAATAGAAATATTAAAACTAATAATTTATCTGCTGGAAATGAAGAGAAAAAAAGTTCGATCGCACCCCCACAACCAATTTCTCAAACTTCAATCACCCCGCCGCCAACACCAGAAACAACACCAGAATTAATCCCCATTCCCAGTCCAGAAAAAAGTCGATCGGAATCAACATCAATTACTGAAGAACCGGGAATTGAATTGATGCTATCAGAAATAGTATTTTTATCCTTAGAAAACAACCGCAGCATCAAAAATCAATACCTCGAACGCATCGTGCAAAAACAAGACCTTGCCGTAGCTAACAGCAAATTTGAACCTATTTTAACACCGAGAATCTCAATATCTGGCATCAACTTCAGGTCGGGAAGAAACAGCACCAGTACGGGTGCCTTTGATGTAGGTGCTAGAGTTTCTATGAGAATTCCTACGGGAGGAAACATCGGTTTTGGCTGGACGCTGCAACAACAAAGAGTAGATCCAAACGGTTTTATTGCCAGCGGGGACAACTCTCCGAATCAAAACTTGCAACTTAGCTTCAATCAACCGCTTTTGAGGGGGGCTGGAGTTAATGTCAATCGGGCTTCGATCGAAATTGCTAAACTGACTGAAACCAGCAATATCCTTACTTTAAAATCGACTATTATCGATACAATTACTGAGGCAATTTTTGCTTATCGGAAACTTTTCCAAGCTCAGGAACGCCTGAAAATCGAACAAAACTCCCTCGAAATTGCGCGGCGGCAAGTCGAAATCAATCAAGCTTTAATCAATGCGGGGCTGCGGGCGCAAGTTGATATTTTGCCCGCGCAAAAAGCTGTTGTTGACCAAGAAGCCAGTTTGTTAACAGCAGAAAGCGAACTCAAAAAACTCAGGTTGGCATTGCTGGCAATTCTCGATTTAGATTTAGATTTGAATATAGCAGCCACCGAAAATCTTGTAGCAGAATCTCCACCTTTAGACCTTGACAAAATTCGCGCGATCGCCCTTGCCAACCGAGCCGATTATTTGCAGGCACAACTCAACCAGCAAATAGCTAAATACAATTTATTGCTAGCCGAAAACAACCGCAAGTGGAGTTTGGATTTTAATACGAGTTATAACGGTGGGGGAAATTTTGGCAGCAGCAACTCCGATTTTCGAGCCGGAATCGTTTTAAGTCGCGAGTTGGGAAATCGCTCGATCGAACGAGATTTTCAGCGCAGCAAAATCAATGTTTTGCAATCGGATAACAACGTCAAAGAACTAAATCAAAGATTAAATATTGAGTTGACAAATGCCGTCAGAGATGTTAATGTAAATCAGAGACAAGTAGCCATTGCTCAGCGAGCTAGAGAATTAGCCCAAAGACAGCTAGAAATCGAACAGGAAAAATTAAAACTAGGTGTAGGAAGTTCGAGAATTATCGATATTGTAGGTTTTCAGCAGGCTTTAGTCAGCGCGAGAAATGCCGAACTCGCTGCGAGAATTGAATATCTCAATTCACTGACAAATCTCGATCGAATTACAGGTACAACATTAGACACTTGGCAAGTAATAATAGAAAGTAAATAGTTGAGAGTTGACAGTTGACAGTTGACAGTTGACAGTCGATAGTTGTTATCCTAAATTCTGATTAGGCATCCCATCGATCGATCTTCCGTTGAGAATCAGAGTTTATGCGATTGGCAAAACTATCTTTACGCTACGCGACATGAAACGCAATGACAAAAAAGTTAATTAATTGGACTTACTTAAAGATAAAATAATGATAGAAACCGACATTACCGGGCGGACTTATACAGTTGAAAATACAGCAGCGATCGACCAAAATAATTCCAGCGATCGCTTGGATATTTGGCTGTCAAACCAGATACCAGAATTATCTCGATCGCGCATCCAAAATCTCATATCCCAAGGCAACGTTAAAATCAATAATGAAACTTGCACCTCCAAAAAAATAGCAGTAAAAACGGGCGATCGTATCCAAATTACCCTCCCAGAAATCCAAGCAACCAACCTACAACCCGAAACAATTCCCCTCGACATCCTTTACGAAGATGACGCTTTAATTATCGTCAACAAACCCGCTGGATTGGTAGTTCACCCAGCAGCAGGACATCCCGACGGCACCTTAGTCAACGCCTTATTAGCCCACTGTCCCCTAGCAGAAATTGGCGGCGTACAAAGGCCGGGAATCGTCCATAGATTGGACAAAGATACCACAGGCGCGATCGCGATCGCCAAAACCGATTTCGCCCACCAACATTTGCAAGCCCAACTAAAAGCCAAAACCGCCCGCCGTGAATATTTAGGCATAGTTATGGGCATACCAAAAACCGAATCCGGTACAATAGATATGCCGATCGGACGCCATCCCACAGATAGAAAAAAAATGGCAGTAGTACCAGTAGAAAAAGGCGGACGATCGGCAATTACTCACTGGCAAATTAAAGAGAGACTCGGCAATTACAGCCTGATTCACTATCAATTAGAAACCGGGCGCACCCATCAAATTCGAGTGCATACAGCCGAAATGAAACATCCAATTGTCGGCGACCCGATTTACAGTTCCAACCGTTCGATAGGAGTTAATTTAACCGGACAAGCTTTACACGCATGGAAACTGAAATTGCAGCATCCAATTACAGGAGAATTCCTAGAGGCGATCGCGCCTTTGCCCGATGAATTTAACACATTGTTAAAAATATTGCGGTTGCGAGCTAATATTAGTTAATTGTGAGATGAGAAATCAGTGATATGACATCGGGAAGACGCAACTCTTTTGCAGACTACAAAGCAGATGCACACAACTGGATAACTTTAACAGCAGGAGAATATTATCCCGATATATTGCAGGAGGCTTGCCAACTTTACGAACCAGTTTTAGAAATGTTTGGACAATTACTCAGGACTTCAGAATCATCAGTGCGTCTATTGATACAGATTTCAGAAGTTCCTAGTACCTGGATGCGAGTTCAGCTTTTTAGGGTTTTTCGCAAGTATGTCAGCCCTGAAATTCCTGTTGAAATGCTCAAAAGGAAAAAAAAGGCAAGGGAAATTTGCGATAGATTTGGAGTAGGTTTTAGACCAGTTCAAGAAGTTCAAGCTGCTTATATGACTCGCCCAATTCCCGATGAGGCTATGTCGGCTTTGTTATGGGAATACAAAAGTCGTGGTAAGAAGGGATACGATTTAACTGAAAGATTTTTTTCCTTATTTCGCTTGCACTTTCCATACTTAACTATCGAGGGACCAGAGCGAGCAGGAAAAGATATAATGATGGGAAATATCTTCGCAAACTATCCCAACCCAAAACGCCCGGTTGATTTTGCGATCTACGATATTAACGAAAATGATTTGCTGGCAATAGGATTGGCAAGATATGATTCAGATAGAGGCGGTGCGCAAGAAGACGATCGAACAGGTGGTTATCGTAGCTGCCTTGAAGAAATTCTTAATTATACGCGCGATCGTAACCTAAGAACTAAAATCATTTTTTTGAATGATGGCCCCGGTCTTTTACTCGGATCGATGTGGGATGACTATGCCAATATTGAAAATAGCTGGCCGGGTCGGATTATGGTATTAACGCTGCGTATGGTTCCCGATCGGATTACAGTGGAATGGCTGCGTTCTTAAAAATAGGAGTGATAATGGCTACTGGTATTCCCAAAACACAATCGCAGGGTCAAGCTGCATCGCATTTTAGTGACAGCAAACTAAATAATAACTTAGATGCGTGCTTTTTATATCCCGGAAAAATGCCTGCTAGTGAAATTTTAAAAACCGATCGAGCTAAATGTGTCAAACTATGGTCTAAGAGCGAACAGCCAAGTTTGGCAAATGAAAACTGCCTGTACTATGGTGATAATTTACCAATTTTAGCATCTTTAATGGAAGATAATGCAGTCAAAGGTCAAGTCAAATTAATTTATATAGATCCGCCTTTCGCAACTAAAAGCGTTTTTCAATCCCGTTCTCAGACTGATGCTTATTCTGACTTGTTATCCGGCAATAACTATATTGAATTTATCCGACAAAGGTTGATATTATTGAGAGAACTATTAGCGGAAGACGGATCGATATACGTTCACCTTGATGAAAACATGGCATTTTATATTAAGGTGATTATGGATGAAATTTTTGGGCAGCGCAATTTTAGAAATTGGATTACTCGCAAAAAATGCAATCCCAAAAACTACACCAGAAAGACTTACGGCAATGTTTCAGATTTTATCCTATTTTATACCAAATCGGATATTTATGTCTGGAACCGACCAGTTGAAGAATGGACAGATTTGCGCGCTAACAAAGAATATGAATACCTCGAAAAGGAAACAGGACGGCGATATAAAAAGGTTCCGATTCATGCACCGGGCGCGCGCAATGGCGAAACTGGAAAGCCTTGGCGGGGGATGAATCCACCACCGGGAAAGCACTGGCAGTATCCACCTAAGACGCTAGATGAAATGGATGCGAGAGGGGAAATATATTGGTCTGCAACTGGTAATCCCCGTCGCAAAATATATTTAGACAGCAGTAGTGGAATTCCAGTACAAGATATTTGGCTGGAATTTCGCGACGCTTACAATCAGAATATTAAAATTACAGGTTATCCCACTGAAAAAAATCCCGATTTACTTGCTAGAATTATTCAAGGCTCGTCAAATCCTGGCGATTTAGTTCTCGATTGTTTTGCTGGTTCTGGTACGACTTTGAGTGTTGCTTCGGAGTTGGGAAGGAGATGGATCGGAATTGATAATAGTTCGGAGGCGATCGCAACTACTTTGCGTCGTTTTGCTAAGGGTTGCGATCGCATGGGCGATTTTGTCAGCCAGCAAGCATCTTTGCAGGATAATTTACCAGATACTGAGTCCCGTCAATTATCGCTTTTTAACTTAGAAGAATCTAGATTGAGTCCTGAGTCTATACATGAAAAAAACGAGATGATTAACGATTTTGCTCTTTATGCAGTTGAGGCGCGTGCTTGGGAATTAGAGGAGATCCAAAAGCAATGGATAGAATGGCAGTAGATTTGCATTAGGTTTGTAGTAAGGACTTCAGTCCTCAGTTGGCACTCGATCGAGCCGATTCAATCCGATCGCCTCACCAATTAAAATCAAGTAAGTCAGTAAATCCATTTAATTAAAGATAAGATCCGCATGACCAAAAATCTTACTAAATTGACACGATCGTAAATTGGGTATTTAACGCAAATTTAGTATGACAACGATCGACTGTCAACTTTCAACTTTCAACTAACTTCCCATGTCTAAATTTGAAGAACTTTGCCAAGCCTACGCCGCATCCAAACAAGCCGATCGCGAATCTCGCCAAGCTTGTCTGGAGTTTACCGAAATTTTCATCAAGCAAATGAGCGATTATTTTGAATGCCCGATCGAATTACCACAAAAACCGTGGTTTGGTGACAAGAGTGTCCTCTATTTCGATCTGACGATCGATCTGTGCGAAAATCCTGCCAATCCCGAAACGGGCGATCGCGAAACAGTTAAAATATCCTTGAGTCTTGAAAAAGTTATTGACAATTTTATCGTTACTGTTTGGCCTTTGGGTCGCGATTTCAAGATTCTCATCGACGAACCAAAACACTTTGAAGAAGCATTTGAATACATTTTCGATTATCTTAAATCGGGTTACACGGGCAGAAGCGAGTTAGCAAGCCAAGAAGATCCTCTGCCTTTTTAAGTTAGTACCTCCCACCTAAAACCTACCAACTACCACCTACGACCTAACACCTACTGCCTAACACCTAACACCTAACACCTAGCATCTAACACCTACTACCGTTCCACCTATCTGCGTTCATCCGCGTTCATCCGCAATATCTGCGGTTGCAATATCTGCGTTAATCCGCGTTAATCCGCACTCATCTGCGGTTGCAACACCTAACACCTACCACCAATTAAATAAAGCAGTAACAGATTAGAAACCTCTTTCTCAAACTCACTGTCGCTCACAAAATCTGGATGCTCAATAACGGCTGAATGACATAACGATTCAACCGTGCGACTCAAAATGAAAACTGTCATCTCCAGATTTTGAGGATTAATGCGTTGGTAAAGCCTCTTTTGTGGAGAATCGCTCCACCTTACTAAATATGCCCGCAACAATTCTGTAATGCGTTCATCCGCTTTCTGCATTTGTTGCAATCGTTCCGATCGCGGAATTTCCTCATTTAAAACTTGGTGGAGACGCGGATCGATCGCATGAGCCGCAATCACCGCTTTCACGAGTTCGGGGACTGCTATCTCTAACGGCGCATCAAATAAATCTTGCAATTTTGATTCCACTAATTCAGCGATTTCATTGGAATGTTGCTCCATCAAAGCGGCCATTAGCGATTCTTTGTTTGGGAAATACTGGTACAACGAGCCGATACTGATTCCTGCCCGCTCTGCAATGCGATTCGTGTTGGCTTTATCGTAACCTTCCTCGGTCAAAATGCGAGCAGTTGCTTCGAGAATCGCTTCAACCGTCATTTTAGAACGGTCTTGTTGTGGCAGTTTGCGGGGATTTGTGGAACGTTTGCGCGCCATAGAAATACCTCGATCGAATGCGAGTTGGCAAATACGAGTAATTCATCATATCATGCGAATAATCACTCATATTTAGTCTGAGGGTTATGAATTCACCTCAATACCGCGTGTTTGTTTGTACCAAGCAGCGACCTGCTAGCGATTCAGAAGGCTGTTGTTTTAATGCAGGCGCATTGGAGATTTACCAGGCTTTTCAAGCTGAAATTCACAAACAGCAATTAGGCGATCGCGTCGAAGTTCGCCAGTCCGGCTGTTTGGACTGTTGTGAGGCCCGATCGGTAGCATTAGTTTGCCAAGCCGATCGCAACGAATTCTCTTGGCTGCCTGCTAAAATCCGCTTGAAATTGCGGCGATTGTTATTTCCTAATCGCCATCTTTACGGTCATCTGACACCAGCAGATATTCCCAAAATTGTTGACAGTCATTTCATTAAAGGACAGTCACTAAAACGATGCCAAATTTCCACTAATCAGTAGTTATGGAGAACATTATGACAACTGCAAAACAGCTAAATCATGTCTATTTTATGCTAGTCAAAACAACAGTAATTTGGCTGCGACTTACCCCAAAAGAACGATTTAACTTTCTCAAAACGACGATTTCACCAATTCTCAAAAAGCACAGGTCTGTGAAAATGCGGTTCTTCGATTCTGAAGCATTCTCTGGGCATTTCACAGACGTGCTGATGTGGGAAACATCTGAAGTTAAAGATTATCAATTTCTCGTTGAAGAGCTGCGAGAAACGCTATTTTGGGGAACTTATTTTGAAATAGTTGAGATTGTTCCATCCATCGAAAACGCTTACGCTCTTTACTATGAAGTAGAGCCTTTATCCGCAGCGTAATATTGGCTGTTTGGCTAATTCTTTACTACAAACCTTTATGTGGCTCTTCCTTCTTCCTTCTTCCTTCTTCCTTCTTCCTTCTTCCTTCTCCCTAAAAATTATGAGTTTCGAGTTTTGGATTCCAAGTTAATTAAAACTCGAACCTCAAAACTCAAAACTCAAAATTATTTCAGACTAAACGCTGACACATTCAGTTAAGCAAAGCCCGATACAAATAATTGCATTCAGGTGCGATCGATTACCGGCGGCGGGGAACCATCGTTTCGATATTGATATTAGCCAAGGGTACCCGCGACGGCGGAGTAGTAGGCAAAGGCATATTGCGCGCCATAGCCAAGTAGTTCGACGGATCGCCAGCCTTCGGTTGGAGCTCCTGAGGAACAAAACGGCGGACGCTTGTTTGCCAAATGATTTGAGGGAAACCTAGCTGCGAGCGGTGGTACTCGCTGTAGCGCGGAGTTTTCAGGTTGAAAGGCGTTTCGCCGACATTCCGCTGGGGCAATACCCGACGCTGTTGGTAAGGTACGGTATCGTAACCGAACTTGTTCAGGTACTCATCGCTGCCGAGCAACTCGTCGATAAACCCTTGAGGTCCCTTATTAGCCACTACGATCGACCATGCAATCTTTTCGCGCTCGCTGTACACATCCCTGCCCAAAATGCGCTGCACGCACATTTCCACAAACCGGTAGTTGCTGTTAGTTTGGTAATTCCGCTCTAGGAACGGAGCAGAAGTTGCCAAACCGCGAATAAAATCCCGCACCGTAATTTGGCCGAACTTGAGTTGGGACTCCAAATAGGTTTGGCGGCTGCTCTTGAGGGTTTGGTGTTCGCTGTAAATCTGGCGATATGCAGCCCAAATCAAATTCTCCATGTCTCCAGACGACAGCACGTTTTCAGTTGTGAAAATTCTCGGCTGCTCGTCGCTCCCCACTTCATAACCCGCTACGCGCTGGTTTTGGCTCTTGGGGGCGTAGTTTATCAAAGGTAACGCCACGTTAAAATCTCCGTTATCTCAAATTTCAGAATTGAACACTCCGCGCCTCGAAAAACGCGGCTTCTGCTCGTTGACAGTGCGATCTGCCAGCTTGACGTTCTCACCGCACTTTTAGGGCGGTGATTCTAAAAATTGCTTTTTAGGTTTTCTCTTTCACCGACAAGCCTTAAAATCAACTATCCATTGCTGGCAATACTTAAACCAATTAACCGTTCGATCGAACCAATTAACGAGTCTAACTTAGCTAACCCCAGAGGGCTGTATCTCCAGAGACTTACTAGGATACTGAGCCTAGCGTTATCGTGCGCCCCACGATACGTTCCAACATACAGATTAGGGGATTCTCGCAATCTAAATCCGATCTTTCTGAATTTTTGCAACAATCTGTAATATTACGTGAACTGGGCGCTCGTAGAACTCTGGAAGCTGCGATCGGTGTAGAGCCAGCAGCCTGCTTCTACTTGACGGGATTTTCACCGCAGGTCTACTATATTGGTTTGAGTCAAAAATTTATTAATTTTTTTAAATTGATTTCACCGATCGCCCCTCATCCCCATCTCTCAATAAATATCATCTGTGCCGCCATCCTGCTGCTGCAATTGCCCGCGGCCGCGATTCTCCTGTCCCGCTTGATGAAAGGGCCCTCGCGCATCCCGCCCCTGGAACCGGATGTACCTACTCCCGATATGTTAGGTACTTGCAGTGTGGTAGTGCCGACTTTGAATGAGGCCGATCGAATTTCGCCTTGTTTGGAGGGATTAACCCGCCAAAGCTACGAACTCCGGGAAGTGGTTGTGGTTGACAGCTATTCGGTTGACGGAACCGGGGATTTAGTGAAAGCTACAGGACAAAAAGACCCCCGATTTCGCTTAATTAACGATGACCCCCTACCGGCGGGTTGGGTGGGGCGTCCCTGGGCTTTGCATACAGGTTTTTTGAACGCGAGCGATCGCAGCGAGTGGATTTTGGGAATCGATGCCGATACTGTACCGCATCCGGGGGCGATCGCGAGTTTGCTCAAAACCGCTAAGGCTGGAAATTACGATCTAATTTCGCTATCGCCGCAATTTATTCTCAAACATCCGGGGGAATTGTGGCTGCAACCGGCATTGTTAATGACTTTAGTTTATCGGTTCGGACCGACGGGAACTGGGGGAGATGTGCCGGAATTAGTGATGGCAAACGGTCAGTGTTTTTTGTGCAGGCGCGAGGTTTTAGTCCAATTGGGAGGCTACGAAGCTGCTAGGAATTCTTTTTGCGATGACGTGACTTTGGCTCGATATGCAGCGCGCCAAGGCTTTAAGGTGGGGTTTTTGGACGGCGCGAAAGTGTTGCAAGTGCGAATGTATGAAGGCGCGATCGAAACTTGGAATGAATGGGGTCGATCGCTCGATTTGAAAGATGCAGCTTCCAAAGCTCAAATCTGGGGCGATTTGTGGCTATTACTGGCAGTTCAAGGTTTGCCGGGGCCGATTTTATTGTACTATTTATTGTTTTCTGGACTGCCGTCGATCGCTCTATTTCCGCAGGGCTTGCTGTTGGGCTTGAATCTGTTTTTAGTGGCGGTGCGATCGGCTTTATGTTTGGCGATCGCTCCATCATACGATCGAACTCAGGCATCGGGTAAATGGCTGTTTTGGCTTTCTCCTTTCGCCGATCCTTTAGCATTTTTGCGAATTCTAATTTCTGCTTTAAATACGCCTACTCAGTGGCGCGGCCGAAAGTATGAATAAGATCGAGTTCGATTAATTGCTACAAGATCCGACCGGGCGGGTTTATTAGATCTATCATTTTTACTGAAGATCTGGCGTGAACCTGCCCCTTGTATCTTTAAAAGAGACAGGAATTATATCTATTTAACCGGACATAATATAATCAATCGTTTTTGGTTGCATCGGAATCATATATTTGAACAATGTCAGTGCGATCGTCGGGAGCTCGCTACCCAAATCGATCGCGGGGACGATCGCACTACATAATTCCGATCCCATCGGATTTGATATTACTCAAAAATTGCCCCATCTAAGCAAGTTTTTCGGAGGTCTACTTTACTTAAATTTGCACCTCTTAAATCAGCACCTATTAAGCAAACATTGCTTAAATCTGCATAACTCAAATCCGCACCTTTGAGATTAGCATCTGATAAATTTGCTCCTGATAAATTCGCCCTCACAAGTTGCGATCGAGTCAAGTTGCTGCCACTCAAATTTGCTGCTGGCATCTGTGCTGCTGTGAAGTTTGCTTTGCTTAAATTAGTACCGCCCAGGTCAGCCAAATTCAATTTGGCATAACTCAGATCGATGTTTTCCAAGCAAAGTTGGCTCAATTGAGCGCATCTCAAATTAGCATTAATAAAATATCTGTCTCCAACCGCATAACGGCGGAGCAATGCGTCAACTGCAAGCCGAATTAAAATCGGTTCGCAAGTATTTTGGTAGCACCAAGATGTCTCCAGCAAACTAGCGGCTGCTTCAATTGCTACCTTGTCGCATTTAGGGAGAATCAAACTATTGCACCCATCCCACTCACCGTCGAGCATGAATGCCATCTCAGAAGCTGCTGCTACAGAGTCGCACAGCAAAATGGTTTCTGGCTTGGGTTGCAGCCAGTTCATTAAGGCGATCGAACTCTTGTTTTTCACTGTTGATTCAGGGTTTGTGCGTCTTTCTTAATTATAGGTAAAAATTACTGCTATTTTCAACTGATAATTGTCATTTCAGTTACTCGTTTGACATTTCTGTAGGTTGGGTTGACGAAGGAAACCCAACAATTGTAAAATTAATCCTGCTATCGATCGCATCAAATTCGCGTGATGACAACAGAGATAATTAAACCCTCAAATAGTAAATTGTGGCTGGCGGCAATCAAGCCGCCCATGTACAGCGTTGCAGTGATTCCGATTTCGGTAGGAACAGCGGTTGCCTTTGCCGAAACTAACCGGATTAATTTGCCAGTATTTGCCACATTTTTAATGTCAGCAATTTCGATTATAGCATGGCTGAATCTCAGCAATGATGTATTTGACTCGGAAACAGGCATCGATAAAAACAAAGCGCATTCTGTAGTTAATTTAACCGGAAATAAAGCTTTAGTTTTTTGGATAGCCAATCTGTTTTTAGCATTAGGAGTGTCGGGAATCTGCGCTATTTCCTGGTGGCAGCAAGATCCAACAGTAATTTTGCTAGTAATTTTGTGCTGCGCCTTGGGTTACAGCTATCAAGGGCCGCCGTTTCGCCTCGGCTATCAGGGTTTGGGAGAAATTATCTGCTTTTTCACCTTCGGGCCGCTAGCGTTAGCTGCTGCTTTTTACAGTCAAAATCAAACTTGGTCAGCTAGCAATTTTGCAGCTTCAGCAATTATCGGAATTAGTACGAGCATTATCTTATTTTGCTCGCATTTCCATCAAGTTGCAGACGATTTAGCAGCGGGTAAAAAATCGCCGATCGTCCGAATGGGAACAAAAACAGGTGCCCAAGTATTACAGTGGTTTTGCGGCAGCATTTATGCTTTGACAGTGTTATTTTGGGCGATCGGACTTTTTCCGATTTGGACGCTGTTAATTTTTGGAAGTTTACCATTTGCGATCGACCTTTGCAATCACGTTAAAGAAAATCACGATCGGCCGGAAAAAGTCAGCAACTGCAAATTTATTGCTGTCAAGCTGCATTTTTTCAGCGGAGTTTTGCTAGCAGTGGGATTTGTAGTGGCGATCGGCTGATCGAAAATTTTGCTAAAATGTAACTACATTTTGTAGTAAGGACTTCAGTCCTCTGGGCGAGATTTTAGTCAATAAGGACTAAAGTCCTGACTACAAACATATTGAATCGCAAATAAGGAGAATCAAGCATGAGTACGTCAGCAGAAATCGGAAAAATCCTCAGCTTAGAAGAAATTTTTAACTTGTATCCCAATCGGTGGGTGCTCATCGTCAATCCTGAATTAGATGAAGAATTAAACGTGATTCGAGGTGAAGTGTTAGCCCATGCAGCCGAACGCGATGAAATTTACAGTAAACTTTCATTAAGGAAGGGAAAATCTGTAGCTATAGAATACACTGGATCGATAGCTGACAACATAATAACGAGGTTGTGGTGACGCGAATGCCAGATTATTATTTTAACTATTCTTTAACAGGCAATACAAACCAGAAAAAAATTCTATTTTTACATGGATTTTTGGGCAACTCCCAAGATTTTAACAGCGTCATTTCCTTGCTATCTCAAAACTATTGCTGCTTAGTAGTTGACCTTCCCGGACACGGAAAAACCCAAGTTACGGGTGATGAAACTTGCTACAATATGTCAAATACAGCCCGATCGTTAATTGCATTATTAGATGAGTTAGAAATAGGCAAATGTTATTTATTCGGCTATTCAATGGGCGGGCGATTGGCACTGTACCTGGCATTACATTATTCTGAAAAATTTGAAAAAGTAGTGCTGGAGTCAGCGTCACCGGGATTGAAGACAGAAAAAGATCGATCTCGCCGCCGACAAGCCGATTTTGAATTATCACAAAAACTGGAAAATAGCAACATCAAAGAATTTTTATTAGATTGGTACGATCGCCCGTTATTTCAATCTTTAAAAAACTCGCCCAAGTTCGATCGACTCCTAGAAAGCCGACTCGAAAACAACCCGATCGAACTTGCAAAATCCCTCCGCCAGATGGGAACTGGCAACCAGCCTTCTCTTTGGGAAAAACTAGCCGAAAATCAAGTTCCCCTCCTCTTGCTAGCGGGAGAATGCGATGATAAATTTAAAAATATTAATGCCGAAATGGCTGAGTTGTGTCCGTCAGCCACTCTAAAAATAGTGCCAAACGCGGGACACAACATTCATTTTGAAAATGTTGAAAATTTTGCTGCGATCGTGAGAGAATTTTACAGTTAAATGGTAATGCAGCACCTTACTGCTGGTAAGGACACGCAAGGACACGGCAGTGCCGTGTCCCTACAATATTACTTCGCAGTTTGTCAGGAGACGACAGTGTGGCGTCCCTACAATATTGCTTCGTAGGGTGCGCAGTGCGCACCTTACAAAAATATTGAATCTAACCACTTTTTGCATAATGCCCGCGATCTATAAATTCGAGTTTTATCCTTATCAAAGAAAGTTCAAACGCCCTTTGCAAACAAGTCACGGAACCTGGGAAATTCGAGAAGGAATTATCCTGCAACTTACGAGCGAAAACGGTCAAATTAGTTGGGGAGAAATTGCTACTTTGAGTTGGTTTGGTTCGGAAAGTTTGCAGGAAGCTTTAGATTTTTGCCAGCAATTGCCCGATCGGATTTCAGAAGAAACTATCTTTTCTATTCCTGATGAATTGCCCGCTTGTCAATTTGGTTTTGAATCGGCTATATCGCGCGATCGAAATTCACCCCCCCCAGCCCCCCCTTACCAAGGGGGGGGGCAAAATATGCAGCGGTATAGCGGTTTATTGCCCGCAGGAGAAACAGCAGTACAGGCGATGCAAATGCTGTGGCAAAAGGGGCATCGGACGTTTAAATGGAAAATTGGGGTTGCGGAAATTGAAAGAGAATTAAAGATGTTCGATCGACTGCTGCAAGCAATGCACAAAATGGGCGATCGAGAGCCATTATTGTTGCGATTGGATGCTAATTGCGGTCTTAATTACCATCAAGCTAAAATCTGGTTGGAAGAGTGCGATCGCGTCAACTCACTGCCCGAATTATCTGCAAAAATTGAATTTTTAGAACAGCCGCTTCCTGTCGGTAGATTTGAGGAAATGCTAGAATTAAATGCTGCTTTTGCAACCGAGATTGCTCTTGACGAATCCGCAGCCAATCTCGATCGAATGCAAGAATGCTACCGCCGGGGCTGGCGAGGAATTTTTGTCATCAAACCCGCGATCGCTGGTTCCCCATCCCAATTGCAAAAATTCTGTCAAACTCACAACATTGATGCTGTTTTTTCCTCAGTATTTGAAACTGAAATTGGCAGACAAGCAGCATTAGATTTAGCCGATCGCATTTTTCCTCATTCTAGCAGAGCATTAGGCTTTGGAACAGATTCGTGGTTTTAGGGATTTTAGATTTTAGATTTTGTATTTTAGATTGCTGAAGAAATGGTATAAATATCAAATCCGGCTTTAATACCCTGTTATTCTTTAACCCGCGCAGGCGGGTTTTGTTTGTGTAGTTGGGGGTGAAAATCGAATAACGAGCGAAGCATATTCGATTTTGCACCCCCAAAGCGATTTCAATCGCCGAATGATAAAGGGAGTACGATACCCGGATTTGGTATAAATATCAAACGCCAGAATTCGACTTTTAATTTCAGAAATACAGTGACAGCATCTATGACAGAAAATATCGCAGCAAATATTCTAGAAATTGCATCCAAATTGCCTGAAAATTGGCTCATCGGTTGCGACAGCAGCGAACTTTTATTAAAAATCGAAAGACAAGTTCGAGAACTAACTAAAATCGGTAATACCGGCGCACCAAAAGTTTGCCTTTCTGAACCAGAACCAATCAACTTTATTGCCAGTTTTATCGCCGCTTGTGCCACCAAATGTCAGATTTTCCTGTGCAATCCTAACTGGGTACAACAAGAATGGCAGCAAGTTTTTGACTTAATCCAGCCCGACAGAATTCTGGGTAAATCTGCACTGCAAAATTTAGCTGAAATCAATTCGATCGCACCTCCCTTCAACAACTATAAAAATCATCCAAAATTACCAATTACCAATTATCAATTACCGATTACCGATTCCCAATTCCCAATTCCCAATTCCCAATTACCATTAATTATGATTCCCACGGGCGGTTCATCGGGAAAAATTCGATTTGCTGTCCACACTTGGGAAACTCTGACAGCATCGGTACGAGGTTTTCAAGAATATTTTCACATTTGGCAAATTAACTCATTTTGCGTATTGCCCCTGTATCATGTCAGCGGTTTAATGCAGTTATTGCGTTCCTTTACTACTTCTGGAAAACTGGCAACTAAGTCTTTTAAATCGCTAGAAACAGGGGGAAAATGCGAGATAGAACCTGAAGAATTCTTTATTTCCCTAGTGCCAACTCAACTGCAACGCTTGCTGCAAAATCCAGATACAGCTAATTGGTTATCTCGATTTCATACCGTACTTTTGGGCGGTGCTCCAGCTTGGCCGGAACTTTTAGCAACAGCGAGAAATTATCAAATTAAATTAGCGTTAACTTATGGCATGACTGAAACTGCCTCGCAAATTGCTACACTAAAACCGGGAGATTTCTTAGCAGGTAATCACAGTTCCGGTCAAATTTTACCCCACGCTAAAGTTACAATTTGCGGTGAAAATGGTGAAATATTGAGTTATAATGAAACAGGCAATATTTGCATAAATGCTAAATCTTTAGCTTTGGGTTATTATCCAGAAATTTGGAGAAGTAGCGAATACTTGCAATTAGATGATTTAGGATTTTTTGACAAAAATAACTTTTTAAATATCGTCGGGCGCAACAGTGATAAAATCATTACAGGTGGCGAAAATGTATTTCCGATCGAAGTCGAAGCCGCCATTCGATCGACTGATTTAGTTGCTGATATCTGCACTATTGGTTTGCCGGACAAACATTGGGGTCAAGCAGTAACAGCAGTTTACGTTCCCGCCAATTCTCAAGTTACCGTCACGGCTTTGCAAAGGGCTATAGAAGATAAACTTAGCAAATTTAAGCGACCGAAATATTGGGTTGAAGTGGCACAGTTGCCGCGAAATTCTCAAGGGAAAATCAACCGCAAACAATTGCACGAACTTGCCGCAATGTCAACCGGACGATCGATATAATTTATGTCAATTCCCCACAATAAAAACGGTTTGTAGTAAGGAGTTTAGTTCGCAAGATGCGGCAAACTAAAGTCCTCACGCAATTTTTGCACAAATCCTTCGTGAATTTGCTACATTTAAAATCACACTGCCTCAAGCAATATTGGCTGCAAACCTGCAGGATAAACACCAAACTTTTGCTCGGATTTTTTAGAGTAAAAGTAGAGACTTTCTACAGAATACTTGACAAATTCCGATTCTTTTTTTGCACCGCAAGAACCTTTCAGTCGGATGGTTTTCGCTGCATCTTTAACTAAATTTGCCCTGAAGGTATAGGTGCCGTCTGCTGTTTCAAAAGTTATTTCCGCCAAAAAACCTCATTTTCGCTGGGTCGATCGACTATGCACCCCGCTACTTTATAATCGAACCAATCCCACCCGTAGCGCAGCATCAATTCTCTTTCTAAAACCTGAATGGGAGTTGGCAAAATTCCCCAACCTCGATAAACTTTATTCAGGCATTCGATATCGCCGGTTCGGGTTAAAATAGATTGGAACGAAGGGCGATCGAGATTTCCGTAATACCTGCCATCCGGCAAGTCAATCGCCGTCGGTGCAAAGCGGTGTCCTCCAAAGTGGCTGGATTTCCACAGGCGAACGTTGCTCAATTCTAACTCGGAAACTAAAGCTTTTGCTCCAGCGTAAAAAGGATTTCCGTATCTCGCACAACAGGTATCGTGACTGCCGTGAGTGCAAATCAAAATATCTCTAGTTGTCTGGTTGTCAATAATTTCGCCCTCCGGCATTTCTCCAGCTAGATAGCTTCTGACAATTCCCGCTACTTTGTCAATGCTATCTGCATTAAATTCACGCTTTTCATAACCGCCAAAAAGTTCTTGATTTTTGTTGTGATAAATCAGGACTTTGCGATGTTCCGCACATTTATGAGTTGTGTCGTTAGTTATCAGTAAAAAACGAATCTTTTGTTGTGCGTGTTCTACTTCTTCTACCAAATCCCTGAGATTTTGGGGAACTGTTTTCGAGTTAAAAGCTTCATATTCCCAAGGCAAGCAACATTCAATCAGTACGTAAGTTTGGTAATTGCTGCCGCTGCCGATAATATCTTCTTCAGCGCATTTAGAAGCATCAGCACAAAAAAACTTATCCATTGTTTTTACCTCATTAGATGATTTCAGAAATTGTGTTTTTTACAACCCATTTAATGCAACCCATTGATAACAGCTATAGCAGTCAAGCAATTGAAAACCCGTAAAAAGTACGCTGTTCAACGATTTTTGACTTGCGATCGGTCGATCGGTCGATCGACTGTCAACTGTCAACTATCCACTATCAACTGTTTTAACTAACAAAAATTATTCCGTCAACTACTAGCCTCGATAAAAGAGGCATGACATCGATTTCCCAATCGTAATCCGGCAACCAATCCATAGCATCTTCTCCTGTAAAAAAATCCGTACTGAATAAATTGTCCGCAAATTTAGCCGTTACTCCTCTGAGAGAAACTTCTTTCTCTCCCACTACAATTTTGCAGCCGCACCCGTCGGGCAAGTCGCTAATTCTCACCCGCTGAAACTTGGGAATTCTAAATTTAGTGTGAATGCCGCAGGGAAAAATGTTGAATCCTGCTTGATAGGGGAAAGAGTATTTGGCAACTGGTTTTCCCAAGCTGTCGAGGTAATTGCTGTACTCTTCGCCCAGATTTTTACTGTTCGTGTAGCGGTGCAATTCGGTAATTAAATGATTGACATTTGCATTTAGAGAATCTGCATTATTTATTCGCAGCGGCAAACTTTTGCGCCACTCGGGTTGCTGCCGCAATTCGCCCGCCAACCATTCTAAAAAGTCAATTCCAGTTTTGCAGTGAATTCCTAAGGTTAAATGCAGCGAGGGTTCCTCGGAAGCAACTGCATAATGCCAATGCCCGCGCGGTATGTAAAGCACATCTCCGGGGTGGAGGATGCAGCTTAAATATGCTGCGGTTTCTGGCGGCGGAAAAGTAGAGGATTTTTGGTCTGGTAGGGGATACTTAATCGTGTCCTCAAATACATACCACTGCTTGATGCCGTCTGTTTGCAAGATGAAAACTTCGTGGGTGTCGTAGTGGGTAGCAAAGCCTTGTTTTTCGGGCCAGGAACAGTAGGCGTTTACTTGGTTGGAATAACCTAAATCTGCTTTTAATTCTGCTGCAAATTCAGCGACTTCTGGAATTAGTTTGTGGACTCGATTGATAATTAAAGTTGCTCCCGACTGGCAGAATTTGCTGAGATTGTCATTGGCACTTTCTTCGAGAACTTTTCCTGCTACTGCTAGGCGAATGTCGGGATATTTTAACTGGTGAAAGTTGAGGAGGTAGTTAAGTTTTTGCCAGGAAAACAGGCGTGTAAAATCTTTTTTCCCTGCACCGGGAATCGCAACTGCTTTGTTTGTCCAGTTGCAATCTAGAAAATCTTCGATATCGTAGGGTTGGAGGAGGTTTGCGAGCGATCGCATATTAAGTTGATAATTTTTCTCAATAATTTTTGACTGTGATAAAATAGGGCAATGCTTTACACCTGCCCTTTTTCAGAATTGACGTTTCCCGCAAGCAAGGATAAAATCTATCACTGCTTGCTTGGGGATGCAAAGTTTAACGGAAAAACCTGCAATTACTCATTGCTAACATCGCTGCCATCAGCATCAACATTAAGATGAGCAGAGATGTTTTTCGCTGTGGCGTGCTTGGCAATTTCCTTGACTTCTACCTGGATTTTGCTAGCGCGAGACAGTTTGAGAGCGGAGCCGTTGATTTTTGTTGACATGATTGTCTCCGATTATTATTGTAGTACACCCGTTGAGTTGAATATTCTCAGGACTGGTACAAATCCTAATCGTGCAGGCAGTCCAGCACTGATTCCCTGACTTGGATGTTAGGGATTGAATTTTCAACTTTGAGTAGCAGCCTAACACGAAGTCAATAAGTTGTGCAAGTAATTAGGAATACTTTTCAAGAAGCTTGACCGAATTGCCCCGGCTCAAAATTGTCATCTCAGTCGGTCAATAGATGTAAATTCCTTATACAGCAAGGCGTTGGAGGTTGGTGGCGTCTTGGCGAGACCGATCGCCCTTGACAGCAGGCAGCTATAGGGGCGATCGTTAGTCGATAAAGAGATCTCACTAATAGCAATCTTGACGATCTACCGCATCTACCTTAAGATAGAGTATTTTTGGCGGCGGTGGAGGCGAAAAGCAGCTAATATTTAGATTGGAACTTCTGTTCCTTCTTCCTTCTTCCTTCTTCCTTCTTCCTTCTTCCTTCATAATGAATCAATACTTTGCCACAGTTGCTCGCGGATTAGAAACAATTGCCGCCCAAGAATTAGAACAATTGGGAGCGGAGGATGTCGAGCCAGATTTTACAGGAGTTTACTTTGCGGGCGATCGAACTTTATTGTACCGCGTCAATCTGTGGTCGAGAACAATTTTTCGAGTGCTAGTTCCCATCGCCAAATTTCGGTGTTCCAACGCCGATATGTTGTACCGCGAAGTGCAAAACATTCCTTGGGACGAATACTTAACTCCCGACAATACGCTAGCAGTAAATTGCACCGGTGGCAACGAAAAATTGAATCACACTCACTATACAGCATTGCAAGTCAAAAATGCGATCGCCGACCAACAGCGCGATTTATTTAATCAACGTTCCAGCGTCGATATCAACAATCCAGATTTGCTAATTAACATTCACATCCATCAAGACGTAGGTATTCTAAGTTTAGACAGTTCCGGCGGCAGTTTGCACCGACGCGGATACCGGCCTGCGGTGGGATTTGCTCCGCTCAAAGAAACGCTAGCTGCTGCTTTGTTAGAAATGGCAGAATGGACGCCGGATTTGCCATTTTTAGATCCCATGTGCGGCTCGGGAACTTTACCTTTAGAAGCTAGTTTAAAGGCTTTGAATATTGCACCGGGATTGTTTCGAGAAAAGTTTGGATTTATGAATTGGCGGGACTTTGACGAACCTTTGTGGGATAAATTGTGGGCGGAAGCGGAGAATAGCGAACTATCCGAGCTTAAAGAGATAATTGCCGGGTGCGATCGAGATGCTGATATGATAGCTCAAGCTCGCACCAACGCGCAGCAAGCGGGTATTTCCGACAAGATTCAGTTTGCTCAAACCGAGTTATCCCAATTGGAAGCACCAGCAGATAGGGGCGTTTTGATTTGCAATCCTCCCTACGGAGAAAGGCTGGGAGATGCGAACGAATTGGGCGATTTGTACAAGATGTTGGGGGATATTTTTAAGCAGCGATTTAAAGGTTGGAATGCGTTTATTTTGACCGGAAATAAGGAACTGGCTAAAAAAGTGGGATTGAGGACATCGCGGCGAATTCAAGTTTTTAACGGGTCGATTCCCTGTACTTTGCTCAAGTACGAACTGTATTGAATATAGGGTTTTGGAAATTGGTAATTGGTAATTGGTAATTGGTAATTGGTAATTGGTAATTGGTAATTGGTAATGGGCCGAGCGTTGCGGAGGGAATTGGTAATTGCTTTATAGCCTGCATTACTAACATGAAAGTCGTGATATTTGTAGGGAATATTTTGCTATACTTGCTAAGATAAAATATTAATTAATAGAGGTTGTGCTGAATGAAAATATTTGAATGTGGCGGACACAAGCTGATTTTAGGAGATGTGTTAGAAGTGCTGGAAAGTGAAATAGAAGATAATTCGATCGATTTGATTTTTGCCGACCCCCCCTATAATATTGGTAAAGACTTCAATGGTTTTAAAGACCAGTGGAAAGTAGAAAGTGATTATTTAGAATGGAGTTATAGTTGGTTGAACTTATGTATTAACAAGCTCAAAGCTAACGGCAGCTTGTATCTGATGGCGTCAACTCAAAGTATGCCTTATTTTGATTTGTATTTGCGCGATCGACTAACAATTCTTTCTCGAATAGTATGGTATTATGATAGCTCAGGCGTACAAGCAAAAAAACATTACGGTTCTCTGTACGAACCAATTTTATATTGCGTCAAAGACAAACGAAATTATATATTTAATTCCTCAGATATTCTGGTGGAGGCAAAAACCGGAGCTGTGAGAAAACTAATTGACTATAGAAAGTCTACACCATCAGTATATAATTCTGAAAAAGTTCCCGGTAATGTCTGGGAGTTTCCCAGAGTCAGATATCGTATGCCTGAGTATGAGGAGCATCCAACTCAGAAACCAGTATCTTTGTTAGAAAGAATTATTAAAGCAAGTAGTAATGAGGGGGATACTGTACTCGATTTATTTGCGGGAAGTTTCACAACATCATTTGTTGCCAAACAGCTTAAAAGACAGTCAATTGCCATTGAATTACAAGAAAAGTATTTACAAATAGGATGCCGGAGGTTGCAAATTAGCCAGAAGAATAGCGACAAGGAACTGATGTCTGAAGTAAACTCGGACGAATTTCTGCCAATTGGAATTTAATTAGGAAGATAAAGAAGAAATTCGGGCAACAGAACTATTATATGATTCTCTGGATGATGATTGATATTGCACTTGCAATCAGGACTGAATCCCTTACTGCAAGCGCAACTAATTATTGAGAATTAATGCTCGATTTTGAGCGACAAAATTTTATCGCCTTGGCGGATTGCATTGACTACATCCATGTCCTCAGTTTTGCCAAAAGTCGTGTGAACTCCATCTAAATGACGCTGCGGAGAATGGCAAATAAAAAATTGGCTTCCGCCCGTATCTGGGCCTGCGTGAGCCATTGATAAAGTTCCCGCCAAATGTTTGTTTGAATTGATTTCGCACTTGATTTTGTAACCGGGGCCGCCCGTTCCATTGCCTTTCGGACAGCCGCCTTGGATCATGAAATTATTAATCACTCGGTGAAAGGTCAATCCATCGTAAAAACCTTTTTCTGCCAAGTCAACAAAATTCTTTACTGTGTTGGGCGCATCCGCATCGAACAGTTCCAAATTTATCGTGCCTTTGTCGGTTTCCATTATAGCGCGGGTCATGATTTCTCCTTGCTTCCTAAAATTAGTGTGCTGTTGGTGCGTGAATTGCAGACTGTGCTTTGAATGCGACAGACTTGAATCTGTCGCTAGATTTAAGCTTTCCGAAGTTTAGCATACTCCGGTAACTTTAAATTGCTCCTAACTTTTTTTGCGATCGCCCTCCTCCTGAATGTCTCCCATATTAAAGATGTAAGGAACTCTACTTGAATTGTTGCCTAAAATTAGCACTTTAGGCATTTGTGCGCCGCCACTTCTCCAAGCTTCAATCGACTCTTTTTGCAGCACTAACTCGCCACCTTGAGCCTTCAAAGTTTCCGCTAAAAGTCTTTGAGCTTCTGCTCTACCTTGAGCGCGGTTAATATCAGCTTGAGCCTGTTGTTCGGCTTCTTGAGCGACGTAAACAGCCCTTTGCGCCCGCTGTTCGGCTACCTGTTTTTCCTCAACCGCTTTCGCAAAATCTTCGGAAAATCTAATGTTGACAACGCTAGTATCGAGTACGATTACATCATACTTTGCCAACCTTTCTTTCAGCGCCATATCAAAATCCCGTTTCAGTTCGCTTCTTTGAGTAATAGATTGCTCGGCGGTTCTCAATGCAGCGGCTGTTTTAAAAGCTTCTTGCGTCTGCGGAGCAATAATCTTTGAGACTATATTCTCCAAGGTTCCTTGAGTCCTCCTCACATCAACTATTCTCTCAGGATCGAGGCGAAAGTTGATTGCAAAACTAGCGTTTAAATCTTGAAGGTCTTTCGTAGCACTTTGGGCGGGAACTTCAAATTTTTGCACTGTTACATCATAGACATCTACCTTGGATATCAGCGGGGGTCTGAGGTGAAATCCCTCTAACAAAGCTCCATCCCTAGCTTTTCCTAAAATGCTAACCACTCCAGCTTCACCCGGATTGATGACGACAAAAGAATTGAAGCCGAGGAGCAGCAGGACTGCTAAAATAATTCCTGCGATCGCTGATGTTAGGCTTTGCAAATTTTGGTTTTTCAAATTACACGCTCCTTTATGATAATTACATTATAATGGTTAAAGGGATAAATAGGTCGCTCCTGCGATCGAAAATATCCAAGCAATTTCTTAAAACATCCAAGTGCGATCGAAACTTTCTACGGAAGTTCTGAAAATCTCCCATCTAAAATCTTAAATTACAATCTAAAATCCAAAATCCAAAATCGCATGATTGTTAAATATCCGAGAACATATCATATCGAAGGTTCGCGATTCCAACCGGGAGACGAAGATCTCGACAGCGTGTCGTTTAATGCTATTTGCGATCGCCCTTTAATTATAGAAGAAAAAGTAGACGGTGCTAATGCCGCCATCAGCTTCGCACCTGACGGAGAAATGCTGTTGCAAAGTCGCGGTCACTATCTCACCGGCGGGCCGCGAGAAAAACATTTTACCTTGTTCAAACAGTGGGCTTTCAGTCTCAGCGGTTTGCTGTGGGAAGTGCTGAAACACCGCTACATTCTTTACGGCGAATGGTTGTATGCCAAACATACTGTTTTTTACGATTTGCTGCCTCATTATTTCATGGAATTCGATGTGTTAGATTTAGAAAATCGCCAGTTTTTGAGCACGGAATCCCGCCGCCAACTGCTAGCTGGATTGCCGTTAGTTTCGGTTCCGGTTTTGTTTGAGGGAGTGCTGAAGTCGCCGAAGCAAATGATGCAATTGATGGGCAATTCCAATTTTATCAGCCCCGGACATTTGGATCGGTTGCGATCGCATTGTCGCGAATTGGGTTTGGATGAAGAACGGTGTTTGAAAGAAACTGACAAGAGCGAGATTGTGGAGGGTTTGTATATTAAAGTAGAAGCAGATGGCTTTGTTAAAGCGCGTTACAAGTACGTGCGCTCTAGTTTTTTGACTGCGATTAAAAATGCAGAAGGACATTGGTTAAATCGCCCGATCGTCCCGAATCTTTTGCGTCAAGATGTAGATATATTTGATTTTATATGAATTCGATCGAACTCGGCGGTTGAAACCGCGTCTACAAAGAAACTCGGCGGTTGAAACCGCGTCTACAAAAAAACTCGGGGGTGGAAACCGCGTCTACAAAAACAAAGTCCGCCTCCGCGGACTTAAGAATGCAGGCGCGCGTTGCGCGCGTTACTCATAAACAGGTGAAATTATGAATGCTTTATTATCAGATGATACCACAACTTGGACTTTTCCTTTTTGTCCCGATGCGCCGAATCGATCGATCGACTGGGACAAAATTCAAACACATTTCGATTGGTTCAACAACCTCAAAGGCTGCCAGCAAGACCCGATTTATCACGCGGAAGGAGATGTTTTAATTCACACTAAAATGGTCTGCGAAGCTTTAGTATCATCCCCAAATTGGCAGCAGCTTTCCCAGCAAGATCGATCGATCGTTTTTGCAGCCGCTTTGCTGCACGATGTTGCCAAACCTGCCTTTACAAAAATCGAAGAAATGGTAGAATTAGTTCCAAAGGTCACGGCCGCCAAGGTGCGAGAATGGCAAGGCAAATCTTATCAGCATTAGTTCCGCCAGTACCCTTTGAAATTCGCGAATGATAAGCGCGATCGTTCAATTAGGCAGCCTACCTATCTGGCTGTTAGATAAACCCAATCCCCAACAATCGGTAATTAAAGCCAGTCAAGTTGTCCGCTGCGATTTCCTCGCACTTTTAGCCGAAGCAGACGTGCGCGGCCGCCTGTGTAGCGATCGGCAGCAATTGCTCGATAAAATAGAACTGTTTCGGGAATTTTGCCAAGAAAATAACTGCTTCAATTCTGTGCGCCAGTTTCCCTCAGCCCACAGCCGATTTATCTACTTCCGCAAAGATAGCGGCAATCCCGATTACGAAGCCTTTGATGATACGCGATGCGAAGTAGTTTTAATGTCGGGATTGCCAGGAAGTGGTAAAGATTATTGGATTAGAGAAAATCTACCACATCTCCCGGTAATTTCCCTCGATGCGTTGCGGCAAGAAATGAAAATTCCTCCCGATGAAACCCCCGGTAGTGTCATTGTCGCAGCTAAAAGTCGAGCGCGGGAATATATGAACTCGGGACATTCTTTCGTGTGGAATGCAACCAATACTACCAAACAAATGCGCCAGCAATTAATTAATTTCTTTGCCAGCTATCGATCGCGCATTCGGATAGTTTACCTCGAAGTTCCGATCGCAGAAATATTGAAGAGAAATCGATCGCGCGCCGCCGCAGTACCCGAAGCTGTAATTCAAAAATTGCTCGATCGCTTGGATATTCCCGATATTACTGAAGCGCATCAAGTAGAATGGATTGTCAGATAGATTTCAGCCAAATGAGTACAAGAGTGTATTCAATTTATTTAATTACGTAGGTTGGGTTGAGGAACGAAATCCAACATCAACTCTTTGCTTAAGGAATGAAAAACTACAAAATTTGATGTTGGGTTTCTCTTCGTTCACCCTCCGCTTCACTCCGCCCAACCTACAGCATGGTTTTAATTCGTTTTGTAGTTTTCCTCAACCCAGCAACGCGGCAAAACTTCCCCTGAAGGAAAGACTAATTTATGCTTGTGAAACTTTGCAGGTTCTTGTTCTTCTTCACCTGCTTGATTTCGTCCCAGCACTTCATTTTTGGCAGGGCTAACTAAACCATCGACATCCAGGATTTCAATCAAGTCGCCGGATTCTTGTTCTTGTAACAACATAATGTATTTCTCCCAATTGGTGAATTGTGAATTAGGGTTTGAGAACAACTTTGATGCAGTTGTCTTTTTTGTGTTTGAAAGTTTCGTAAGCGTGGGGCGCTTCATCCAATTTCAGGCGGTGAGTGATGACGAATGAAGGATCAATTTCACCTTTTTGAATGCGATCGAGTAAAGGCCGCAAATAGCGGTGAACGTGAGTTTGTCCCATTTTCAGAGTCAAACCTTTGTTGAAAGCCGCCCCCAACGGCACTTTGTCCACAAAACCGCCGTAAACGCCGGGAATCGAGACTGTACCGCCTTTGCGACAAGCCACGAGTACCTGTCTGAGGGCGGTGGGTCGATCGGTCTCCAATCGCACGGCTTGCTTGGCTTTGTCGTAAAATGCGTCTAAACCGGTGCCGTGGGCTTCCATTCCCACCGCATCGATGCAGGAATCGGGCCCGCGTCCTCCCGTCATTTCTTTGAGGGCTTCTCCAGCGTCAATTTCTTCGTAGTTGATAATTTCTGCCCCAGATGCAGCGGCCATTTGCAACCTTTCCGGAACTCGATCGATCGCAATTACTCTTTCCGCGCCCAACATCAACGCGCTTCTAATTGCAAATTGTCCTACTGGCCCGCACCCCCAAATCGCAACAATATCTCCCGGTTGAATGTTGCAATTTTCAGCAGCCATGTAACCTGTAGGAAAGATATCGGTAAGGAACAAAACTTGTTCGTCAGTCAGCCCGTCGGGAATCTTTAAAGGGCCGACATCGGCAAAAGGAACGCGGGCATATTCAGCTTGTCCGCCTGCATAACCGCCCATTAAATGCGAGTAACCAAACAATCCGGCCGTGCGTGACCGTACATTTTTTCTGCCATCCAACCTTTAGGATTAGAATTGTCGCACAGCGACCACAAATCCCGCTTGCAAAAGAAGCAACCGCCGCAGGAAATAGCAAAAGGAACTACCACGCGATCGCCCTTTTTTATGTTCTTAACTTCGCTGCCGGTTTCAACAACTTCCCCCATGAATTCGTGGCCCATAATATCTCCCGATTGCATTGTCGGGATGTAGCCATCGTAAAGGTGTAAATCTGACCCGCAGATTGCTGTAGAGGTAATTTTGATTATGGCATCTCGGGGATTGAGAATTGTCGGGTCGGGTACGTTATCTACCCGCACGTCATTCGCGCCGTGCCAGCAAACAGCTTTCATTATGTATTTCTCCTTTAATTAGCTGTCAGTAAATGTTCGATCGATGCGAAATTTAAGATTAACCTCGTCAATAAATTGTTTGTGTTGGATAGCTTTTACTTTAAATCTTCAAAATAATATATCTCTCTATCGGAGGTAGAATTTATATATCTATCTTTCGGCTGTTTTCAATATTTATGCAAAGAGTGAAAGTTTTTTATAAAACAAGGACGGAAAGCGGAAAACTCATCAGCTAAAGCTATGAGATGTAAGCGACACGGGCGGTTAAAACCGCCGTCAATCTTTCTTGAATCTTAACATTTTTAGCGGTGTAAAAAGGGCGAAAGCCCTTATACTGTAAGATGAGAATGAATACACAGGCTGGAAAGTCTGGTATTTAATACTCACAAAAAGGTACGCGGGCCAGGACGCGAAACCAAGGGCCTTGACCCTTAGACGCTTGAGGAGCTTGTTGAAAGACTCTTGATAGCAGCCTACCATTTTTGGCAACAGGATTGCGCCCAGGAACCCTAGTAATAGGGATATTAAGACCGCAATGTCTTAAGAATCTCAGTGTCTTTAGACCTGAGAGTGTCAAAGTACGAATCTTGTTTGCAGGCACAACAGTCAACTAGCCTCTCGATCGACCGCGCGAAAAACAGTCAATTACCAGCCCGATTTTCTACCAGGACACGGCACTGCCGTGTCCCCACAAACGATAAAATAGATTATCTGTAGGGACACAACACTGTTGTGTCCTTTGACTGTGGAAACTGCGATTTTTTAGTGAACTGATAGGTCGATTTTTCCCAAGCACCACAGTTAATTGCCATCTCAATTTCCTTCCCGGACACGGCAGTGCCGTGTCCCTACAAACGATAAAATAAATTACCTGTAGGGACACAACACTGTTGTGTTCTGTGGCTGCACAAACTGCGATTTCCTACTATAAATCTCAACTGTTTAATCAATCCACGCTAACAGCCATACCCGAAACTACGGGGGCGATCGCATTTAATTTCAACACTGGATGTTCCCCTTCTACCTGCTGGCAATTCCACTCATTTCTAAACAGCAAAACTGGCCGTCCCCAACTATCTTTCACAGTTACAGTATTAAACAACCGCCCGACTTTTGCCAGCGCATCCCAACCGCCATCAACCCAACGCGCTACACTGTAAGGCAAGACATCTAGCAGTGTTTCTACATTGTATTCCGACTGCATTCTGAACTGCACGACCTCAAATTGTAACTGTCCGACAGCAGCTAAAATCGGTTCGCGTTTCGCTTCATCCACGGAATACATGATTTGCACTGCGCCTTCTTCCTGCAACTCGGAAACGCCCTTGCGAAACTGCTTGAATTTGGAAGGATTCGGATTTCGCAAATACGCAAAAAGTTCCGGTGAAAAACAGGGAATTCCTTCATATTCCAGCTTTTGACCTGTGAAAATTGTATCCCCGATCGCGAATACTCCCGGATTGTTCAAACCGATCACGTCGCCCGGATAAGCAGTCTCGATCGACTCCCGATCCTGAGCGAATAATTTTTGCGGTCTTGACAAACGTACCGTTTTACCAGTGCGAGCGTGACTGACAGTCATATCCTTTTCAAACTTGCCCGTACACACCCGAATAAAAGCCACTCGATCGCGGTGTTTCGGGTCCATATTCGCTTGCAATTTAAATACAAAACCGCTAAAATCTTCGTAGGTTGGCGGCAATTCTCCCGCGCTGGATTTGCGGGCGATCGGGTGCATTGCGTAGTCTAAAAACGCATCCAAAAACAACTCGACCCCAAAATTGCTCATCGCGCTGCCGAAGAAAACCGGAGTCATTTTTCCAGCCCGAACTAAATCTAAATCGAGTTCGGTTCCCAACTCATCCAGTAGTTCCAAATCCTCTTTCAATTGATAGTAAAGGTCTTGTTCTAACAAATCCTCAATGCGCGGATCTCCTAATTCAATTACCGTATCCACAGCAGCGCGAGAACCGTGTCCGCTGCGCTCGAATAAATGAATTTTTCTGCCCCTGCGATCGAATACACCTTTAAATCGATCGCCCGTCCCGATCGGCCAATTCACCGGATAAGTTTGCAAGCCCAATTCTTTCTCGATTTCATCCAACAAATCCAGAGGTTCTCTACCGGGGCGATCGAGCTTATTAAAGAAAGTAAATATCGGCAAACTTCGCAACTTACAAACTTCAAATAACTTGCGAGTTTGCGGTTCCAAACCCTTAGCAGCATCCTCCAACATCACCGCATTATCAGCAGCAGCCAAAGTGCGATAAGTATCTTCACTAAAATCTTGGTGTCCCGGAGTATCCAACAGATTAATGTGATATTTTTTATACTCAAACTGCAACACAGTAGAAGTAATCGAAATTCCCCGCTGCTGTTCCATCGCCATCCAATCAGAAGTAGCGTGACGTTGAGCCCGCCGCGCCTTCACCGAACCGGCTTCGTGAATTGCACCTCCGTACAGCAGCAGTTTTTCTGTTAAAGTAGTCTTGCCCGCGTCGGGGTGTGAGATAATTGCAAAATTGCGCCGCCGATCGACAGCAGTTTGCAGTTCAGTTTCGAGTTCAGTTGCCATCCGATTTTAGATTTTAGATTTTAGATTTTAGAATGAAGTAGGGAAATCCTCACTCGATCGCCATTATACCCTGCGCTACAGCGGAGAATTTAGATTTTAAATAGCAGGAAGTACGGAAATCTTTACTCCAGCGCTATTATAGCCTGTGCTAAAGTTGCAAATAAAGGTAAACTTATAGCCAACAGTCAAGGAAAAAAATATGTACGACTCCGACAAGCGGAAGCTACTATCACTGCTGTGCCACGGGGCTATTTTTTTGAGCACGCTGCTGTTTTCGATCGGAGTGCCGATCGCTGTATTGTTAGTATCAGATGACCCCGTTGTTAAAGACAATGCCAAGGAAGCGATCAATTTTCACTTTAATGTCTGGTTCTACGGTCTAATTTTGGTTCCGCTATCTTTTGTGACATTTGGTTTGGCTGGTTTCATCGGTTTCGTGCTGCACTGGGGACTGACAATAATGGCTGTCCTCCACATTTTACAAGATCCGAACCAACCTTATCGCTACCCTTTTATTTTCCGCCTGGTTTAAACAGCAATTCGATGTTTTGTAGCGCATAAAATCGCTGTTTAGCAAACGCAACCAGCTAAAAATCGATTTTATTGCCACCCGCAAATTCGGTAAAAAACCCGGTTTCTTTGAGTCTTAGTACAGGCAGAGACCGGGTTTTTCGCGACAATATTTTGCCGAAACCCAGAGATTTGAGTCTTAATTCCTTACTTGCTGCTCAACCACAACTCAACCAACTAAAAACTTTATCAACAGTCAATTCTAACTCAATTCCCTTAATAATAGGCGATCGATCGAACATCATATTATTTGGCTCTATTTCGCGTGTTTTGAGAAAGCCAATCTATAACTTGTTCCGCATTGCGATCGGGCGGAAATACCGGATAAAATACCTTTTCAATACACCCGTTCTCAACAATTAGTGTCAGCCTTTTAATCAAAGTCATCGACTCAACTTCAAAGGTAGGCAATCCCACAGCTTTCGCAAACATTAGCCGTGAATCGCTCAACAATTCAAAGGGAAGGTGCAGCCGCCGAACAGCCTCTTGCTGGTATTCGGTACTTTGCGCGCTCAAACCAAAACACGCTGCACCAAGTGCTTGTAACTCTCGGTAACAATCTCGAAATGCACAAGCTTGAGGCGTACATCCTCTAGCCCCGACAATCTCATTCCAACCTTGTGGCAACTCAGCATCAGGCCTGCCAGTGAGTGGATAGCAATATACAACAGTCCTTCCAGAAATGCTTGCTAAATCTACAAGAATTCCCGTCGTTGACATCAATGAAATTGAAGGAAGTTGCAAGCCCAAAAGGTGATTAGCTGCCCCATCATCGACTGGTACGGGAAGATTTTGGGGTAACTGGTACAGATTTTCGTTCTTCAATATCAAAACTTCCCTTACAACCACCAATTAGCAATAATGCAAGATCCGAATCACCCAAAAGCTTCTAGATCGTTATTCTTCCTTCTTCCTTCTTCCTTCTTCCTTCTACTTATTTGTAATTGACAATTCGATCGAAACTCCCCGGTTCCAAACTAGCACCGCCGACGAGAGCGCCATCAATTTCTGGCTGAGCCATGATTTCATCAATATTGTCCGGTTTAACAGAGCCGCCGTACTGAATCGGCACACCGGGATTGCTCAATTTACCGCGAATCAAACCGATAACTCGGTTAGCTTCCTTCGTTTCGCAAGTATCCCCAGTTCCAATCGCCCAAATCGGCTCGTAAGCAACTACCAAATTCTGCTGGTCAACACCAACCAAATCTTTTTCTAACTGCGAAAAAATATGAGCTTCAGTTTCCCCAGCATCTCGCTGCTGCTTGGTTTCCCCGACACACAGAATCGGAATTAAACCGTATTTTTGAGCCGCTTTCAGCCGCAAATTCACAGTTTCGTCAGTTTCCCCAAAATATTGACGGCGCTCGCTGTGGCCGACAATCACGTAGCGAACGCCAAGTTCCGTCAGCATCGGACCGGAAATTTCCCCAGTAAAAGCTCCCGACTCCTGCCAGTGAACGTTCTGAGCGCCCAGTCGCACCCGGCTGCCGTGCAAATTCTTCGATAAAACGGCCAAGTCAGTAAAGGGAGTGCACAGCACCACTTCCCGTTCCTCTGGGGTTTCCGTCAGGCAAGACATGAAGCCTTGCAGAAATTCTAGGGATTCAGCCCTAGTCTTGTACATTTTCCAGTTTCCAGCGATTACTATTTTGCGCACGGGTGACTCAGTAGACTTCAGAACATTAAGAAACGCATTCTATAGTCTAAGGCTTTAGGGTACATTTCGATCCCCTCATTGCCCGAACTCAATGCGAGCTTGCTCAACGAGGT
>JAAUPF010000244.1 GCA_012034575.1 Richelia sp. CSU_2_1 | reverse complement strand
GTAATTGGTAATGGGTAAATTGGGTAATTGGTAATTGGTAATTGGTAATTGGTAATTGGTAATTGGTAATTGGTAATTGGTAATTGGTAATTGGTAATTGGAGGCAGAGCCTCCTGGTATGTGTTCCCAGGCTCTGCCTGGGAACAAGCCTAACAAGCCTACCTCGCTGTCAACTGTCAACTGTTTAAACTGAGTTTATTTGAGAAATTTCTCTGGCGATTTCTTGTAGTTGTGGCAAGCCCTTTCTCTTCCAAAAAGAGTGAATAGTTTGGGTGTTGATACTCAACTTTCTGCCGATCGTACTCAGTTTTTCGGGTGACTGCAATAAGAACAATTTTTGAGCAATAATTTGAGTATTGCAGTCGGGACGGTTTTGAGGATGACAGTTGCGCAGTTTTCGTTCTGGATCTCGATCGATATATCGCGCGATCGCCCTTGCTAAAATTTGGTTTTTTTGAGTTTGAAGCTGTTCGTCAATATAAACATCCAAACTACTCCAACTGGGGATGTAAAATCCGCTATCTTCTAAATAATCTAGCGAGAACGTATTGTGATTTTTGGGAGTGTATAAATCTCGAAGTCGATATACCAGATTACCGTTAATCCAAGTTAAGAGACAATCTAATAGCGGAGACTTTTGAGGATTAAATTTGTGCAGGTTATTGTCTAACCATTCCCAAGTGCGGTTGATGGCTTCAAAATAATCAAGATGAGAGCTTTTTAATAATTTTGGCAAGTATTGCAGTTGTCGTAACAATCGATCGACTAATTTTCGACGCTGCTCGTTACCGCGCGGTAGGGAACAGATTTTTAAAATTAATTCGCGTAACTGCTCGTCTTTCGGAGTGCGATCGGAGTATTGTTGAAGTGTTGAACTGAATTTATGTATGTTATCCATGAGAAGTGTATATAAAAAATCGAACTGAATCTAAAATAAATGGTTGAAATAACCCAAGCAAATTTTCCCAAGGTGTCCCAAACCCTGATATAATCTCGGTTAGCAGCTTGGGAAAACATCAACCTTGGGGAAAACCTGGGAATTCCCAAGGTTTGTCAGAACATTTTCTAGAATTGCTCTATGCAGAGTAACGGCGGTAGGCATCTTGGCTGGAAGAAAATCAAAGGTAATGCAAGGCTATTAGTTGAAGCTTTGCACTCCCTTGCTGACGAGGATTTCGACAAACTCAAAGATTGCGAGTACCTGACAAAGACTGTTGATACTTGTTGGGAAGGAACCGATCTGTGGGTGAAAAAGACGAGGCTGCGGGATTTGGCTGAGTTGACAGATAAATGGGGTAAAAGGCTAGATAGAGAGGAAATCCGCAATGTTATTCACAGTCTAAAAGCTTTGAAAATCTTGGAAGACAAGCGTGGCACCACCAACTCTAAAACAATCACTGGCTCGGATAAGTGGTACTTTATGCTGAAATTTCCGAGTATAGACAAGCAAAAAAATCTGGATTGGCTATTTGGTAAAGAACACAAACAGGGAGAATGGGAGCGACGCCAGCTCAAAAAGAAAAATACGGCTGTTGCAGAAATAGAAGATGCGATCGCCCCTGTAAATAATGAGACGGCTGTTGCAGAAATAGAAGATGCGATCGCCCCTGTAAATCCGGATACCGCAGCTAACAATCGCGGGATGAAATTAAAACAAGCTGGCGAATTAGTCGCAGCGAGAAAGCAGTTTGAACTAGCTATTAAAATCAATCCAGATAATGCAGCAGCTTACTACAATCTGGCAGTGATGTACGAAGAAGCCAGAATGTTTGACCGTGCAGTTGCACTTTATCAAGAAGCAGGATTTCGGGGCTTTGCTGCGGCTTACTGTAAGTTGGCTCGCTTGTGCCTGATTCAAAATAAAGACTCTACGGAATCTGTTGAGATCTACTGCCAAGGTCTCAAATTAATCGAAAAGGAAAAAGTAGAAGATGACAAAATAGTAAAGGCAGCTTTGTTAACTTATCTCGCTTGGGATTGGAAGGAAAAAGGACGGCTTGAAGAAGCTTTAGAAAAGCTGCAAGCAGCACTTAAACTGGAAAGCGATCGCGGTTTGACTTATGGCATTATGGCAGAAGTGCTAGAAACCCTGGGACAAGATGCAGCAGCTTTAGAAGCGTGGAAAAACTGCCTCGAATATGCTAGATCCGATCGCCGAGATGAAGATGTTTGGATCGGCAAGGCACGGCAGCGTCTGAAACAAGTGCGATAAGTAGACCAATAGACGCCTCCCATAATTCTTGGAAAACAGGCATCCTGCCTGTTCAAAACCTGCTTCCAGAGGAGATGTCTAATATAAAAAACAGAACACCTAGATACCAAACTTTTTCAAGAAGTCTAGTACCTAGCAGCGATTTAAGGACAAGAATATTCATTTCCATCCTTGTCGATGCAGATTCTTTTCGCGATCGTGTATTTAATAGATGTCTGAATATTCGATATTTCATTGGTTGAAACACTAGGGCGTGTTTTCAAACCCGGAGATTCCCCCCAGCTCAGGGCGGATACGGGGACACCGCTCCTAAACAACAGGGATTTAGAGGAATATAAATTCGATCGGAAAGTTGGACAACACATCATATAAACTGCTGCAATTACAAAATTTAATTTGTAGATCGCATTTCCAACCTTCACAAACTCTCTATTTTGTAAATTCTGATTTTGCTCAGTTTTCAGTAAATTCACAATCATTTTCCCTGCTCTCATCTATTGCTTTGATATCTACTATTGTTGTTTGAGCAGCAATAAAGCGCAGTCAGGTAGAGTAGGTTGTTCGATCGATCGATTGTGGATCGAAAAGTCGGATTTAGTAGGGTAGGGTGGGAAAGAAGTCGGTGATTAATATCATGTCCAGTCAATTAACCTTAATTAACGAATGATACCAAATCCGGGTTACTTACCCCTTTTATAATCTCGTAAATGTAGTAAATGTAGGGTGCGTCGCTACGAACAACTCTCGTTGCTATTGGGAGATCTCATAGCGACGCACCATAATTCATCAATTCATCAATCTGTTGACGATCGATTCACCAAGGATTGCCAATCATGGTAAAAGCAGCCCAATAATAAGGATGAGAAAGCACTCTATCTCCGCGCGCCACAATTTCCGGCGGTAAAGTCAAAACCTCACTCTTCCCTTCTACCCTCAGCATTCCGTCTTCAATCCGCACCCGCCCCCGCAGCATCTCCAACTGCGCCCGTCGCAAGGCCTCCGCTTTAATCGTCGCATTTCCCTCGCCTCTGGGCATCGGCAACAGTCGGTAAAACTCCGTCATCAGCCCCAAAGTTCCCTCATCGCTGACTTCCCACAAACTCGCTAAAGCAGATTTAGCACCGCTAGCCACCGCCAAACCGGCAAATCCCAACTCCGCCTGCTCGTCGCCCAAAGCCGTACTGCACGCGCTCAAAACTAACAGATTCACCGGCGGTTGATTCCACTTCAAATCCCGCATTTGATCGATTCGCAACTTAGTATCCCACAACTGAATGTAAGAATTGCTCGGTTCCCCGGGCTGGAATTCGCTGTGAGTTGCTAAGTGAATGATTCCAAAAGGTCGCCTTTCTCGTTGATTTTCTAAATTCGCCAGAGTAAAATCTTGATTTAAAAAAGTTATTCCCCGATCGGGCGGCGCGATCGACTCCAATTCTAGCGGTACCGCAGGTAGGGGCGGCTTATCTGCAAACACCGACGCTCCCATAGCTAAAATCTCGTCGTCAGCAATATTGTCATAGCTAATATCAGTTAAACTCAGACTCGGCATTACGCTAATACTGTATTGTTCAATTAAAAATTGTTTGCCGTCGTGAAGGGCTGCAAATGGCACGCTCCGCAAACCCGCCGCCGGAATTACAATCAAATTGTCGATATTGAAAGCTCCCAATTCTGTGGCTATTGGTGCAATTAACCAACGATAAAGTTTTTGAGAAGCATCCAAATAACTAATACTACCTCTCCTTCTAGGATTAGTTATTTCGCTTTGCAGTGCCTCAGCCAATTGTAGTACCTCCCACCGCCTTATCGCCGGAATTAAAACGCGCATCGGTTGAGAGTGAGCTGTAACGAAAACTAATTCTAAACGATCGCCGTTAGGAACATCGGAAACTTCTTTTTTCTGCTGTGGAAACGCCTGGGTTAAACTCTCGCCTTGCAGGAGAGAGGAGCGATCTTTTCGCTGCTTATCCCCTTTTCTCTCATGGGCATGGGAGGCTGGGATGGTGAGGTTCTTTCCTTCACTTGCTACTAGCACTTCTGCGTTTTCTTCGATCGCAGCTTCTTCCTGCCCGCTGACCCAATTCATATAAATAATTGCAGATTTAACCCCCGTTGTTGCCTCATTTTCGCGAAGAATTTTGTAAATAACCGACATATTAGTAATTGGCGTTCTCGGAGACAACTCCAGATATTTTTCATACTCCCGCGTAAATGTTTCTTCAAATGCCAAAATTCCCGCTGTGGCAGAATCTAACCTGCGGCGAGAAGGAGTGAAAAGATCTGGTCTCGCTTGAGAATTTCTGTTGCCGGTTGGCGCTCGTAATTCTACCTGCAAAGACGAAGGAAATGACAGTACAGGATCGGGATTTGTGGGTGCAGGAGTTGGTGAGGGAATGGGCGCAGGACTCGGTGAAGGAATGGGTTCGGGAATGGGTGCAGGAGTTGGTATTGGGGTCTGTGTAATTAGCGAAATCTGATTGGGAAAACTTCCTTGAGTGTAAGTTTCAAAAAAAGCAATAGCAGGCAAAATTGTATTTCCCACTCCAGCATTAATTGTTCCCTGCGTGCCATTTTCAGTGGTGCCACCAATTACAAAAGGCAGATTGATGCCGCCTCCGTGGCGAATTGCGATCGCCCCTGCCCCCGTACCTCCCAAAGTAGAAATACTGGAAATATTGCCTGAGATATCTCTAAAAACACTGTTCGATCGAAACAAACCCGTTGTGGTGATGTCAACATTAGCACCAGTGCCGTTGCTGCCACCTTGAGCGTTGACAAAACCCAACTGAATGTTGCCGATCGCGTTTAACGAGACGATGCCGCCGTTTCCCACAGTGGCGCTGGAGATGACATCGAGAGCAGAAATGCCCGCACTGGAGGTAACGGCAATATTGCCGCCGATCGCTCCAGAAGCGTTCAAACTTCCAGCAGTTACACCTCCGGCACCGCTAGTAAGGTCGATCGCACCTCCAGTTCCTGCCGATCGCGACGAATCGATCGTGCCCACAGCAACCGCATCCCCCCGAACCCGAACGCTCCCGCCGTTCGAGGTAATATTGCCAGCACCCGCAGAACGAGTTGCTTGCAAGTCCAAAGTGCCGCCATTTGCCGTTAAATTGCCTTCTACCAGCACATTTCCTCCCTCTATGCGGGCTCCCGAAGTCACCGAGGTATTCCCCCGCAAGACCGCATTATCTCGCGCTTTCACGGTCAGGCGATCGGCTGCTACTGCCGCAGTCGCCGTCACCCTGGTACTGTCAGCCGACAACTGCCCCAATCTGTGAGTTTGACCCACAGGCCCCCCAAAAGTAATGCTGCCCCCAGCTAGCAGCGTCAAATTATTTGCCCCGGAGGCCGCGCCCTCGATGGTGTTGGCAAAAGCGATGCTGCCGGCACTGGAAGTAATTGTGCTGCTGCGATCGACTGTAACGGAACTGTTGAAAGCGATGTCCCCTGTAGTTGCGATCGCGCCCGATACTTCTGTACTGCGGGCGTTGATAGTCAAATTCGCCAGCGGTACAGCTTGACCCACAGTACCGCCGAACAGCACTCGCTGAGCGTCCAGTCTGAGCGCGCGATCGCCATTGAGGGCTGCGGGGAACAGAATGCTACCTCTAGCTTGAGTGCTCAGAGCCACGTTAGCAGTCAAGGAAACGTTCCCAGTAAAAGCGATATCGCCGCCGGATGTCGTAATGTTGGCGCCGATCGCAGTTTGAGGCGCCCTGAAAGTGATGGTAGCGTTGCCGGTTGCTCTCAAGGGGTTTTCGAGGGCGATCGAACTTCCTTGAAGCGTCAGCGGGCTGCTGAATGTGGTTGGTGCGACGATCGCGATCGGGCTGCTGCCATTTTCGTTCCCGATCTCGATCGAGCCGAAACCACCCGCAAGCGCGCCCAGATCCGTTGCAGTCAAGTCCAAAACCCCTAAATTGTCGCCGCTGCCGCCGATCCGAATTTGTCGGCTATCGGGAGGCTGCAAGCGAATTTCTCCTCCCGCACTGCTGATGGAACCGCTGCCACCCCTCAAGTCAATACCGTTAGCAGTGAGAGCAATATTGCCACCGCCTGCATTGAGTCGGCCCAGAGAGATGCTGCTCGCGAAAATGTTGATGCTGCCACCTTGAGTTTCAATTAAGTCGTTGGGGTCATTGACAAAAAACACTCCGCCTGATCTAAATGTGACAGTATCCCCGGTTCGTGCTTGTAGGGAAAGCTTGTTATCTGGTAAGTCTTGGATGGTGATGTCGTTGGTTGTATCTACAAGCACCTTGCTGCCAGCGGCTATCTGTTCTAACTGCGATTCCGAGATGAATGTAAGTGTTTGGCTGGGTTCTGCTGTTGCTTGGAGTTGTGTGTCGGTCGATCGCGTCACTGTATCGTTGCCGATCGCCATATTTGGCGGTGCGATCCGCAAAGTACCGATCGCACCGTTAGCTGCGCGCGTATCGACTGCGCCTTGGAAAGTTAAAGCATTTTTGCCTGCCACTTCCACGCTACCGCCGTCACCGCCGGCAGTGCCACCGCGAGCAGCAATCTTGCCCAAGAAGCTGGTATTTTCTCCCGAAATGACCGCAGTGCCGCCGTTACCGCGGACGATCGCATCTGCTGCGATCGTAGAATCCGGGCTGACGTATGTTAACTGTGCGATCGGCAGCGTTTCCGTCCCCCGCAAACCCCCGCCAACGCGCACCGTACCTCCAACCTCAGTCCCCGAAGCATTGATATTTGCACCGAACAGCCCTACTTTTTCGCCTAAAATATCGATCGACCCGCCTCTTGTGGCATCAGTAGCAAATACATTTACCGAACCGGAGCGATCGCACTTCCCGTTTCTGCTGAGACAGTTTGCCCACCGGTGAGTATTACTTGACCCTGTTCGTTTGTCTGTAAACCAGTGGCTTCAACTACGCCTGGTCCAGTCAGTAACTGAGGCAAAGCAACCGGGGCTATCGTAGATTCCCCTGCTGTCAAAATTGGTCTAATTTCTAAACTCAATAAGTTGCCCGCTTGGCCGATCCGAACTGCATTTTGACCGGGAACAGCAGCAACTGTAATTCGACCTCCGGGAGCGGATAATTGTCCTGTATTAATAACTGTGCCACCTAACAAAGTTAGATTGCGACCGTTGCCAACTTCCAAATTTCCAGCATTAATAATTATCCCCGCCCTTGCCCCCTCTTGGTCAGGCGAAACAGAGGGGGTGTTAAAATTAAATTGATTCGGCGTTCCGAGCAAAATTTGGTAATTGTTAATTCCGGTAGCATTAAATTCGTTGTTGCCGAAACCGATACCTGTAGCAGTTGTCGCGAAAAACGAACCAGGTACGTTCAATCTAGCATTTTGACCGAAGACAATCCCAGCCGGATTCATTAAAAATAGATTCGAGTTGCCACCGCTGACAGAAATGAGACCGTTAATCACAGAAACATCGCCGCCAGCAATCCGCACTAAAATATTTTGAATATTTGGATTAGTTAAAAAATTAGCAATTTGAGCTTCGCTCAGGTTAAATTGACTAAAGCTGTGAAACAGATTACCACCATTTCCAGAAAATTGCCCGCCAGTAATATTGAAGCGATTTTGCTCTGATTTGACAACAGTATTAGTACCGTCGGCAGCAGGAACGACAGGCTGTGATCGCACGGCTAGAGGCAGCAGGCAAAAAGCCAAAGTCAAAATTAGAGAAAAGCGCAAATTAGTCATTAGTTATTCGTCATTAGTCAGTTGGAAGTTGGCAGGAAAGCAGTTGTCATTCCCAATTCCCCATTACCAATTACCTATTACCCCCTTGGGAGGGTAAGGGGGTTGCCATTACCAATTCCCATGCCCAATTCTATCCTCCTATAGTTTTGATTTGTTTTAAGCTGCAATGTTCCGCTAAACTGTCAATCAGATTCAAAAAGTCGATCGAGCTTGAGGGCAAAGGGGTTTGACCCTGTGTGGCTATTTTCTGAGTCAATAGAGGATCAAATCCTCGCTTCATCAACGGTTTGATTTGGGTACCATAACTGTCAACCCAACGGCCGGCGAGCGGGCAAGCTGTCAACTGTCAACTGTCAACTGCCATACATGGCTTCAGTATCTTGACAAATAGCCCGCACAGTTATATAGTATAGAAACTTTTTGATGAGGTAGCAAAAACCTACGAAATAGTCAGCGCCTCTAACGAAGTTAAAAACAAGATATTTATTTTTTTAGATACAGACCATGCAAACTCAAACTTTCCGATTTCCAATCGAACAAATAGTTAGTCACATTTTTGACACTGGCGAACTGAGCCGCGCAGACAGACACCAGCTTCAATCTATGCTCCAAAATAACTCGATCAACGAAACAGAACTGAGCCTGATTGAAAGAGTCATGGAGGGAGTAGTCCAGGGAATCCTCGATGTGCTTTATTAATTGAAGAAATCAAAAATTCCCAACAGGTAATTCTCAGCAATTATCAATGTGGGGTGCGCCGAAGCGCACTTTATATCAAATCCGGTCATATAACCACTATATTTTTGTAGTAAGGATGAAGAGTCCTCGATCGCAGATTTGAGCAAGTCAGGACTTTAGTCCTGACTACAAACCTCTAAATCCTACTTGAAACATCGACCTTCAGAAATCCTCCTCTGGGCCCTCATTTGAGCAATCGTCACTGCGGACGAGATCTGAAGGGGGTCGATCGTTACTCCAAGCCCACCACACGCAACCGCACTGACAGCGGTAAAATTCCTGCCACTTGCGACGGTTAGACTCAGTGTATACTGGGGAGCGGCGATTAATCCAGACCTCGCAAGCATCCGTACAGCTAGCACCGCACTTGGGACAACAAAACTCAGTAGCGTGAACCGCAGCCGCAGTCCATTCGGGAGGATGTGGAGCAAAAGCTTCCATGTGTTAGAGTTACTATTTAAACTGCTGGTAGTGAGATAGTTGAGGCGTTCAAGACTCTTGCCAATAGGTAAGCTGACCTTAGGCAAATCTTGAAGTTGCAATAAATTATAATATTTTCTGTCTATTCGAGCCGATCGCAGTTAATTTTTTTGACCGAAGAACGAGACGCAAGCCCCTGGCTTTAGACACGGGGATAAGTCGGCGGCGGTTTCAACCGCCTTCAGTATTTAATAAATCTTAACGCAAGATTTGCACTATATACAGGTTAATGGTGTATAACTATAAGTCGATTGCCAACGTTATGGACTAATAGCTACTTGATTGCAAGTGTTGGCGGTGCGCCTATTGCAGTTATTAAACAGTACATTAAGAATCAAAAAAATGTCTAATTATGGCTGCCAGCAAAATTTAATTAGCCCAAATCGAGAGTTAAGAAGCGTTCTAGAGTTTGTATGCCAAGAGTCAAACAAGCTAGCCAACTGTGGAACTTACTACTCTCGGCAATTGTATTTCAAAACTGGGAAGATTCCGGGCAAGTATTATAAAACTTTATTAAGTTTGTAAGCAAGAGTAAGCAAGGGTAGTATCATATAGTCAAAAGGGTGAACAAGCGAGAATGATTGCAATCGTTAAAAAATGGAGAGTCTGAATGCGACTAGCAGAGAGACACATCATTAAATCCACAGAACCTCGTTTCGCCCAGATCGATGCCTTAGCCTTTCAATCTAAAAATCTTTACAACGCCGCTAACTACGTAATTCGCCAAAACTTCGTATACGGATGGGGATATCTCAATTACCACAAAATGGCTCAATTCATGAAATCTCATCCAGCATATATAGATT
>JAAUPF010000243.1 GCA_012034575.1 Richelia sp. CSU_2_1 | reverse complement strand
AAGGAAGAGGGAAGAAGGCAGAAGGAAGAGGGAAGAAGGAAGAATGCAGAAGGAAGAGGGAAGAGGGAAGAGGGAAGAGGGAAGAGGGAAGAGGGAAGAAAAGCGAGCCAGTAGGCTTTTAGGCGATTAAAACTTTTGTGAACCTGCCCCTACGAGTTTATTGTGAGTGGTGGAATATTTTAATTCGATCGCGCCCTCCATCAGCCATGAAACGGAACGGTTACTAAAGGTAAAAGCGCTAGCAACAACCAACTCCAAAACCACTTATTCGGCTGAGTAATCATTTTTGTTTCTGCCAAAAGTGCATCAATTCTTTCCTCCAATCTATTCGGTAAACCCGCCGCACCAACAACGCAGGCTATATCAAAATAGCCTTGCGGATAGCTGGCTACCAATAGCAAGGCTTCTGCTAATAACAAAGAATCTACTTGTGCTGACGCTTTAGCATCGGCCCGCAATTCTCGCAGCATGAGTAACTCTTCCCACAAAGCCTGAGTATTCGGCAGCCAAGCTGCTATGTGCCGCAGCCATCCCAGCCAGAAAAACCAGAAAGTATCGCGGTAATAGTAGTGCGCTTGTTCGTGGGCAATTACTGCTTGCAAGCGATCTGCATCGAGGGTTTTCAACAACCCTGAAGTGACGGCAAATTCGGGTTTCCAAAAACCAACTACAGCCGAAAATAAAGCTGGTGTCTCGATAACTCTGACTGTTTTTCCAGCTATTTTTAGTTGGGAAAAACTGCGAATGTGTTTGAGGAATAAAATGCCACTGGCTGCTAGCTTAATGCACCAAAATACTGCTGTTATTAAAAAAGTTACAGCGAGTAAATAGCTCAACCACCCTTCCGCAATGCTGAGGATTTGGAATCCCAGCATTTGTCCCTCAATTCCCATGAATAAAATTGCTGTAGCTGTAACGAGCAATAACAGCGGGGGAAATATAAATAACAAGAGCGATCGCTCCCAGCGTCGAGTCCAATTTCCGCGAGGAACAGACCACCTATATCTCAAGCTGCAAGCTGCAATTAATGCTGCTAAAATTAAGATTAAGTGCATTATTTTTGTTCCTCTCTAGCTTTACGGACAGCTTGAATGCGGAGGGCAATTTCTTTTAATTGTTCGACAGTTGCTCGATCGAGGCTGTCTGCAAATGCTGCGACAATATCGGGATTGCCTACTGCCAGAAATTGCTGCAATCGATCGTAAGCTAAGAGCGATCGCGCTTCATCGCGAGATACTAAAGGTTGCCACGTAAACGTGCGTTCGCTTTTGTTGCACACCAGCCAACCTTTGTCTGTCAATCGCCGCAATACTGTTGTTACTGAAGCGTAAGCCAACTCTCGATCGGGATCGGACAAAATGCGATCGTGCACGTCTTTTACTGTTACAATTTGTAATTCCCAAACTATATTTAAAATCTCTGCCTCTAAAGGGCCGAGGGAAAGTTGTTTGGGACGGTAATTCGGCAGAGGATTCATGGGATTTTAGATTTTAGATTTTAGATTTTTAGATTTAATTACAGCTCGGGTAATTCTTGCCCGATCTTACATTATTTACTATGGTGATCGACTGTTTCTTTAGAAAAACTTAAACATAAATCGCGTTATTTAATGTTATTCACAAGTTTGACAAGCTGTCATTTGACAATTACAGTAAATAAGTGTAAAAATCGTGCGAACCTTGGCAAACTCAGTATTTTAAGTAATCGTAAATGAAAAAACAATTAATTCTCGCCCCTACCGTCGCAGGCCTCGCTATTTTGTGCAGCTATTCGGCAGGTGACAAGCATCAAGCCACCGCTGCAGAAACTCAAGAAGTAGAAATTAAATTCAGCGCGGTAGTAGGCGAAAAACCCTTTTCCTGCGGCGAAACTTACAGCAATTTAGGCGCGCAGGGTGGTAGTTTTACTGCTACAGACTTCCGCTTTTATGTAGCGAATTTGGCATTAATTGATGCCAGGGGCAAAGCAGTACCGATCGCTCTCAAACAAGACGGCAAATGGCAGCATCAAAACGTAGCTTTGCTAGACTTTGAAAACAAAACCGGCGCTTGTACAAACGGCACCGCAGAAACGCGCGATCGAATCATCGGTACAATACCTCAAGGCAACTATAAAGGCCTGCAATTCACCCTCGGCGTGCCTTTCAATCTCAATCACGAAGACGCCAGCCTCGCACCATCTCCCCTCAATTTAACCTCGCTGTGGTGGAACTGGCGGGGCGGCTACAAATTTCTCAGAATTGACCTCAAAAATCAAATGGCTAGCCCAATGCCTGCAGGAAAATCCGGCAGACAAAACAGCAAAATTGCCCATACTGAAGGAAGTCAAGGCGGCAGTCACGGCGGCGGATTGCAGGGTTTTCCCATTCATTTAGGCAGTACCGGATGCCAAGCAGCAGCCAACACGCAGAAGCCGAGTAACTGCGCTAATCCTAACACGGCTAAAATAGTTTTTAGCAACTTCAATCCCGCAACAAATACAGTAACTGCCGACCTCAAATCTTTAGTTTCTCAAACGAATTTAGCGGCGAATCAAGCCAATACTCCCCTCGGATGTATGTCAGAACCAAAAGATAGTGACTGTACGGGAATTATGCAAAATTTAGGTTTGCCCTTTGGAGACAAACCCGCCGCCGGACAAACTTTCTTTAAAATGAAGTAAAATAGGTATATAGCGATCCTAAATGATTCGCAAAATTTGTAGGGGTAGTGCCCCCGTGCCTACCCCTTATCTATCGGGCGATTCCCTACGGGATAGCTTCGCTTCACGCGGGGCAAGCGAGCCCCTACAATAATTACGCAAATGATTTAGGATTGGTATATAGAGCTAGTGCGTAGTAATTTGACACACTATTAGTAATCCTAAGGTGCGCAGTGCGCACCCTACATAATGATTTATATGAACGGAAACCGACGGTTTAGTTTAAGTACGATCGGCATTATTTCCTGCTTATTAGCAATTAGTTTAAGTGCCATACTCTCGCCAGAAAATTCCAGTTTGCTAGCCGCACAGCAGACAAGTTACAATTGGAATATTCCCGCTGAAATACCCAAACCAATCGTACCTGCAGACAACCCGATGACCCGAGAAAAAGTTGAATTGGGCAGGCATCTTTTTTATGAAAAACGCCTGTCAGTCACGGGACAATTTGCGTGCGCATCCTGTCACCTTCAAGCCAAAGCATTCACCGACGGAAAAAGAGTAGGAGTCGGGGCTACGGGAGAAAAACACCCGCGAAATTCGATGAGTTTAACCAATATCGGTTACAATTCAGTTTTGACTTGGGCAAATCCGCTGCAAAATAAACTGGAATCCCAGTTATTAGTTCCTTTATTTGGCGAACATCCGATCGAACTGGGAATGGTAGGTAAAGAAACAGAAATTTTGGCAATGCTGCGATCGGATCTAAAATATCAAAAAATGTTTGCTGCAGCTTTCAATCAAGAATCCGATCCGATTAATCTTAACAACTTAGCCAAAGCGATCGCCTCTTTTGAACGCAGTTTAATTTCCTTCAATTCTGCCTACGATCGATATCGATACGGTGGCGACAATAGCGCGATTTCAGCTTCAGCCAAGCGGGGAGAAGAACTATTTCACAGCGAACGTTTAGAATGCTTTCACTGTCACGGAGGCTTGAATTTCTCAGATTCTATTATGCACGATCGACTAGCTTTTAAAGAAATTGCATTTCACAATACAGGTTTGTACAATATTGACGGCAAAGGTAGTTATCCGCCCCACAATACAGGAGTTTACGAAATTACCGGAGAACTTTCGGACATGGGCAAATTCAAAGCACCAACTTTGCGCAATATTGCTTTAACAGCGCCTTATATGCACGACGGAAGCATTAAAACTTTAGAAGAAGTTATCGGCCACTACAAAGTGGGCGGCCGAACTATTAAAAAAGGGGAATTTGCTGGGGTAGGAAGCAAAAATCCTTTGAAAAGCAACTTTGTTTCTGGGTTCAAATTGACAGTGCAAGAACAGCGCGATTTGCTAGCTTTCCTGCGCAGTTTAACCGATGAAGATTTTATCAAAAATCCTGATTTCAGCGATCCAAATGCCAATTAAATGGCTGTAATATTGCACTTTATTTGTAGGGTGCGCACTGCGCACCTTACTTCACTTATTTGTAGGGTGCACACTGCTACTTCACTTATTTGTAGGGTGCGCAGTGCGCACCTTACCAAAAAGCTGGGCGCAGCGTAGCGGAGGGTTAAAGCCCGGTCCTTATAATTGATTTTTAGATGCTGCGGACAAATTTATCGAGCCGTTCAACCGCTTTTTTAATCGTCCCTAAATCGGTGGCGTAAGATAAGCGAATGTGGTCGTCTGCACCGAAAGCAATTCCCGGAATTACTGCTACTTGCTGCTGTTCTAATAAAGCGTCGCAAAAATTCAGAGAAGTCATGCCAGTTTTGCCGATGTTGACAAACATATAGAAAGCACCATCGGGTTTAGTGCAGCTAATTCCCGGAATAGCTTGAAGCAATTCAAAGATTACCTCGCGCCTTTCGGCAAAAGCCAGCCGCATTTTTTCGACTGATTCTTGACTGCTTTCCAAAGCCGCGATCGCCCCGTACTGCGCAAAAGTACACACGTTTGAGGTACTGTGTCCTTGTACGGTAATTGTCGCTTTAATTAATTCGATCGGTCCTGCTAAATAACCGATGCGCCAGCCAGTCATTGCATAAGCTTTAGCAAAACCGCTGCTGATAATGGTGCGATCGAAGATTTCTTTGCCGAGGGAACCGATGCTGATATGTTCCGCACCGTCATATATAATTTTTTCGTAAATCTCATCAGAAACGACTAAAATATCTCGCTCGACTATTACCTCTGCTAGTGCCTTAATTTCCGCCGGCGAATACACCATGCCCGTAGGGTTAGAAGGCGAATTCAACACAAATAATTTGGTTTTGGAAGTAATCGATTGACGCAGTTGTTCCGGTGTTATCTTGTATCCTGTAGCAGCATCTGTCTGCACGATTACCGGCTTGCCGCTTGCGAGTTTTACCATTTCTGGATAGCTCAACCAGTAAGGTGCCGGAATAATTACTTCATCTCCCGGATTGATGAGTGCCATCATCAGATTGTAGAGGGAATGCTTGCCGCCGTTAGTAACGATGATATTTTCCGGTTGATAGTCGAGGTTGTTGTCCTCGCGGAGTTTGCGGGCGATCGCGACTTTTAACTGCGCCTCCCCCGCCACCGCACCGTACTTAGTCTTGCCTGCGTCTAAAGCTTGCTTCGCGGCTGCTTTAATGTGTTCTGGAGTATCAAAATCCGGCTCTCCCGTACTCAAACTGCACACATCAATCCCTTCTGCCTTCATGGCTTTCGCCTTAGCTGCGATCGCTAACGTTATAGAGGGGGGAACTTCACCTACTCGTTCTGCCAACTCGATCATTTGATTTGCGATTTTAGATTTTTGACTTTAGATCTTAGGGTGCGAAATCTCTACCTTCAACCCTGTTGTCAAGAAATTATGACATTTGTTTGCATATTGCGTAAAGGATTGGGCAATTAAAAAATAAAAATTAAAAAAGTTCTTAGTTTAAGCCTCCCGATTCACCTGTCGAGTAAATTTAAAATTTCAAATCTAAAATTTAAATATCGATTGACGCTATTATTGTACCATTTTTGATGCGCGATCGCACTCGGTGGCGATTCACCAAACATTGAGGGTCAAAAGTCGCTACCCTTGTCGGTGGATGGTTTTGAGAACCGGGTCCAAATCCCCATCTTAAAAACCTTGCCCTCCACTGTCCTTTCGTCAACTGTCAACTATCAACTATCAACTGTTTATGGATCTCAAATCTCTGATTCGCGACATTCCAGATTTTCCCAAACCGGGAATTATGTTTCGAGATATTACAACTTTACTCAGCAATCCCGAGGGGCTGAGCTATACCATTGACAGCTTAGCCGAAAAGTGTTCGGAAATGTCAGCGGACTACATTTTGGGTATGGAATCGCGGGGTTTCATATTTGGCGCGCCTTTGGCCTATAAAATGGGAATCGGCTTTATTCCAGTCCGCAAGCCCGGAAAGTTGCCATCAGCCGTTCATTGTGCTGAATATGAATTAGAGTATGGTGTCGATCGACTGGAGCTCCACCAAGATGCTATGTCTCCGGGAAGCCGGGTTTTAGTTGTGGACGATTTGATCGCCACTGGCGGAACGGCGGCGGCGACGGCTAAGCTGTTGGAGTTAGCTGGCTGCGAACTTGTCGGTTTTGCTTTCATCATCGAATTGCAGGGTTTGGGCGGCAGGCAGAAATTGCCGGAAGTACCAATTGTTACCTTAGTTGAGTATTAGTCAGTGGATAGTTGATAGTGGATAGTCGATCGTCGATCGTTGTCAGTTGTCAGTTGGTGTCAAATTCAGGTCAAAGGCTATCGTAGACTGCTGGTTAACTATTAGATCCCGATCCCCCCTAGCCCCCCTTAAGAAGGGGGGGACCGGAAGAATTCTTAAAGTCCCCCTCTTTAAGCGGGAGACTGGAAGGATTCTTAAAGTCCCCCTTCTTAAGCGAGAGACTGGAAGGATTCTTAAAGTCCCCCTTCTTAAGGGGGATTTAGGGGGATCTAGACTTAGGTAAAAACGAGATCTTTCGAGAATTCCAGTCTTAAGTTGACACCTACAGTTACCAGTCAGATCCTGTCCGATGCTTCAAAAACAATTCATCAATCTAAAATCCCAAATCTAAAATCTAAAACCTAAAATCTAAAATTGTATGAATTCACTTAAAGTAAACCGCAATTGGCGAGGATTGAGTTCCCTGTTTGGAGGCGAAACATTTGCTTATGTTTTTAAAAGACTGTTGCAGGCTCTGTTAACGCTATTTTTAGCATCAGCTCTTTGTTTTGCAATTATCGAACTGGCACCGGGAAACTATTTAGATACGTTAAGCCAAAATCCGAAGATTGCGGAGGAAACTCTCAAACAATACGCAGAGCAATTCGGCTTAGATAAACCCCCGATCGAGCAATATTGGTTGTGGCTAAAACAAATCGTGACGCGGGGGAATTTTGGCAATAGTTTCGTATATCAAAGATCCGTAGCTTCTCTGTTGTGGGAACGAGTGCCGGCAACGCTGTTAATGGCGATCGCATCTTTATTCGCTACTTGGGTTGTAGCACTTCCTTTAGGGATAGTTGCCGCCGTCAATCAAAACAAAACGGTCGATCGATTTCTGCAAGTTATCAGCTACACGGGACAGGGATTTCCCAGCTTTATTACGGCTTTGCTACTGTTATTTTTAGCGCAAAATACTTCGCCGCTGTTTCCTGTAGGAGGAATGACAAGTATCGACCACGCAGACTTACCTTGGTGGGGTCAAATTCTCGATTACGGCTGGCATTTAATTTTACCAACGATCGCCCTCAGCATTACCAGTTTTGCTGGCTTGCAAAGATTGATGCGGGGACAATTGTTAGACGTGTTGCGTCAAGATTATATCAGAACAGCAAGGGCTAAAGGTTTGCCGGACGATCGGGTAATTTACGTTCACGCTTTGCGGAATGCGATCAATCCTTTGGTGACGCTGTTGGGTTTTGAGTTTGCAAGTTTGTTAAGCGGTGCGTTTATTGCGGAATTTTTCTTTAATTGGCCGGGTTTGGGAAAGCTGACTCTGGAGGCTGTGAACAATCAAGATTTGTATTTAGTCATGGCGAGTTTGATGATGGGTGCAACAATGTTAATTGTGGGGAATTTGTTGGCGGATTTGCTGTTGAAGGCGGTCGATCCGAGGATTAAATTGGAAAATTTGAAATAGTAGATTTAGCTCGGTGGCAGCAGTTAGGCAAAGGATGTTGGTAATTGGTAATTGGTAATTGGTAATTGGTAATTGGTAATTGGTAATTGGTAATTGGAGTTTAGCCCGAGATCGTCCCCAACTAAACACCCATCATATTCTGCCATATCTTAATACTTTTATCGCTGCTGCCGCTAGCCAAAAACTCACCTTCCGGGCTAAAATTAACCGAGTAAACAGAATTTGTATGACCTAAAATATTACCGATTTCTTGACCGTTTTTTACCCGCCACAACTTGATAGTTTGATTGCTGCTGCTAGCCAAAACCTCGCTATCGGGGCTAAACGCGATCGAATCTACGTACCAGGAATGACCCGCGATCGTTAAAACTTCTTGCCAATCTTTAGCCCACCAAATTTTGATAGTATTATCATGACTGCCGCTAGCTAAAAACTCGCCATTCGGACTGAATGATACGCAGCGAACGCAATCCGTATGCCCTGTCAGAGTGCGAATTAATTTCCCATCTTTGACCCGCCAAATCTTAATAGTTCTATCCCAACTGCTGCTAGCAATAGTTTCTCCATCCGGACTGAAAGCCACACAATAAACTAAGTTAATGTGACCGGAAAGCGTGCGGATTTCTTGTCCGTCTTTCACGCGCCAAATCTTGACTGTTCTGTCCCAACTGCTGCTGGCAATAACATCTCCATCCGGGCTGAAAGCTGCACCATAAACTGAGTTGTTGTGACCTACTAGGGTACGAATTTCTTGCCCGTCTTTCATCCGCCACAATTTGATTGTTTTGTCGTGGCTGCTGCTGGCAAGTATCTCTCCATCCGGACTGAAAGCTACTGTATAAATAGAGTTTTTGTGACCTGTTAGAGTAATTATTTCTTGTCCGTCTTGGACGCGCCACAATTTGATGGTTTTATCATCGCTGCCGCTGGCTAAAATTTCTTCATTGGGGCTAAAAGCAACAGAATAAATTAAGTTTTTGTGACCTGTTAAAGTGTGCAGGCATTGCCAATTATGAGTTTGTTTTTGGGGTTGGGCGGGAGTTGAAGTTGGTTTAACTGGCTTGCTAATTTTTGGAGGAGTTTGAAGGGCGATCGCAGCTTGTGGATTCAAATCTTTTAATACCTCAACAGCAGTTTGATAGCGCCGATTAGCGGCATTTTCAATCAGTTTATCTAAAATTGTTCCTAATTCCTCGCTTACCGGATTGTTCCCTAAATACTGCCGCCAGATCCAGGCATCTTCACCCGGATCGAACAAGTCAAATGGAGAAACTTGAGTGAGTAAGTACAAACAAGTTACACCTAAACTGTATAAATCGCTGTTAAAAAATGCTTTGCCTCTAGCTTGTTCCGGCGCAATGTATTCCGGGCTGCCGATGCTGGTTCCTGTTTTGAGTAAAGCCGTACCCGTCGCAATTTTCGCTGCACCAAAATCAACTAAAACTAATTGTTTGTCAGTGCGGCGAATGATGTTTCCCGGTTTGATGTCTCGGTGAATGACGTTATGCGAGTGAATGAAATGCAGAACCGGAAGTAAGCTATTTAATAAATCTCGAATTGAAGTATCTGTAAAAGTGCCTTCTGCTTCTACTATTTGTGCTAGATTTTGCCCGTCGATAAATTCTTGCACTACATATTGCCGCCCGTCTTGGATGGAATATGCTAATAATTCGGGAATTTGCTGGTGTTTTCCCAATTCATCCAATCGCATTGCTTCTTGTTCAAAAAGTTCGGCAGCTTTTTTGCTGCTGCGATTGCTTGCTGATGGAATGAGATGGGTTTCTCCTGGTAAAAATTGTTTGATAACGCAGCGGGGTTTTGAGGGTTTGTCTTCGTCAACTGCAAGTAATGTTCTGCCAAAACCGCCTTGTCCGATCGGCTTTATGGCCCGGTATCTGTCGCGCAATAGGAGTTTCGATCGACAATTCCTACACAGTTTGGCTGTAGGTGGATTTTGCGGCTTTGTACAGTTAGGATTTAAACAATAACTCATGCGATTTTAGATTTTAGATTTTAAATTGGGAAATATGAGATTGAGGATTGGCAGATTTGGGATTTACGATTTGCTTTGACTGTTTCGGCATCCTCGATTCCCACCCACATAGACTTGCCCGCTTGCCAAGTCCCCATTATTATCGGAGTGATATAAATTTCCGATGTACCCAATTGTCGCTTTTCCATACCCTCAATCCCGATTTTTTTCACTACTATTTACTCGGACGCTATACAATCTTAGCAGAAGAAGGGAGAGGGGGAGACAGGGAGAGGGGGAGAGTGGGA